>NZ_JBRBVB010000009.1:0-206877 GCF_052825805.1 Pseudaestuariivita sp. | reverse complement strand
GAAACATACGTCCCTGCAACCTCCGATAACTCCTCCAAAAACGGCTTCATCAAATCCGGCCCCAACGAACAATTTAACCCCACCGCTAACGGCTTCACATGCGCAAACGCACACACACACACGCACACGCACGACCACCACCACCCACCCCCCCGCCCCCCCCCCCCCCACCCCCCCCGGCCTCCCCCCCCGCCCGCCCGCCCCCCCCCCCCCCCCCCCCCCCCCCCCCCCCCCCCCCCCCCCCCCCCCCCCCCCCCCCCCCCCCCCCCCCCCCCCCCCCCCGTGCCGCGAGGGCGCCCAGAAGCGCCCTCGCAAAACCTCTTACTCGATCTCGAAGTACTTGAACTTCGCCGTGTCGTCCGGCGCCACGATCGTGCCGATTTTCGAGGCCATGCCCCAGTTCAGCACCTGGTGGTGGATCGGGATGTAGAGCGCCTCATCCTGCACGACGGTCCAGATGTCGTTGATCATGGCGTTGCGCTTTTCGAGGTCCGTCTCGGACGCCAGCGCCTGGATCGTCATGTCGAGGTCGGGATTGGTATAGCGCGTGGCGTTCCAGGACCCGTACCGCTCACCCTTGGTATGGACGAGGAAGTTGAACACGTACTCCGAATCGTAGGTCGGCACGCCCCAGCCCAGCATGTAGAAATCCGTCTCCAGATTGCTCAAAAGCGGGAAGTGCTGCGCCTTGGGTTTTGCGTCGAGGTTCACCGTCACACCGATCTGCGCCAGCATGCCGACGGCGGCCTGGCAGATCGCCTCGTCGTTGATGTAGCGGTCGTTCGGGCAGTCGAGCTGGATGGTGAAGCCATCGGCATAGCCGGCCTCTTCCATCAGCGCGCGTGCGCCGTCCACATCGGTCACGGACGAGCTGTCCATCTCCTCGTTCCAGCCGTTGACAAACGGCGGGGCGATCATGCCGGCGGGCGCCGACTGGCCGCGCATGACGACCTGCTGGATCGCGTCGCGGTTGATCGCCATCGACATCGCCTTGCGCACGCGCACGTCGCTCAGCGGGTTGGCGCCGTCCACGTTGTCGTTGGCGAGATCCGCGTCGCCCGAGTTGAGACCAAAGAAGATCACCCGGTTCTGCGGCGCGGTGCGCACGTCGAGCCCGTCGGTGCCCGCGACCCGCTCGAGGTCCTGCACCGGCACATCCTGGATAAAGTCCACCTCACCCGACAAGAGCGCCGCCACCCGCGTCGCGGCGTTCTGGATCGGGGTGTAGATGATTTCGGTCACGTCCATCGGGAACTCGTTCGAGCCCCAGTATTGCTCGTTGATCGTCAGGACCGTGCGCACGTCGGGCTCGCGGCTGACCAGCTTGTAGGGCCCCGTGCCGTTGGCGTTCTTGGCGGCATAGGTGTCCTCGCCGCCTTCGTAGTCCTGCACCTTGACGGCGTTGTTCGCGTTCGCCCAGCCCTCGTCCATGATAAAGAGGTTGGTGAGGTTGTTCGGCATGATCGGGTTTGGACCGTTCGTGACGATCTCGACCGTGGCCGGCCCCGTGGCGCGCACTTCGGTAACCGAGGCGAGCAGCTCCTTGTAGTCGCTGTCCGGCGTCATCGCGCGGTTGAGCGAAAAGACGACGTCGCCCGAGTCGAACTCGGCGCCATCATGGAATGAAACGCCCTCGCGCAGGTTGAACACCCACACGTTCGGATCGTTGGGCGAGGGACCCCACTCGGTCGCAAGCGCCGGCACAATCGCGCCGGTCATGTCGCGCATCACGAGCGGTTCCATGATCTGGTGGGCAAGGGCCGAAGTGGGCCCTTCGTTCTGGGCATGCGGGTCGAGCGTCAGCGCGTCCCCGGCGCGCGCCCATCGCAGCGTCTCGGCGGTGGCAGGCAGCGCGGTGCTCAGCATCAGCGCGCCGACAATGGCAGTCTTTTGCAGTCTCATCGTCAGGGTCTCCCTGTTTGTGTGCCGGTATCCTTGCCGCTCCATGGCCAGATGCAAGGGCTTTGGCCGCATTTTTGATCAGATGTTCAAATTCAGGGCAGGCACGGATGCTTGCATTCGTATGCAAAGATTGTCACGGTACGCCTCGGCACACCAAGGAGACCCGACATGACCCCCGCCGAACTGGACGCCCGCATCGTCCGCTATGGTGACCTGATCCCCTGCAAGACCGCGTTCATCGACGCGCACACGCCCGGGTCCGATCAAAAGGAGAACTTCACCATCATCGGGGGCGGGGTCAGCGAAAGCGCCGACCAGCACGTGCACATCAAGGACACGCCGGGCTTCAACATCGGCGCGGCCGGGCAGCCACCCAAGTGCCGCAACTCGCTGCACTCGCACCGCACGGCCGAAGTCTTCTTTGTCCTCAAGGGGCGCTGGCGGTTCTTCTGGGGCCGGCACGGGAAGGCTGGCGAGGTCGTGCTCGAGGAGGGCGACATCTTCAACATCCCGACCGGCATCTTCCGCGGGTTCGAGAACATCGGCACCGACTACGGGATGATCATGGCGATCCTCGGCGGGGATGATGCGGGCGGCGGCGTGCTCTGGGCGCCGGAAGTCATCACCGATGCCAAGGATCACGGGCTCGTGCTGGCCGAGACTGGCAAGCTCTACGACACCAAGCGCGGACAGGCGCTGCCGGACGGCGTGTCACCCATGCCCTTGCTGGGCGATGACATCCTCGCACGCATGCCCGAGCCGAGTGCGGGCGAGGTCGTGCCGACCTACGTGGCGCGCTACTGGGACATGATGGCGCTGTCGTCCGACAAGCCTGCGCCGGTGATCGGCGCGGAGGCCATGCTGGTCGACAAGCCGGGGTTCGAGGTCGATTTCATCTCGCACCGCACGCCGGGCGAAGGGCTTCAAACGCTGGATTGCCACCACATCCTGATGCCCATGCGCGGCCATTGGAAGATCACCATGGACGGCCAGGACCGCGTGCTGAACCCGGGCGATACATGCGCCGTGCCGCCGGGGGTGCCGCACGACATGACACCGTCGATGTCGGGCGAGGCGTCGATGTTCCGCGTGCGCAATACGGACGATCCCGCCGGGCCGACTTGGGTCGGCTGAGGTCGTGCCAGACCCTTTGGTGCTGCTGCCGGGCATGATGTGCGATGCCCGGCTCTTTGCCCCGCAGATCAACGCCTTGAGCGCTAAGCGTGCCGTCATGGTGGCGCCCATTACGTCCTCCGACAGCATCGAGGTGCTTGCGGAGGAGGTGCTTGCCCATACCCCGCCGCGCTTCGCACTTGCGGGGCTGTCGATGGGCGGGATCGTGGCGATGGAGGTGATCCGCCGCGCGCCGGACCGCGTCACGCGCCTCGCGCTCATGGACACCAACCCCAAGGCCGAGCACCCCGCTGTCGCCGCTGCGAGGGAGCCGCAGATCGCCAAGGTGCAGGGCGGCCAGCTCCGCAGCGTGATGCGCGACGAGATGAAGCCGAACTACCTCGCGGACGGCCCGAACCTCGGTGCGATCCTCGACACGTGTATGGCCATGGCAGAGGCGCTGGGGCCGGAGGTGTTCGTCCGACAGTCGCGGGCACTGCAGGCGCGGCCTGACCAGCAGGTGAGCCTGAAAGCGGTGCGCGTGCCGACGCTGGTGCTGTGCGGGGAGGATGACGGGCTTTGCCCGCTCCACCGCCACACCTTGATGCGCGATCTGATCCCGGGGGCGGTGCTCGAGGTGATCGCAGGGGCGGGCCACCTGCCGACGCTCGAGCAGCCGGAGAAGACGACGCAGGCTCTGGAGCGCTGGCTTCAAACCTAGGATGGGTGCAAGCACCCATCCTACACCAGTTGCGAATCCCACCACCCCGGCGCACAAGGCGCGCAGCTCATAAGAGGTGCGCCATGTCCTTTGACCGTTCGATCAAGATCGCCCCGTCCATCCTCGCCGCCGACTTTGCCAACTTCGGCGCCGAAATCCGCGCGGTGGAGGCTGCGGGCGCCGACTGGATCCACGTCGACGTGATGGACAACCACTTCGTGCCGAACCTGACCTTTGGCCCGGCAATGTGCGCCGCGATCCGCCCGCATATCAAGACGGTCATGGATGTGCACCTGATGATCTCGCCTGTGGACGCTTCGGTCGAAGCCTACGCCAAGGCGGGCGCCGACGTGATCACCGCCCATGCGGAGGCGGGCCCGCATTTGCACCGCACGTTGCAGCTGATCCGCGCGTTCAAGGTCAAGGCCGGCGTGGCGCTGAACCCCGGCACACCCTTGAGCGCGATCGCGCATGTGCTGGACCTCGTTGATCTGGTCTGTGTGATGACGGTAAATCCCGGCTTTGGCGGGCAGAAGTTCATCGAGAGCCAGATCGCCAAGGTCCGCGATCTGCGCGCGATGATCGCTGAACGCCCGATCCATATCGAGATTGACGGGGGCGTGGACCCTGTGACGGCGCCTTTGGTCGCGGCGGCTGGTGCGGATGTGCTGGTGGCCGGGTCGGCTGTGTTCAAGGGTGGATCGGTGGCGGCACCGGCTGCGTATGGCACGAACATCGCGAGCATTCGCGCGGCGGCGGAGCAGGCGACTGGGCGGATGGTCTGAGGCTCTTGCGTTTGACCATAAGCGCGAACGCCTAAATCAAAGCGCCCGCCTGACGGGTACCGTCAGGCCGCGCCGACCCGCCCCCATTGGGGCGGCGCGATTGCGCCACCCTTCGGGTCGGCGCGTGAACTTCTGTTCCTTATGTCTCAGTTCAAAAGCAGGTTAGCTTTATCCGCCGCAAAGTCTCAAACCCGGATCAAGTGCGACAGCCTCTTCCGCCGTGATCCTCTGGATCCGCTCACTTTGACTCCACTCCGCCTGAAACCGCGCAAGGATCCCGGCCCGGTAGGTCTCTGCGAGCATCGGGTTGAACAGCCCGCCCACGTTGCTTGTATGAAACCCGAACCGTGTGTCAGGGATCAGGCAGGCGTTCGGCAGCGTCATCAGCATGGTGCAGGCCGAATTGCACTCTCCGAGCTGGACGCGCGTGCCGGAGGCGGCAAGCCGGGCGCGAAGGTCTCGGTAGGCGCCGGGGTTGCCGCCCTCGTCTCCCAGAATAGTCACCACGGGCGCGCTGAAATCGACGTCTGGCAGGGTGTCTTGCGGGGCTGCGGCGCAGGCGGACAGCGCCAGACAGGCAACGAGCCACCTCATGTCGCGCCCTCAGCCGATGTGACCATCCGGTAGCGCTCCAGCTCTTCGGGCAACAGCAGGTAGATCTCGTCCGGCGGGGTCACCAGCGCGTGCTGCATGACCAGAACGTCCACGCCCATCGCGGCGAGGTAGGTCATCACCTCGCCCTGTCCGCGCTGGATGTTGGAAACGGCGAGGAACGCGGGCAGAACAGAGTTTGAGCCGAAATAGCTCTGGTGCACGCCGATGGAGGCGTCCTCGTCTGCGCTCCGCGCCACGCCCCCGGCAAAGAGGTAGGGACAGGCCGAGAGGCAAATGTCGCCCGCCTGCATGATTGTGTTCAGACCCAGCTCGCGCGCCTGCCGCCCGATGTCGAGCGCGTCGCGGACCGAGCCGCCGGGCGAATGCAGACGCAGCGCAGCGATGCCGGGGCGCGCCGCGATGGCCTCGGCAAAGCGCGCGGCATCGCCCTCGCGGATTTTGCCGGTCAGCGTCAGGACGCTCGCGTCACCCTCGTCCGGCGTAAAGAGCAGGCGGGAGGGCATGTCGCCGGGCGTCTGAAGCGGGCTCGACGGGCGGCCGGGGTTCGGTGTCCAGTCGTCGCGGTAGCGCCGGGTCTGGTCACCGGGCAGCACGGGCTGCGTGAGGTTCGGCGCACTCGACGGGCGCAGGTTCGTCGCAAGGTTCGGCGCGATGTCGACCCCGACGATGAAGAGCCCGATGAAGACCTGCAGCGCGAGGATCCATTTGAGGATGCTGCCGGGGCCGCGTTTGGGCGCGTCTTCGGATGTGTCGGCCGTGCTCATGTCGCCTCCGGCGGGTCAGATGATTTCGCGGGCGGAGGCAGCTTTTGCGCCCGTGGCGGCACACCGTCCTCGACCTCGCGCAGGGCGGCCACCGCGGCGCGCAGCTCGGCGAGCGTCATCGTGTCCTCGATAGGCACGCGCGCCTCCGCGCTCCGGACTGCGCCTTGCGCGACGGCAATGATCATCACCAGAACACCCGGCAATAGGTCGATGGCAATCGCGCCCGCCCACGAGGGGATGAAGTCGCCGGCATAGCGGATCACCGCGTCTGCGGTGGAAATCGGCGTATAGGTCGTGTCGGGCGGAGCGGGCAGGGCCATCACGGCCTGCGCCGCCAGAGCAAGCGTCTCCGCGCGCTGGGCGATGGCGACCAGCACGGCGTCGATGGTGGCCTGCTGGCCGGAGGCCACATCCGAGCGCTGATCGAGTTCCGGCACAACCACAACCGCCGAAAGGTCCTGCGCCGAGCGGTCCACAAGCGGCGCGACGGAGAGCTGGCGCAGGGTGGCGATGAGTCCGGCGAGGCGCACCGCCTCCTCGGAGAAGAGGACCGAGCGCCCCTCGACCGCGCCGGTCTCGACTGTCAGAGCGCGCATGCGGCTGAGGATGGCGTTGCCCTCGTCGAACACGCCCTCGACCTGTGGGCCCTGGGCGGCGATCTGCGCCTCGAGGCCACGGAGCTCTTCACTCTTTTGGCGCAGGATGCGGAAAACGGCGCCGCGTCCGGCGAGGCCGGAAAGATCACCTGCCGCCTCCTGCTCGCTGAGGTCTTCGAGCGTCTGGCGCATCCGCGCGACGTCCCGCTCGAGCGACTGGCCGGAGACGGCGATCAAGTTGGCCTGCTCGAGCGCGTCTTGGTAGTCCTGCACGGTCTTGGCCAGGTGCTGCTCCACTGCCGCCGAGCCGGCCAGCGCCGCGGCGTTCAGCCACGACGACATGGCGACGATGAAGAGCGAGCCGACGCACATCGCCAGGAACATACCGACCCGCGCCCTCACCGTGCGCACGGCGGGAAAGATGCGCATCATGTAGGACCAAAAGACAAAGATCGCGACGGAGACGGCGATGGAAAAGGCGGCTGCCGCAAGGAAGCTGAGCGCGCCGTTTTCGTCGAGGAGCGAGGAAACGCCGAGGTACGTGTAGATGCCCGAAGCGCAGGCTAGAACGCCAAGCGCGGTGCCGGTGATCGTGTCGAGCCAACTGAGGTGGCCGGTGATCTCCCGCGCCTGGCGGACGTCGTGGCCGGAGCTTGCGCGGCGCGCGGGATCGAAGTCGGAGGTGGACATGGCGCGGCATTCCTTGGTTGCGCAGCCCCGGATGGGCCGGCCTCAGATACGCGCGGACATCCGCCGTTTCTGCAAGCATCGGGACAAATCGAGGCAAAAAAGTGGCGGGAACCCGCACGAGTGGGTTGAAGTTTGGTCTCTATCGCGTACCTTTCAAGGGCGAAGGGAGAGAGCCATGCGGTATCTTGAAGATCGAGTGACGGAAGCGCTGAAGGCGCTGCGCGACTGGCTGGACGGCTTGGTCGAACCGCAAGGCACGCGGGACTATGTGCCGATCCCGGTGAAGGCGGAGAAGCCGAAGCGCAAGATCTGAGCCTTCCTCCAAGTGACTGGAAACCCCGGCAATTGCTGGGGTTTTTGCGTTTCTGGCGCACGGGTGATGACTGCGGATTTGTCCGTCCGTGAAGGAAAGGCGGCGGGACCACACCAACCGGTCGATACTCATTCCCGAGGACCTGTATATACAGGTGGGCGCCAGGTAACCAAGCCAGGGCAAGGACAGAGCCAGCTCCCTCGGATTTGCTTAAGGCCACCGGAATTTCACCGAAATCGAGAAGGGCAGAACCCGCCTGACCCGGATGTAGGGCTGGGCAATGGGGCTCGCAAGGGCAGATTGGCCACATTTCGGCACCGATCACGGTGCGGGAGGGTTGATTGCGCGTTCACACTTTGTTCATAGTCACCTTATGCACGATGGTGGTTTGGAATTGCAGCCGGGGCAGCTCCTGGCGCGCGGGGTGGTGCGCTATCTCGCCTCGCTCGGGATGGTGTGCCTCGAGGAGTTCACGCCCGAGCGCGGCAAGCGCGTGGACGTGATGGCGCTGGGGTCGAAGGGAGAGATCTGGGTGGTCGAGTGCAAGTCCTCCCGCGCCGATTTCATCTCGGACGGCAAGTGGGAGGGCTACCTGGAATGGTGCGATCGCTATTTCTGGGCCGTGGATGAGCATTTTCCCACGGACCTCTTGCCCGAGGGGACGGGGCTGATCATCGGGGATGCCTATGGCGCGGAAGTCCTGCGCATGGCGCCTGAGGACAAGCTGGCCGCGGCCCGGCGTAAGGCGGTGATCCAGCGCTTTGGCACGCAGGCCGCGCGTCGTCTGATGTATTTGAGAGACCCTGCGATGGGGGAGCTTTCCCTCTGAGGTTGCGCGGTGTGGCAGCCGGGCCCTTCGGGGAGGATATTTTTTGGCCAGAAGAAGCCGGTACGGTGCGCGCGGCAGTCCGGGTTAAGCGCGGTCGGCCATCTTGGCGGCGGCGAGCATTTCCTCGGCGATTTCTCGGGCCTCGTCGGGGTCGAAGTCCATCGGGATCTCGATCCCGTTTGCGGTGATGAAGAGCCGCACCATGCCCTGGTCGGTCGGGCCGATCTGCAGGTTGGCCTCGATGTCGCGTTCGGTGTTGATGCCCATGACACGTCTCCCGTCTTGGCCTTTGGCCATAGCGCGAAGTGCGTTTGCTCTGCAAGCCGGGGCGCGGCAGGGTGGCGCCATGGCAGAGATTCGCACCTATGTACCCCAGGATCGTCCGTGGCTCGTGGCGGCGCATCAGACGTATTACGCGGATGCGCACGGGTTCGACGACACGTTTGGCGCGCTGGTCGATGAGATCCTGCAAGCCTTCGAGCCGCAGGACGCACCGGAGCCGGCGCAGGGCTGGGTGGCCGTCGAGGACGGCGTGCCGCTTGGGTCGATCTTTTGCGTGCCGGCAGGCGATGGCCGGGCCAAGCTGCGGCTGTTTTTTCTGGAACCGGCGGCGCAGGGCAGGGGGCTGGGACGGCGCCTTTTGGAGACCTGTGTGGCGTTTGCCAAGGCGGGCGGCTATCCCGGCATGGTGCTTTGGACCCATGCCGAGCACGCGGCGGCCTGTGCGCTTTATTCCCGAAATGGGTGGCGCTGCGTAAGGTCCGAGCCGGTGGTGTCCTTTGGCCAGCCGCTCACCGAGCAGACCTGGGAGCTCCTCTTCTAAGAGGGTTGCAA
This sequence comes from Pseudaestuariivita sp., assembly GCF_052825805.1. Lineage (NCBI taxonomy): Bacteria > Pseudomonadati > Pseudomonadota > Alphaproteobacteria > Rhodobacterales > Paracoccaceae > Pseudaestuariivita > Pseudaestuariivita sp. The sequence goes on along the minus strand of NZ_JBRBVB010000009.1, from coordinate 197,715 downwards.
TCGCGCCGGGCCGGCGATATTTCCCGTGCCAGTGCCGCCTTAGCTCAGTTGGTTAGAGCGCCTGATTGTGGATCAGGAGGTCCCCCGTTCGAGCCGGGGAGGTGGTACCACCCTCATTCCAGGTTGATCTCGACCGTCTGGCGCAGCGTGCCGTCGGTCCCGTAGATCAAGAGCGCTTCGTCGGTTGCGACCGCGTACCAGCCCGCTCCGTAGGTCACGGCGAGGGGCGTGGTGCCGTCCGGCAGGGTGATGGCGTCCGGAAGGGTGGGCGCAGGTGCGGGGCCAAGCCGGATGACAAGCAGCGCGACGATGGCTATGAGGCCAAGGATCATCACCGCGGTGAGCGTGCCCACCAGCACTTTGAGAAACCTCAGCGTGCCGGGATCGACCGCGCCGCTGTCCGCCTCTGCCAGGTCCTTGCCGTCCATGACCCGCCTTACCTTTCATCTCTCCGCCGCGCCGCAGCCGCGCCTTGATAAGGCGCTTGCCCGCGATGTGCCAGAGGAGGCGGCCCTCAGCCGCTCGCGTCTGGCCAAGCTGCTCGAAGCGGGTGCGGTGCGAATGAACGGTGCGGTGGTCACCGACGCCAAGGCGCGGCCCGCGCCGGAGGCTGTGATCGAGATTGACCTTCCCGAGGCCGCGCCCTCGCATATGGAGGCGGAGGCGATCCCGCTCGACATCGCCTTCGAGGATGATGCGCTGATCGTGTTGAACAAACCCGCCGGCATGGTCGTGCACCCCGCGCCCGGCACGCCATCGGGCACGCTGGTGAACGCGCTTCTGCACCATTTCGACGGCGCGCTGTCCGGGGTGGGCGGGGTGAGCCGCCCGGGCATCGTGCACCGCATCGACAAGGACACAAGCGGGCTTTTGGTGATCGCCAAGACGGACGCGGCGCACCACGGACTGGCGGCGCAGTTTGCCGCCCATAGCGCGCACCGGGTCTACAGGGCGGTGTGCTACGGCGTGCCGGATGTAGGCGATCCGCGGCTGATCGGGGTGCGCGGCGTTTCGGTCGAGCCGGGCGGCGTGGTCAAGATCACGTCCGGCCTCGCGCGCCACCGCACGGACCGGCAACGGCAGGCGGTGACCTTCGAGGGCGGACGTCACGCGGTGACGCGCCTCAAGGTGATCGAGCGGTTGGGGGGCGCGGCACTTGTGGCGTGCCAGCTCGAGACTGGGCGCACCCATCAGATCCGCGCGCATCTGGCCCATGCCGGTCACGGCCTGATCGGCGATCCGGTCTACGGCGGGCGGCGCAAGCTGCGCGCGGACGTTCAGGGATTTTCCCGACAAGCGCTGCACGCCGCCGAGCTGGGCTTTACCCACCCGGTGACCGGAGACGCTTTGCGCTTTCAAGCGCCGGACCCGCAGGATTTGCGCGACCTAATTGCGCACCTGCGCACAGAAGTCTGAAATACATCCTCACCTGTGCGTGATATCACGGTGCCGTGCATTGCATAGCGCAACGAATGATGTGTTTACGTTGTTAACGAAGACGTAACGAAGATGCTTGAAGACACCCCATACGCTTCCTACATGGTATGTTAACGGGTGTTACATTAGCCGCTGACCTGATCAGCCGCCCGATCTGAAAGGGACGAGACATGAGCAATTATGCCAACCTTCCGGCGCCGAGCCCCGAAGCGGGCCTCAGCCGTTACTTGCAGGATATCCGCAAGTTTCCGCTCCTCGAGCCGGAGGAAGAGTACATGCTCGCCAAACGCTGGGTGGAGGAGCAGGACAGCGAGGCCGCCCACAGGATGGTCACGTCGCACCTACGCCTCGCCGCCAAGATCGCGATGGGATACCGGGGCTATGGCCTGCCGCAGGCGGAGGTGATCTCCGAGGCGAACGTCGGCCTGATGCAAGCCGTCAAACGCTTTGATCCCGAGAAGGGCTTCCGGCTTGCGACCTACGCGATGTGGTGGATCCGCGCCTCGATCCAGGAATACATCCTGCGCTCGTGGTCGCTGGTCAAGATGGGCACGACGTCGGGACAGAAGAAACTCTTCTTTAACCTGCGCAAGGCCAAGAACCGCATCGGCGCGCTCGAGGAGGGTGACCTGCGTCCCGAGAATGTTGCACGCATCGCCAACGACCTTGGAGTGACCGAGGACGAGGTGATCTCGATGAACCGGCGGATGTCGGGCGGGGACGCCTCGCTCAACGCCACCGTCGGCTCCGAGGGCGAAGGCACGATGCAATGGCAGGACTGGCTCGAGGACGAGAGCGCGGACCAGGCCGGCGACTACGAGGCCAAGGACGAGCTCGACTACCGCCGGGAGCTGCTTGCGCAGGCGATGGAGGTCCTCAACGACCGCGAGAAGGACATCCTGGTCAAACGCCGCCTCAGCGACCAGACAATCACGCTTGAGGACCTGTCGTCGGAATACGACGTCAGCCGCGAGCGCATCCGCCAGATCGAGGTGCGCGCCTTCGAAAAGCTGCAAAAGAAGATGCGCGAACTGGCCAAGGCGCAGGGTATGCTCGCCAGCGCATAAACGCACGCAAATCAAGGGTTTCCTCCCGGGGCGGTCCGTTGCAGGATCGCCCTTTCTTTATGCGGGAGGCACAAAGTGGCAGAACATCTCAGGTGGGGCATCCTCGGCGCGGCGCGGTTTGCGCGCGAACAGATGGCGCCCGCGATCCACGCAGCGCGCGGCGGAGAGCTGACAGCGCTTGCCACGTCCTCCCCGGACAAGGCAGCCCCATTTCAGGCTTTCGCGCCGGGGCTGCGCGTTCACGACACCTACGAGGCGCTGCTGGCGGATGCGGAGATCGACGCGGTCTACATCCCGCTGCCGAACCACCTGCACGTGGACTGGACGCTCAAGGCGCTGGACGCCGGCAAGCACGTCCTCGTGGAAAAGCCCCTCGCGATGCAGGCGGCAGAGTTCGATGCGGTGATTGCCAAACGTGATGGGTCCGGCCTCCTCGCCGCCGAAGCCTACATGATCGTGCACCACCCGCAGTGGCAGCGGGCACGCGAGTTGGTGCAGGACGGCGCGATCGGCAAGCTGGTGCAGGTCGACGGGGTCTTCAGCTACGACAACAGCGGTGATCCCGGCAACATCCGCAACACCCCCGAAACCGGCGGCGGCGGCATCCCCGACATCGGCGTCTACACCTACGGATCAGCCCGCTTCGTGACCGGCGAGGAGCCCGAAGAGATCACGCACGCCGAGATCGCCTGGGAGAACGGCGTCGACATCTGGGCCCGCGTCTGCGCGCAGTTCCCCTCGTTCCGCTACCACGCCGTCACGTCCATGCGGATGCACCCAAGGCAAGAGATGACCTTTCACGGCACCGAAGGCGTCCTCCGCCTCACAGCGCCGTTCAACCCGCAGGTCTTCGGCCAGGCCGAATTGCACCTCAGCCGCGGGACGACGACCGAGGTCGCGCGCTTTCCCGCGATCAACCACTACGTCGCGCAAGTCGAGAACTTCACCCGGACCGTGCAAGACGGCACGGCCTACCCAAGCCCGCTCGAATTCTCCCGCGGTACTCAGGCGATGATCGACGCAGTATTTGCAAAAGCAGGAAAGCCAGGCACATAGTCTTTAAACCGCACCGCGGCCCCATCTGCGGGAGCCTCCGGCGGGGAGTGAGCAGGTTTCCCGGAAACGCTCCAGTGGAGCGTTTCGCCTGTGAACGGGCGGAGCCCTTGGCCAGATGAAGATACTGGAGTTCCAGCTTCATCTTCCCAGATAAACTCCGGGGGGCCCGAAGGGCGGGGGCTGGCCCCCTCCACAGGTGACGCCGGGCTCAGGCGGCGGAGTTGGTGTTCGCCGCTTTCGGCGCCTTGCGGCTGTTGCTGTCGATGAAGTCGAGCACCAGGGGCCGGATGTTGTTGCGCCAGCTCTTGCCGGCAAAGATGCCGTAGTGGCCGGCGTCCGGCTCGAGGTGGCTGGCCTTCATCGACGCCGGCAGGCCGGTCAGAAGGTCCAGTGCGGCGACGCATTGACCGGGGGCCGAGATGTCGTCCTTGGCGCCTTCGACGGTCTTGACCGCAACGGTGGTGATCTTGCCGATGTCCACGGGTTTGCCGCGCACGGTGAACGTGTTGGCGGCGATCTCGGCCTTCTTGAAGATGCGGTCCACGGTCGACAGGTAGAACTCCGCCGGCATGTCCATCACCGCCAGGTACTCGTCGTAGAAGCTGTTGTGCTTGTCGAAATCATGCGCCTCGCCGCGCGCGACGGCGGAGATCTGGTTCGTGAATGCGCTCGCATGCCGTTCGCTGTTCATCGACATGAAGGACGCCAGCTGCAGAAGGCCCGGATAGACCAGCCGCCCGACGCCTTTGTACTTGAACCCGACGCGCTGGATCATCGTCTCTTCAAGCATGCCCATCGTCACCGAATGGCCAAAGTCGGTGACCTCGGTGGGCGCGGCGTTCGGGTCGATCGGGCCGCCGATGAGCGTCAGCGAGGCGGGCTGCGCCTCCGGCTCTTCTTCGGCGAGGTAGGCGGTCGCGGCAAGTGCCAGAGGCGCGGGTTGGCAGACGGCGATCACATGCACCTCGGGGCCGAGGTGGCGCATGAAATCGGCCAGGTAAAGCGTGTAGTCCTCGACATCGAACGTGCCGGCAGAGACCGGGATGTCGCGCGCATTGTGCCAGTCGGTGACGTAGACCTCGCAGTCGGGGATCAGCGACATGACCGTGGAGCGCAGCAAGGTCGCGTAGTGGCCCGACATTGGCGCGACCAGCAGAACCTTGCGCGGTTTGGGCTTGCGCCCGAGCACATCGAAATGCAGCAGATCGCCGAACGGGCGCTCCATCACCACGGATTTCTGCACCACGTGGTCCTTGCCGTCCTCCCCGGTCATCGAGCGGATGCCCCAGCCGGGTTTGGTCACCATGCGGTCGAACGTGCGTTCGGTCACCTCGCCCCAGGCGGCGAGCCAGCTGAGCGCCGGGTTCGGAAAAGGCGCGAACATCGGGTAGGCGCCCAGCGTCTTGGCCGAGGCACCGAGCCACTGGTTGGTGTTGCGGACCGTCTCCATCACATCGTAGGGGATCATAAAGCGCATGTGGTGTCCTTTCCCGGCCACGGGTCCGGCGTCATCGCCAAACCGGACCTGACTGCGGTCGCACAAAACATAGGCACAATTATGCCGTGCATGGCCGCTATGCGTGCAGGTACACTGGCCATTCTGCCTTGTGTGACAGTAGTTAGTGCAAGCATCCCTAATGCTGCGCTGCGGCAACGCTACTCGGAAAAAATCGACATGACAACTCCTGAGACACCTTCGGACGGAAAAGTTGGCGCAGACCCGAAAGCGGAGGCGGACGGCAAACTCGAGCGACTTCAGGCCAATGTCGACAAGATCGAGGATCTCTCGCAGCGGATGATCAAGGCGTTGGGCGCGCGCGACCCGGTCAATCCGGCGCTGGGCGGGCCCGACCCGGCGCTTTGGACGGAGGCCGCGACGTCATACTGGCAGACCTGGATGCAGGATCCGGCCAAGATGTGGGAGCACCAGGTCCGTTATTGGGGTGATGCGGTCAAGACCTACTACGAGGCGCAGCAGGCGCTGGCCAAAGGGCAGCTCAAGGCGCCCGACGACCCCGGCCCAAAGGACCGCCGGTTTTCCAACCCGCTCTGGCAGACGCATCCCTATTTCAACTACATCAAGCGGCAATACCTGACCGCTGCGGACGCGATGAATGCGGCGGTGGCCGATCTCGATCACCTCGACGCCACCGAAAAGACGCGGCTGCGGTACTTTACCAGCCAGATCGCGGACATGATGGCGCCGACGAACTTTCTCGGCACCAACCCCGATGCGCTGGAAAAGGCGGTCGAGACGGAGGGCGCGTCGCTCCTCAAGGGGCTCGAGAACCTGGTGTCGGACATCGAGGCGAACCGGGGCGAGCTGCTCGTGCGGCTGGCGGACGAGACCGCGTTCGAGGTGGGCGGCAACATCGCCACCACTCCGGGGCAGGTGGTCTACCGCAACCGCATGATGGAGCTGATCCAGTTCACGCCCACCACCGAAAAGGTGCACGCAACGCCCATCGTGATCTTCCCGCCGTGGATCAACAAATACTACATTCTCGATCTCAAGGAGAAGAACTCGTTCATCAAATGGGTGGTGGATCAGGGCTACACGCTCTTCGTCGTCAGCTGGATCAACCCGGATCCGTCGTATGCGGACGTGACGATGGATGACTACGTCAAGGACGGGTATCTGGAGGCCATCGATCAGGTCAAGGCAATCACCGGCCAAAAGCAGATCAACGCCATCGGCTACTGCATTGCCGGCACGACGCTGGCGCTGACCCTGGCGTATCTGAAAAAGAAAAAGGACCGCTCGATCAAGTCGGCGACCTTCTTTACCGCGCTGACGGACTTTGCCGACCAGGGCGAGTTCACGCCCTTTCTGCAGGACGATTTCTACCACGGGATCGGCGATGAGGTGGCCGAGCACGGCATCCTGCGCTCGATGATCATGGCGCGGACGTTCTCGTTCCTGCGCTCGAACGACCTGATCTACACCCCCGCGATCAAGAGCTACATGATGGGCGAGGCGCCTCCCGCCTTTGACCTGCTCTACTGGAACGGGGACGGGGCCAACCTGCCCGCCGCGATGGTCATGCAGTACCTCAAGGACCTCTGCCGCGAGAACACCTTCGTGGGGGAGGGGATGGAAATCCTCGGCGAGCGCGTGCACCTCAGCGATGTGACGCTGCCGGTGATCTCGATCGCGTGCGAGACCGACCACATCGCCGCGTGGCGCTCGGTCTACGCGGGCCTGCAACAGTTCGGGTCCAAGGACCGCACGTTTGTCCTGTCGGAATCGGGCCACATCGCCGGGATCGTGAACCCGCCGACCAAGGTCAAATATGGTCACTACACCAACGAGGACCTCAGCGGCGACCAGGACGCCTGGCAAGCGGACGCCGATTTCCACGAGGGCAGCTGGTGGCCGCGCTGGGAGGCGTGGATCGCGCCGCGTTCCGGCAAGATGGTCGGCGCCCGCACACCAGGCGACGAGGACCACCCAGTGCTCGAGGCCGCTCCGGGCTCGTATGTGAAGATCAAGGCAGCGGCGGTCGCGTGAGGCACTCAACCTACCACTAGGTCGGGTTTGCCTGTCCCTTGGGCAAATTTATTGGAACGCGCATTTTTCTGCACTTGCAAACGTATCACCCCTTGAATTGCTGCGGCGCAGCACGTATCTGGGGTGCAGACGCAGAAAACACTCTGTCGCTACGGAATTTGAAAAAGGAGCTGAGAAATGGCTGCCAAGACACAAGACATGAGCGCGATCCTCAAGGACATGATGGGCGCATTCCCCGTCGACACCAAAGCGATGGAAGACGCCTTCAAATCGACCGCCACGCTCAACGAGAAACTCTCGCACGTGGCCCTCGACGCAGCTGAGAAATCGGCTGACATCTCGGCCAAGTGGACCAAAGAGACCCTGACCAAGATGGGCGACATCGCCAAAGTCAAATCCGAGCCGGCTGACTACGCCAAGGCGATGACCGACTTTGCTTCGGCACAAGCCGAAACCGCCGCCGAGCACATGGCCGCCTTCGCCGAGATCGCGAAGAAAGTGCAAATGGACACCGTCGAGCTAATGATGTCGGCTGGCAAGGACGTGGCCGAGGACACCTCGAAAGCCATGAAGAAAGCCACCGAAGACATGACCGCCGTCGCCAAGAAAGCCGCGACTGCCAAGTAATCGGCGCACCAGAACGCACCGCCCCCTCCTCCTCCCAGGGTGGTGCCAGATCGAGCAGGCCTTCGGGTCTGCTCTTTCTTTTTGCACGGACCTGTCTTAGGCTTTCGCCACGGTGCAGCATGGGGAGAGCGAGCACATGGTTAAGGCAGGCGCGAAAACAGGCGCGACATCCGGTGACACGCTGCTGATCAAGCGCTACGCCAGCCGCCGGCTCTACAACACCGAAACCAGCGACTACGTCACGCTCGAGGACATCGCCGGGTTTATCCGGGACGGGCGCGAGGTGCAGATTGTCGACCTCAAATCCGGCGACGACCTGACCCGCCAGTACCTCTTGCAGATCATCGCGGAACACGAAAGCCGCGGCGAAAACGTGTTGCCGATCAACGTGTTGACCGACCTCGTGCGCAGCTACACCAGCCAGGCGACCACCATCGTGCCGGACTTTCTGCAGATGTCGTTCGACATGCTGCGCGACGGCCAGTCCCGCATGATGGAGAATATGGGCGCGATGAACCCGATGTCCTCCATGCCCGGCTTCGAGGCGATGAAGGCCCAGCAGGAAGCCTTCATGAAGGCGATGACAGGCGGCATGGCCGGGGGCATGGGCACCTGGCCCGGCACGCCTTCTGCAGCGCCGAAATCCGAGGGCGACGAGGGGCTCGACGACATCAAGGCGCAGCTGGCAGACCTGCAGGAGAAGCTCTCCCGCATGAGCAAATAGGCCCGGCCCATGCCGGCCTCCCCGCGCAAGATAACCCTCTGGGGGGTCGAGGTGTTTGTCGCCTGCGCCGAAGAGCTGTCGATCTCTGCCGCGGCCCGCCGTCTGGGCGCCAGCATCTCCGCCGTCTCCCAGCAGCTCACCAACATCGAAGAGGCGCTTGGCGTCTCGCTCCTCAACCGCAACGCGCGCCCGATGTCGCTCACCCCGGCCGGGGAGACGTTCCGCCGCCGCGCGCAGGCCATCCTCAACGAGGCCGCACAGGCCCGCGCCGAGCTCGCGCGCGGGAACCTCGGGGCGCTGACGCGCCTGCGCCTCGGCATGATCCAGGATTTCGAGGCCGACGTGACGCCGCAGCTGCTGTCTTTCATCGCCGGCGAGCTCAAGAATGTGCAGTTCCTGCTCGACACCGGCGCCAGCCATGCGCTCTACGATCAGCTCGACGCCCGCGCGCTTGACGTGATCGTCGCTGCCGAGATGGGCGCAGAGGCCGACTGGATGGAGGTCCACCGCCTGATGACCGAGCGCTATGTGGGGGCGGCACCGCAGGGCCTCCTGGACCACGCCGCGCCGCTCTTGCCGCAGCTGCAAACGCATCCGCTTGTGCAATATACGTCGCGCCACGTCATGGGCCGGCAGATCGCCTCGCACCTTGTCCGCCAGAACCTCGCCGTGACCCAACGGTTCGAGCTCGACAGCTACCACGCGATCCTCGCGATGGTCGGCTCTGGCGCGGGCTGGACGATCCTGACGCCGCTCGCGCTCAACCGCGCCAGCCGTCTCGCCGAGCCGCTCGACGTCTTCGCGCTGCCATTCCAGCCGCTCACGCGCACCGTGTCGGTGATCGCGCGGCGCGGCATCCTGCAGGACATCCCCTACGAGGTCGCGCGCAAGCTGCGCCGGATCATCACCCGTGACGTGTCAGAGCCGATGCTCGCGCGCCATGCCTGGATGCACGATCACCTCTCCGTTCACCGCAGCTAGTCAAGCCGCGTCGCGCTGCATCACTTGCATCACCGCTGCCGTCAGCATGTCCGCGACCGCGTCACATTCGGCCAGCGTGAGCCGTGCCGGCAGGCGCACGTCACAGGCCCGGCGCAGCATCGCACGCGTCTGCGGCAGCTCGGGCAGATCGCTCAGGAACTGCCAGTTCCAGAAGGCGCGCGCGTTGTCTTTCGAAAGGCCAAAGACCTGGACCTTAATGCCCGCCTCCGCCGTTGCCTGCACAAACGCCGTCACCTCCGCATCCGTCAGGCCCACGAGGTTGAACTGGATCGAATCCGGCGCCCGCTCTTCTCCCGGCAAGGCGTCCGGCACGTCGATCCAACGCAGCGCGTTCAGCCGTGCCGCGACGTGGTCGTGGTTGCGCCGCCCGTCCGCCACGCGCCGCGCCAGCTGCGCCAGTTGCGGGCGGATGATCGCCGCCGAGAGGTTCGACAGGCGCGTATTATAAAGCGGCAGCTGGTTCTGCCAGCGCGCGAACGGCGCCTGCAGCACCGGGTGTTTCGCCCAATTGTGCTCGTAGGCGCCCGACATGATGACCGCGCGTGCCGCCAGGTCGGCGTCGTCCGTGATCAGGATGCCGCCTTCGCCCGCGTTGACCATCTTGTAGGACTGAAAGGAAAAGCAGCCCATAGCGCCCAGCGTGCCGATATTCTGCCCTTTCCACGTCGTGCCCAGCGAATGCGCCGCGTCCTCGATCACCGGCACGCCCGCGTCGGCAGCGCCCGCAAGGATCGCGTCCATGTCCGACGTGTGGCCGCGCATGTGCGAGATCAGCACCGCATCGACGCCCCGCACCTTGGCCGCGAAATCGTCGAGGTCGATCCGGTAGTTGGCGCCCACTTCGCAGAGCACCGGCACGCACTCGGCATGCACCACCGCCGAGGGGACAGCGGCAAAGGTAAAGGCCGGGATCAGGACCTTGGCCCCGCGCGGCAGGCCCAGCGCCTTCATCGACAAAAAGAGCGCCGCCGAACAGGACGCCACCGCAACCGCGTATTTTGCCCCTAAAAGCGCGGCGAACTCCGCCTCCAGCAGCGCCACCGGCGCGTCCTGCGGCGCGGTGTAGCGAAAGAGGTCGCCCGACTGCAAAAGGCGATCGACCTCCGCCCGCGCGTCTTCGGGAATGGCCTCGGCGTCATGGGTGTTCGGCAAAGCAGTCATTTCGGAAACTCCAAAATTACGTTTCCGATTATCTAAAACATTGGCCCCATAGTCTCAACCCCAAGCTTCTCTGGTTCAAAAATACCTAAAGCGCGGCGCAAAACGCCCCCGAGCAACGCTCGATGTCTCAAGTGCCTAAAGACCCATCCGGTCGCGCAGCGCAAACCACGTCATCGCCAGCGCCAACAGCGGACTGCGCAACGCACCGCCGCCCGGAAATGGCGTTGTCGGCAACCGTTCGAGCACATCAAATCGCGCCGCCGTTCCGGTCACTGCCTCGGCCATGACCTTCCCGGCGAAACTAGCGAGCGCCACGCCATGTCCCGAGAACCCGCCCGCGCTCAGCACATTCGGCGCCAAACGGGCAAAGTGCGGCAGGCGCTGCGCCGTGATCGCCAGCGTGCCGCCCCAGACATGGGTAAACGCCACGTCCCGCAACTGGGGAAAGACCTCGAGCATCGGCTTGCGCACCACCCGCCCCAGGTCGCGCGGAAAGCGATAGCCGTAGCTCTCTCCCCCGCCAAAGAGCAGCCGCCCTTCGGAAAGACGAAAGTAGTTCACCACGAACTTGGAATCGGCGACCGCGATATCCTGCGCCAGCACCCGCGCGGGATCGTCCAGCGGCTCCGTCGCCCCGATGAAGTTGTTGATCGGCATGACCCGCGCCTTCACCTGGCGGTGCAGCGCGTCATAGCCATTGGTTGCCAGAATTACGTGATCGGCGGTCACATGGCCCGCGTCCGTCTCGACCCGCACCTCCCCGCCTTGGGTAATCCGCTTTACAGTCGAGGTCTCGCAGATCCGCACGCCCGCCGCCACACAGGCCCGCGCCAGCCCCAGGGCGTAGCGCAGAGGGTGGATGTGGCCCGCGCCCCAGTCAAGGATGCCGCCGTGGTAGGCGTCCGAGTGCACGAGGTCGCGGCACGCCGCACGGTCAAGCGGCACGATCCGGTGATAGCCGTAGCTCCGCGCCATATGCTCGGCATAGGCGTGCTCGTCCGGCACGTCCGCCGCCTTCCAACATGTATAGGCGACCCCGGGCTTATACTGCGCCTCAGGTGCGTGTTCGGCCACCAATGCCTTGGTCAGCGCCTTGGCCTCCTCCGCCATTGTCCACAGCTCCTTGGCGGTCTCGAGCCCCAGCCGCGCCTCGATCCACTGCTGATCCTTGCGCCATCCGGTGCCAAGCTGCCCGCCGTTCCGCCCCGAGGCCCCAAAGCCCACGCGCTGTGCATCGAGCAGCACGACGCTCAGCCCGGCCTGCGCCAGATGCAGCGCAGCCGAAAGGCCGGTGTAGCCGCCGCCAACGACGCAGACATCCGCCCGCGCGCCACCTCTGAGCGGAGCGAAGGGCGCGAGTGTCTCCGCCGTCGCCGCATAGTAGCTGGCGGGATAAGCGCCCGGCGCATCGTTGGCGGTCAAAAGGTCCGTCACCGGCACACCGCGCCCCGGACCCGATCCGGGGTCTTCCGCCAAAGCACGCGGCCCGGCACCTCAGACACTCAGCAACAGATGCTCGCGCTCCCAGGGAGAAATCACCTGCAGGAACTCGTCATACTCGGCACGTTTCACGATGGAATAGACCCGCGCGAACTCAGGCCCCAGCACCGCGTGCAGCGCGTCCGAGGCGTCAAAGAGGTTGAGCGCATGGCCCAAATCCCGCGGCAGCCCGGTCTCTTCCTCGTAGGCGTCGCCGCGATAGGCGCGGCCGGCATTGCACTTGTGCACCAGCCCCAAAAGGCCGCAGGCCAGCGACACCGCGATACCGAGGTAGGGGTTGCAATCCATCCCCGCCAGCCGGTTCTCGACCCGCCGCGCCTGCGGGGGCGAGACCGGCACGCGGATGCCCGTCGTGCGGTTGTCTCTTGCCCAGCTGAGGTTGATCGGCGCCGCGTGGTCCTTCACATACCGCCGGTAGCTGTTCACATAAGGCGCCAGCACCGCGATGGCCGAAGGCAGGTACTCCTGCAAGCCCCCGATAAAGTTGTAGAACCGCTCCGTCTCGCCCTCCTGAGGCCCCGTAAAGATGTTCTCGCCCGTCTTGGCATCGAGGATCGAGTGGTGGATATGCATCGCCGAGCCCGGCTCGTCCGCAATCGGTTTCGCCATGAACGTGGCGAAACAGGCGTGCCGCAGCGCCGCCTCCCGGATCAGCCGTTTGAAGTAAAAGACCTCGTCCGCCAGCTTGACCGGATCGCCGTGGCGCAGGTTGATCTCCACTTGTCCCGCGCCGCCCTCCTGCGTGATCCCGTCGATCTCGAACCCCTGCGCCTCGGCAAAGTCGTAGATGTCGTCGATCACCGGACCGTACTCGTCCACCGCGCTCATCGAATAGGCTTGCCGCGCCGCCGCAGGGCGCCCCGAGCGCCCCATCATCGGCGTGATCGGCTGCGCCGGATCGGTGTTGCGCGCCACGAGAAAGAACTCCATCTCCGGCGCAACGATGGGTTTGAGGCCAAGCGCCTCGTACTGCGCGACCACGTTCTTGAGCACGTTGCGCGGTGCAAAGGGGACCGGCACACCCTCGCGCGTGAAGGCGTCGTGGATCACCTGCAGCGTCCAGTCACCCGTCCAGGGCGCTGCCGTCGCCGTGGACATGTCCGGTTTCAGGATCATGTCCGGTTCGGTGAAGCCTTCCTCGCCCGCCGCCTCGCCCCAGCCGCCCGTCAGCGTCTGGAAAAAGATCGAGTTCGGCAGGTGAAACGAGTTCTGCCGCGCGAATTTCGAGGCCGGCACCGCCTTGCCCCGCGCGATGCCCGGCAGGTCCGCAATGATGCACTCCACCTCGTCGAGCGTGCGCCCGGCCAGATAGCTTTGCGCCGCCTCGGGCGTCGATTGCAGCCAGTCCGTCATGCCCGTTGCACCCTTGCCGCGTGGAAGAAACGCGCAATCCGGTCCGCCGTGGCGCGCCCGTCCGTCGCGCCCTCCGTCAGGCTTGCGCGCGCGGTCTCGACCACATCCTCTGGCACCACGCCAACAGCCCGCGTCGTCAAGAGCGCCTCAACATAGGCGGCATCGAACTCCGGGTGCGGCTGCAGCGTCAGGATATGGTCTCCGTATTGCAGCCCGGCGTACGGACAGAACGCCGTCGATGCGATCACCTCCGCCTGAGGCGGCTTTTGCGTCACCTGATCCTGGTGATATCCATAAAGCGTCAGCGAACCCTCCGGCGTGTCATAGACCGTGCGCCCCACGGCCCAGCCTTTGTCGAACTTCTCCGCCTTGCCCCCAAGCGCATGCGCAATCGCCTGGTGGCCAAAGCAGATCCCAACCATCGGCCGCCCGCTCCGCGCGATCTCGGCGATAAACTCCATCAGCACCGGGATAAACGGAAGCGGGTCATAGACGCCATGCTTGGACCCGGTCACCAGCCACCCGTCCGCGGCCTCCGCGTTCGCCGGGAAGACGCCATCCACGACGTCATAGACATCAAAGTCGAACCCCTGACCGCCGAGGAAGTCCTTGAACATGTCGCCATAGGTGCCGAACTCGGCCACCAGCACGTCCGGCACATGCCCCGCCACGAGTAGTCCGATTTTCATGTTGCCTCGCTGGGGTTGCCTGAGGACCGTGATAGTCGCCCCTCCGCGAGGCGGCAAGGCTCAGACCGTCTCCAGCCACACCTGCCAGCGCTCGGCCTCCGCGATGTCCGCAAGGCGGGCAATCTCCTGCCGCTTGGTTTGCACCAGCGTCTCCACCAGCTCGGACGCAAAGATACGGCGCATCAGCTGCGAGGCGGCAGACCGCTCCACGGCCTCCTCCCAGCTTTCCGCAAGGCCCGGCGCCTCCGTCTCATAGGCGTTCCCGGTGACCGGCGAGGGCGGGACCAGCGCATCCTCGATCCCGACGAGCGCACCTCCCAGCACGGCAGCCATAACGAGGTACGGGTTGGTATCCCCCCCCGGCACGCGATGCTCTAACCGACGCGCCTCGGCGCTGCCTCCCGGCACCCTCAGCGCCGCCGTGCGATTCTCGTAGCCCCACTGCGCCGTCGTCGGCGCGTGCATCCCCGGCACCAGCCGCGCGTAGGAATTGCCGTGCGGCGCAAAGATCAGCGTCGCATCCCCAAGGCACGCCAGACACCCCGCAATGGCCTGCCGCAGCAACCCCGAGCCCTCCGCCGAGCCATCATCAAAGACATTCCGCCCTTCGTCGTCACAGATCGACGCATGCACGTGCATCCCGTTGCCTGCATCTTCCGCATAGGGCTTGGCCATGAACGTCGCCGCCACCCCGTGCCGCCGCGCCACCCCGCGCGCCAGCGCCTTGAAAAGCGCCGCATCATCCGCCGCCCGCAGCGCCTCCACCGCGCTCAGCGTGACCTCAAACTGCCCGGCGCCCCCTTCGGAGGTGATCGTCTCCACATCGATCCCCATCGCAGTGGCGCCCGCCGCCAGATCGCTCAGAAACGGATCAAACGCATCGAGGAGCCGCGCCGACAAGATCTCCTGACTGCGAAGCCGCCGCCCCGACAGCGGGTTTCTCGGCGGCACTGGCGCGGCGCCACTGTCGTCGACCAGCATGAACTCCATCTCGAGCCCCGCCGTCACACGCCAGCCCCGCGCGGCAAACCGCTCCAGCACCCGCACCAGCGCCTGCCGCGGACAGGCCGCAAAGGGCGTGCCGTCCTCCCGGACCATCATCCCCGGCTCGAGCGCCTGCGGCTGCGCCAGCCACGGCATCGGCACCGGCCCGCGCCCCGTCGCGCGCACAACCCCGTCCGCGTCGCCACTGGCAAACACCAGCGGCGAGCCCACGATGTCCTCCCCAAAGATGTCGACCGACAGCGCCGAAAGCGGCATGCGGATCGCACCCTTGCAGGCCGCAGCCCCCTCGAGCCGCTTGCCCCGCCACTGCCCGTTCAGATCAAGCGCCGCGATGCGCAGCGGCGTGCCCGGCTCCATCTTCATCTTCCCAAATAAACTCAAATCCTACCGCAGCATCACGCGCGGCGCCCGCATCTTCAGGCGCGCCTCCTGCGGCAGATGCCGATTGAGCCGCCGGTTCACCAGCCCGAAGACACCCAGGATCACCAGCGTCAGCAGAATGAAATACCCCGCTAGGATCGGGTAGGGGACAAACGGGTTGAACGTCCGGTCGGCAAAGTAATTGGCATAGTAAAGCGCATCCGCGCTCTGCCGCTGCGCCGGAAAGCCGGTAAAGAAGACCAGCGTTGTCGCATGAAAAAGAAAGATCGCCTCGTTCGTGTACGCCGGCCAAGCAAGCCGCATCTGCGTCGGCCAAAGGATGCGCCGGAACCGCGCCCAGCCCGCGAGCCCATAGGCGTCCGCCGCCTCGACCTCGCCCTTGGGAATCGACTTGAGCGCCCCGTGAAAGATCTCCGCCGAATAGGCGGCGGTGTTCAAAAACAGCACCACCAGCGCCCCCGCCGCCGCAGACGTCAGAAAGTCCGTGCCGGGCACCCCGTCCTTAAGACGCAGGAATATGAAATACGCCAGAAAGAACTGGATAAAGAGCGGCGAGCCCCGGAACAGCAGGATGAACGCCTCGGCAGGCTTGCGCAGACGCCGCCGCGCAGAGGCTTTGGCCAGCGCCACCGCATTGGCCAGCACGAACCCGGCTGCAAGCGCCAGCACACCGAAATAGACGTTCCAGATCATGCCCGAGCCGATCAGCACGAACTGCTCGCAGAGCGTGATGTCCTCGCGCGGCAGCAGCCGCTCACCATAACCCAGCGAACGCAGCCCATAATCCTGCACAGTTTGCCAGCAGCTCATCGCGCAGACCTCATGCGAGGCCGCCCGAGAGGGCGGACGAGCGCGCACGTCATGCCGCGTCTCCCAGCGTCGCCTGTCCGCGATTGAGCCGCACCGTCAGCCGGCCCAGCACCACCTCCGACAGCTTGGTGAACCCAAGGTAAAACACCAAGAGCGCGAGAAAGTACCACAGCCGCCAATCCCCATGCGGGTAATCCGTAAACCGCGACGTCTTGATCCCGCCAAGCTCGCGCGCCCAATAGACGATGTCCTCGACGCCAAGCAGGAACAGCAAAGGCGTCGCCTTGATCAGCACCATCCACAGGTTCGACAGCCCCGGCAGCGCATAGACCCACATCTGCGGCACAAGCACCCGCCAGAACGCCTGCCGCTCGCTCATCCCGTACGACTGCGCCGCCTCGATCTGCCCCTTCGGCACCGCCCGAAGCGCGCCGAACAAAACGTTCGCCGCGAAGGCCCCGAACACGATGGCAAAGGTCAGCACCGCCAGCGCAAACCCGTAAAGCTCGTGCACCCATTGCGGCGCATTGCCCAGCGGCAGCTTGGCCTCGGTGCAGACCACAAAGTCGTTGCCCTGCCGGATCGGCTCGGTCCACTCGGGACACAGCGCCTGATGGCGCAGCCACTCGAACCCCTGATCGAGCGCGATCACGAAAAAGAGGAAAAAGGCGATGTCCGGCACGCCCCGCACGATCGCGATATAGCCCTTTCCGAACCACCGCACCGGCGCCACACCCGACCGCGCCGCGACTGCGCCTCCAAAGCCGAACAGTAGCGCCGTCGGCGCCGTGACCGCGAGCAGCACCAACACCGTCACAAACGACCAATAGGCCGTCAGGTGCTTGCCCGTCGTCAGGTAGCACGCAAACCAGCGCGCCGTCTCGAGCGTGGCGGGATCGGTACAAAACGAAAAGATGGCGCGGCCCCGCCGTTGATTCTGCCCGGAAACTCTACCGCAATCGCCGCGCGATGCCAGCGCCCGGCGCGCAAACCAGCCTCGCAGTTGACAGACCTGCGCGCAGCGGCAAGGACATGAAGGCCCGCGCGCGACTGAGCCCAGCGTGGGCCAAGACAGGGTCGAAAAGGGGGGACGCACCATGCCGCACCGCACGCATGCCATCGTCGGCGACGGGATCACGGCCTTCGCCTTCCTGCAGGCAGCGCGCTTTGCGCCCGGCACGCGTATCCTGCTCATCGGCCCGAACGCGGACGCCTTCGGGCGCGGCGTCGCCTACGCCGCAACCGATGAGGCGCCATGGCGCTTTTCCTACCTGCTCAATTCCCCGGCGGACGACATCGATTCCGCCTTTGCCGTTTGGCTCGAGCGCAATTTCGATGACCTGCGTGCCCGAATGCAGGGGCGCCAACCCGACTGGCTTGCCGCCGCAGAACCTCTTCTCGCGGCGCAAGACCTCTACGGCGTGAACGCGCCGCGCGAGGTCTATGGCGACTACATGGAAGAGTGCGTGGCCACCCGCATCGCCGCGCTCGAGGCGACCGGCGTCGAGGTCGAACGCCGCACGGACACCGCGCTGACCCTGCACGAAACAGAAGGCCGCCTGCACCTCACGCTGGCATCAGGGGACACCGTCACGGCGGACAGCGTGGACATCGCGCCCGGCGGCCCGTCGACGTTGCGCATCGAGGGCGACGACGGCGCGTTTGCGGTGCCGACGCTCTTTGGCAACGAGGCGCGCATCGCCGAGCACATCACTGCGGGCGCCGAAATCTTCTGCGTCGGCGGCAACGCCTCGATGCTCGACACACTGCGGCTCTGCCAGTCCCACTTGCCGGACGCAGACGTCCGTCTCGTGGCCTGCGCGCCTGACGGGATGGTGCCGCCGCCGCTGGTGCCGCGCCTGCCGCGCAAGCTGACCGAGCCGGTGCTCTCCCGAGGCCATGCCACCGCTGCGCCCTTCCTTGCCGAAGTCGAGGCGGCCATCGCACACGCCAAAGCGCAAGGCGACGAGATGCGGGAGATTCGGGCCGGCTTTCGCGCCCATTTCCTCGAGCACGGGCTCAGCACCTACGTCACCGACCCCGATGAGGCCCGCCGCGTCCCGGCGGCACTGCGGTTCTGGCTCAGGGGCGGGACCCGTGACACGATCCTCGATTTCGCGCGGCTGCAAGAGACCGGCCAGACCCGGATGCTCACCGGCGCCGTTGCGCGCATCGAGCACGGCTCGGAAGGCGCGCGGGTGGTGATCCGCGACGCGGAAGGCAACGAGAGGGTGCACGAGACCGGATTCGTGGTGAATTGCGCAGGCGCCGGGCCGACGTCCCGCTACGATCCGCTGACCGAGCACCTTTTGGCCGAAGGACACCTCACCCGCTGCCCCATCAGCCGCGGCCTTGAAGTCGGCCCTCATTGCGCGCTGCCCCTGCCGGGCGTGCGCTATCTCTCACCCGCAGTCTCGGTGGTAGGCGGAGAGGCGATGGCCATGCCGCTTTATGACGCGCACATGCTCCGCACGCTCGTCATCCGCGCCTGCGCGCCGCCCCAAGCCGCCTGACGCCGCTCAGCACATTTGCGCCGAGGCCACGTCGCGGCAATCGACAAGCTTGGCATGCAGCGGGATCGACACGGCGATGAAGCTGGCGAAGAATACCGCTATAGATAACTTTATCATTTAATCTCTGTGTAGGGCGCTGTGAGACAAGACATAGAGTTTTCAAGAGAGATATTCAAAAGTGTTTCCCAAATAAATTAGAATAATTTCGTCTCTAATCGGAAGATTTAGGAAGAAGTATATGTTATTACAAACAAGAGCCCTTGCAAAAAGGGGTAAGTGGCCGCGGTTATGCCAATGATGACCAGCAAAGTGGTCATAATACGAACTCGGCGAAAAGCTACATCCTGTAGTCTGAGGAATTTCCAAATAAGGTTGTGAGTTGATCTGTTGTCCGTACTCACAACGGATACTGCCGGAACGACTGGTTGCGCGTCTAATAAAATAAATTGGGACTCGTCGCTTGGAATGGAGCGCAACCGAGTGCCAGCAATTAGATCGTTGAGGTCCGTATCAGTTTCGTCTCCAGACAGCTCCAAGCTTCTGCGGGTGATACGCAGTTCGTCTAGGAACGCATCGAGTTCAAAGCCTTCTTGGCTAAGCCGATGCGGCAACGCATTCTTGAAGTAAATGGCGGCATAGTCTGCGGCTTCATCTTTTAGCATTGTCGCAGTGAAACCTTCAGCTAGTGCCTCAGATGATGTTTTGTATTGCCTTAAAAAAGCTGGGCAAAAAATTGAATATAGTAGACGGGCAAAAGCTAGAAAAATTGCAGAGTAATAAAGAACGATCCAATTGAATGGGATATCAAAGTAAATTTTGAGCGCGGGTTCTGCATTGAAGGGTGAAATAACAGTGAACGCAGGGATTTCTTGAGAAACTCGCAGAAATATAGGGAGAAGTAAGATCCACACATACGTCGAAGCTACAAACCTATTGTCCAAAATACGTTTGAGACTGCTCCATCTTAACGCCTCAATTTCAGAGTGAGCGTCCTCGGATTTGTCTGGTAGCAGGAATTTAGTCAGGAGGAAATTTCCGTCGCAGGGATGGGAATTGGTGGGAGCTACGCTCCCACCGGTCTTGTTTAGAAGAGCTCGGAGCCCGGCAGGTGCTTTTCGATCAGCGCGTTGAGCGAGCCGTCGTCTTTCATCGACTGGATCGCGGCGTTGAACTTTTCCTTGAGCTCGGTGTCGCTCTCGCGGATGCCCATGCCGATGCCGCCGCCGATCAGCTCGCGGCGCTCGAGCATCATCAGATCGCCGTCATCGGCGGCAATCGGCTCGAGGTAGGAAAAGTCCGCCAGCACCGCGTCGGCCTCGCCGGTTTTCACGGCGGCGATGGTCTCTTCGGGGGTGGCGAACTCCAGCAGCGTCCAGCCCTGCTCGGCGATGAAGCCGGCCTGGATGGTGTTGGTCTGTGCGGCGATCACGCCGCCCTCGAGGTCCACGTCCATCGAGGTCGCGATGTAGGCCGACGGGTCGGGCTGGGTGTAGTTCTGCGTGAAATCAATGACTTCGTCGCGCTCGTCGGTGATCGACATGCCGGCGATGATGGTGTCGTAGTTGCCCGAGACGAGGTTCGGGATGATGCTGTCCCACTCGTTCGTGACCCATTCGCAGGTCAGTTCGGCACGCATGCACAGCTCGTCGCCCAGCTCGCGCTCGAACCCGTCGACCTCGCCCGCGTCGTTGATGAAGTTGTAGGGAGGGTAGGCGCCCTCGGTGCCCATGCGTACGACCGAGTGGCCGTCGGCGAGGGCAAGCGTGCCGGCAAAGGCCAGCGCGGTGGTGGTCAGGATCAGCTTTTTCATCGTGTTCTCCCTAGCGATGAGTGGTCTGGTTGAGTGATCTTTGTTGAGTGATTGATGCGGGCAGTCATAACGCCTGCCGCGCGTTGAGAAAGCCCTGCAGGCGTTCGGATTGCGCCATGCCAAAGACGCGGGCAGGCGTGCCTTCTTCCTCGATCTTGCCCTGGTGCAGGAACACCACGTGGTCCGAGACGTCAGCGGCCATCTGCATGTCGTGGGTGACGATGATCATCGTGCGCCCCTCTTCGGCGAGCGCCCGAATGACGCGCACGACCTCCTGTTCCAGCTCTGGGTCGAGGGCGGAGGTCGGCTCGTCAAAGAGCAGCGCTTGAGGCTCCATGCAGAGCGCGCGCGCAATGGCGGCGCGTTGCTGCTGGCCGCCGGACATCTGGGCGGGGTAGACGTCGGCCTTGTCGCCGATCCCAACCTTGGCGAGGTAGTCGCGGGCCTTGGCCTCGACCTCGGCCGGATCGCGTTTCAGCACCGTCACCGGCGCCTCCATCACGTTCTGCAGCACGGTCATATGCGCCCAGAGGTTGAACTGCTGGAACACCATCGACAGGTTTGTGCGGATACGCGTGACTTGCCGCGCGTCTGCCGGGCGCCGCGCGAGGCCGGCGCCTTTCCAGCTGACCGGCTCGCCGTCAAAGACGATCTCGCCCTGTTGGCTGTGCTCGAGCAGGTTGGCGCAGCGCAGGAGCGTGGATTTGCCGGACCCCGACGAGCCGATGAGCGAGACGACCTGCCCCCGGTTGGCGGTGATCGACACGCCTCTGATGACCTCGAGGTCCCCGTAGGATTTGTGGAGGTCGCGGATTTCGATGACCGGGGTGGCAGATGTCAAAAGGCGCTATCCTGCGGATGTGCGGACGGGTTCAGCCGCGGACTATCGCGTGATCAGACAGGCTTGTCCAGATCGGCGAACGCTGGGTCATCCGCGACGCTGGGAGGGTTCGGCAAGGCGAGGTAGGTCTCTTTGGGGATCTGGATCAGGCCCTTGAGATCGAGCGCGTGCCGCGTCTCCTCCGGGATGGTTTCAAGCGCGGTTTCGACCGCCGCGCGGACTTTTGCGCCTTTGCCCTTGGCGGTGATGAAGGGAAGGCCCGGCGTCGGCTCCGTCAAGTCCAGAACGATCAGCCGCGCGGTGAGGTCAGGCTCGTACCGTTCCAGGAGCCGCCAGGTGTGCGCATCGATCGCTGCGATCCCGGCTTTGCCGTCGATCACCGCCTGCGCCGAGGCGACATGCGCGCCGGTCTTCAGTGATTTGGTGAACGCCAGCCCGTGCGCCGCGAGGTGGAGCGTCGGCGCCGCGAGGCCCGACTGGCTGTCATAGCTGTTGAGCGCAAGGCGCAGGTCGGCCCAATCCTCTGGCCCTGTCCCGCGAAGCTGCGGCAATCCCACCAGCATTGACCGGTAGTAGCCCGGCGGGCACCCCGCGAGGCCATAATCCGGTGTGCCGACCAGGTCGACGTACTCTGCCAGCGACCAGCGGTAGGGCAGGCTGCAGGTCTGCGACAGCACCAGCCCGCGGTCCCGCCAAGTGCCCATCAGGTGCTGCGGCCGCGCGAGCGGCGTGCGGGCCTCGCGCAGGGCGTCGCTGATGTGATCCCAAAAGACCTGGTGCGCGGCCTCCGTCTCGGGGCGCATGTACATCGGAAAGGCGCCCATGGCCTAGCCGGCGACGCGCTGCCGCGCCATGTTCGAATCGCGGTCGTTGACCCCAAGCAGTGAGGCGACCAGCCGCAGGAGCGCGTCTTCCTCCGCCGCACGGTCGCCATCGGCGAGCACCACCTGCCAGAGCGCCTCGATCACCGCGATGCGCTCGTCGTAGGGCACGACGTCCTTGATCGCGCGGGTAAAGCGCACGGTGTCGGGCGCCTCGCCCTCGAGCGTTTCCGCCTCAGACTGCAGCTTTTGCGCCTCGAACGGGGAGAGTTTGTAGCGCGCTGCGATGATCTTGCCGATGCGCTCCTTCTCGGCGCCAGAATACTCGCCATCGGTGCGCGCCACACGCACAAGCAGGGCGGAAAGCGCCAGCCGCGCATCCGCGTCGGGCAGGGGATCGGGGGCGGGGCCGGTCAGGCGGGAGAGAAGCGCTTCGAACATGGCATAGCAGGTAGGCGTGTGCGGGCGGTCTGCCAAGGGGCGAGTTGCGCGCGACGCCTTACCCCATGACCTCCGCCCGGGCCGCGGCGCTGTCGGCGCGGGAGACGCCAAGGGTGCCTTCGATCAGGCTGACCAGCGCCTCTTCGTTTTCGTGGCGCACCCCGTCGGCGAGCACGACCTGCCAGAGCGCCTGCACTGCGCCGACCCGTTCGGGGTAGGGCACGGTCTCGCGGATGAGCGCGGCGAATTCTTCGGTCTCGGGCGCCTCGGCTTCGATCTTTTCACACGTTGCGCGCAGCTTGGCGGCCTCGATCGGGCCAAGCGCGTTGCGCAGCGCAAGGATGCGGTCGATCTGCTGGATTTCCGCGACGCGGTAGGTCGTGTCGGACTTGGCCACGCGCACGAGGAGCGCTCCCAGAGCGAGGCGCGCGTCTGGCTCCGGCAAGGGCTCGGGCGCGGGATGGGCAAAAAGCGCGCGGAACCGGTCGAGGATCATCCCTCGTACCCCTCGCAGATCACCAGATCGCTCTCCGCGATGCCCTGCCGCAGGGCGATGGCCTTTTGGTAGCCGGGCGAGTTGTAGCAATCGAGCGCCGCCTGGTAGCTGGGAAACGCGATGACGACAGTGCGCCCGCGCGCCGCGCCCTCGGCCAGCTTTCGCACGCCGCCGCGCACGAGGAACGTGCCGCCGTATTCCGCAAGCGGCGCGGCGTTGGCCGCCTTGTAAAGCTCGTAGGCGTCCGCGTCGTGCACGTCGCCATGGGCGATCCAGTATCCTTTGGGCATGTCTCTCTCCGCTCCGGGGTCGGCGCAGCGTCGCGCAAAGCCGGGAGTGGAGCAAGAGGTCCCGGGTCAGGCCCAGGACAGGAGGCACTCAGCGCCAAGTCCAAGGCCCGCTGAGCCCGATGTCCCGCGCCAGATGCGGGTCGGCACGCAGCGCGTCCATGTGGCGGCGTTTGCGGATGAGGTCTTCGCGGCGCAGAAGCCAGGCGAGAGGGTTTTGCATCGTCATTGTCCTTCTTGACAGGCGCAGGGATGCACTGTTGGTAATCCCTCAAGCGAACTTGAGGTCAAGCGAAAGATGGCGAAAAAATCGAACAAACGCGCAGTCCCGAATGACCTGAGCGTGGGCGCTATGGCGGAGCGGGCTGGGGTGCCGGTCTCCACGCTGCATTATTACGAGGCCGAGGGCCTGATCGAGAGTTGGCGCACGGATGCCAACCACCGCCGCTATGATCGGCGCGAGCTCAGGCGCCTGTCGATCATCCGCGTGGCGCAGCAGGTGGGGATCCCTTTGAGCGAGGTCAAGGAGGTGCTGGACACGCTCCCACGCACCCGCGCGGTCACAGCCAGGGACTGGGCGCGGGTCGGCGCCCTCTGGCAGGACAGGCTGCGCACGCGGATCGCCCTGATGGAAAAGCTCGCGGGCCACATGGACCATTGCATCGGCTGCGGCTGCCTCAGCCTCGAAAGCTGCCCGCTCTACAACAAGGACGACACCCTCGGCTCTGACGGATCAGGCGCGCGGCGCTGGACGTGACGGGGCGCACTTTTTCCGAGCGGAAACAGTGCTGGCGCCTCAGACCGCCCGTTTCGAAAGCCGGGCCGCGCGCCCGCCGCGGCGTTTCTTGAGCCGACCGGCGCGGCCAGGCAGGTCGGACATGATCGCGGCACGCTCTTCGTGAGAATAGCGTGACCATGCGCCGATCTCGTCGATCGAGCGCAGGCACCCCGCGCAGAGGCGCGAGCTTGGCTCGATCACGCAGATCTTGACGCAGGGGCTCTGGATTTCGTCCCGTTTCCAGACGTCGTCGCTCACGGTGTGTCCTTTCGGATATGCGCCAGCCGGTCGAGCGCCCCTTGCAGGATATACGCCGCCGCGACTTGATCGATAACCTCCGCGCGACGTTTTCGCGACGTATCCGCCTCCAAAAGCGCGCGCTCGGCGGCCACGGTGCTGAGCCTCTCGTCCCAAAGCGTCATCGGCAGGTCCGTCAGAGGCGTGAGGTTGCGCAGGAAGGCGCGCGCCTTCTGGCAGCGCGGCCCTTCGGAGCCGTCCATGTTGCGCGGAAGGCCCATGACGAGCCCGCCAACCTCGCGCGCGCCAATCCACTGGATCAGCTCTCGCGCGTCGGTCGTGAACTTCTTGCGCCGGATCACGTGCACGGGCGTGGCCGTCGACAAAAGCCGGTCCGAGAGCGCCAGCCCAATGGTCTTTTCCCCCAGATCGAGGCCCATCAGCGCGCGCCCCTGAGGCACCGCTGCCGCGAACTCCGCCGGGTCTTCGAAGAGCATCAGTCGATCCCCGAAAGCTGCGCCGCGCGCTGGATCGGCACCAGGGCGCCCGGCGTGTCCGCAAAGACCTCCTGCGCATTGTCCCAGACCGCGCGGGCCTGCCCTATGTCGCCGATCACAACCAGCGAGCGGATGAGCTGCGCCCATTCCTGCGGCGTGCCGCCTTCGGTGGCGAGCTTGTCCGACAGGCGCCCGACCATGCCGCGGATCATCTCCATCCGCTCTTCCGGCGTGAGGTCTTCGGCAGCGTCGATGTCGTCCTGGGTCGGCCCACGCAGGTCGCGGTCCGGGGCAGGGGGTGTGTAGCGCTCGCCGGCCTGCGCGGCGATGCTCTCGATCTGTGCGCGGATGGGCGGGATCCAAGGCGCCTCCTCTGGCCCGCGCTCCAGAAGGTCCGACCAGAACCGGAAGGTCAAATCCGCACGACCCGTCTGCAGGTACATCAACCCGTAGTAGTACCGCGCCGAGCCCAGCGTCGAATTCAGCGTCAGCGCCTCGTTCAGCACCGCCTCGGCCTCCGGCGAGACATACTCACCCGCGGCCAGGATCATCAGCTCCGCCTTGGTCGCGATATCGGCGGCGGTGACCGCGTCGCCCTTGATCTCCAGCACCTTGTCCTGCGCCTCATAGGCGGCTCGATAATTGCCCAGGGCGCCCTCGTACTGCACCAGCAGCTGGTGCCCGCGCAGGTCCGTCGGTCGGTCCGCCACGACCTCCCGCAGCTGCTGCACAAGACCCAGCACTTGCTCGGAAGCATCGACGACGGCTGGCGGCGGAATGTCCGCCTCCGCCTCCGCCTGCGAGGGGCGCGTCTCCTTGAACTCGGCGGCCAGCGCCAGACGGTGCTCGAGGCCGAAATCGCCGTACCCCGGCGCGCCGATGGTCACGTAGGTGTAATAGGTCCCGCCGGCAATCGCGCAGGCCAGCACGCCGCCCACCGCCCAGTTGACGGAGCTGGACGGCCCTGCGTTCAGCCCCTGTCGCCCGGCGTCGGCGGCGAGGATGCGGCGCGAGATCTCCGTCCGCACGCGCTCGGCATCCTCTGCGCCCAGCACGCCGCGCGCGAGATCCCGGTCCACCTCCGTCAGCTGGTCGCGGTAGACCTGCACGTCAAAGTCCTGCGCGCCCTCATCGGACCCGCGCCGCAGCGCGAGCACCACGATCGCGCAGGCCACCAGCACAAGCAGCCCCGTCGCCAGCCAGAATCCCCAAAATGCCATCTTGCGCCCAAACCCTTTGCGTGCCGTCCCGCAGGTACCTAATGTGCCTGCCGGCGCGGCAAAAGGGACAAGTGCGGCGCAGCGCCCAATTGCGACAAAAGGTGATGTCGCTAAGAACGCGCTGGATGCCGCATGGCGTCACCTGACGCGCGCCGGGTTTTGGCATCAGATCACACATGGGCCGGCCCGGGAAATGCGGACCGCGCCGGCACATGACGGGAGTGCACGATGAAACGCTATTCGGCCTTTGCCATCGCCCGCGAGGCGCTGCGGTCCCACACCGGCTGGGGTCGCGCCTGGGGAGCGCCCGAGCCGCGCCCCTCGTATGACGTGATCATCATCGGCGCCGGCGGACATGGCCTCGCCACCGCCTACTACCTCGGCAAGCGCTTCGGCATCACCAACGTCGCGATCCTCGAAAAGGGATGGCTTGGCGGCGGCAACACCGGGCGCAACACGACGATCATCCGCTCGAACTACCTCCAGGACGCGTCGGCAGCGATCTACGAGAAATCCCGCTCGCTCTACGAGACGCTCAGCCAGGACCTCAACTACAACATCATGTTCAGCCCCCGCGGCGTCATGATGCTCGCCCAGACCCACCACGAGGTCCGCGGATACCAGCGCACCGCCTTTGCCAACAACCTCCAGGGCGTCGAGACCGAGTTCATCGGCCCCCAGCGCGTCAAGGAGCTCTGCCCGATCATCGAGCTCAAAGGCCCCCGCTACCCCGTCATGGGCGCGCTCTGGCAGCCCCGCGGCGGCACCGCCCGGCACGACGCGGTCGCCTGGGGATACGCCCGCGCCTGCACCGACATGGGCATGCACATCATCCAGCAATGCGAAGTGACCGCCGTCCGCTCCGAAGGCGGCAAGGTCACCGGCGTCGAGACCACCAAGGGCCCCATCGGCTGCCAGAAACTCGGCGTCGTCGTCGCGGGTCACTCGGGCGTCGTCGCAGACATGGCCGGCTTCCGCCTGCCCATCGAAAGCGTCCCGCTGCAGGCACTCGTCTCCGAGCCGATCAAACCCTGCATGGACGTGGTCATCATGGCCAACACCGTGCACGGCTATATGAGCCAATCCGACAAGGGCGAGATGGTGATCGGCGGCGGCACCGACGGCTACAACGCCTACACCCAGCGCGGCTCGTTCCACCACCTCGAGGAGACGGTGAGGGCGCTCATCGAAACCTTCCCGATGATCTCCCGGCTCAAGATGCTCCGCCACTGGGGCGGCATCGTCGACGTCACGGGTGACCGCTCCCCCATCCTGTCCAAGACGCCTCTCGAGGGATGCTTCATCAACTGCGGCTGGGGCACCGGCGGCTTCAAAGCCATCCCCGGCAGCGGCTGGGGCTTTGCCGAGCTGATGGCCAAAGGCTCCTCGCCTCTGACAAAGGAGTTTGGTTTGGATCGCTTCACCGAAGGGCGGTTCATCGACGAGTCCGTTGCTGCGGGGGTGGCGCATTGAACTCTGGATACTCTGTAGACCCACTCACGTCGACACTTCCCATTGCTCCTTCTCAAAAGTCAAAAAAGCTGGCTCTCTTTAGCTGTGTGATCCTAGGAGCAGTTTGGATTTTTCTTACAGCGGTTTCTGCGAGCCAGCGCGATCCTGAAGCTTTTTCTAGAGCAGGAGCACTAGGTGTTGCGACAACTTTAGTTGGGTTCGCTTTAATTTCTGTACAGCGAAATCGACATCGAGGCTATGCGAATGCAGCTCTCATCCATAGCC
This sequence comes from Pseudaestuariivita sp., assembly GCF_052825805.1. Lineage (NCBI taxonomy): Bacteria > Pseudomonadati > Pseudomonadota > Alphaproteobacteria > Rhodobacterales > Paracoccaceae > Pseudaestuariivita > Pseudaestuariivita sp. The sequence goes on along the minus strand of NZ_JBRBVB010000009.1, from coordinate 169,714 downwards.
TTCGCTCATACGTGTGGTCGACTACAAAAGCACTCGAAATACAACTTTTAGAAAAGATCGCCACTTTATTCAATTCTCGCCAACTACCAGACGATGCGGAAATGGAGCGTAATGTCAGAGCACCAATTCGGCACAATATAGGCACCATTGACGCTTGGACGCTTAGATCACTGGAAGAGATGAATCGCACCTCAGACGAACTGGATTACTTGGTTTATCTGGAGTGTGCCTTGCTTGTGCCCGCTACTGTTCAGTGGGGCTACGGTGACTGGTTTGTCGCACACCTGTGGAACTGCGGGGTCAATCAATGCTAACCGTCAAATTCCACCACTGCGGCGTCATTGCCGACAAGTCCGGACTCCGCGCGCTGCGCGCTGCGCATCTCAACCGCATGTGCTCTGTAAATTGCCGACACGCATCAGTTTCTGATTTATTTGCCCTTATCAAAGCCATGCGCCACGGCATCACCCAACCTAACCAACGCACGCTCCCAACTGAGCGCGCCCACCACAATACCCCCCAAAAACTTCGGAACGCCCCCCGGCCCCTCCCCGTTGTGTCGCCAACCAAAGACACGAAAGGAGGCCCGACATGGCCGACGCACACAACACCAGCTCGCACCACACAACCACCGAAAAGACCGGGGGCGGCAACGGCATGGCCTTCATCCTCGGCGCCGTCGTCGTTGTGCTCGGCATCCTCGCCTATGTCGTCTTTGGCGGCGCGCTCCCCTCGGGCGGCGAAAGCTCCGACGTCACGATCAGCATCGAAGGCGCAGCTGACGCGGTCGAAGGCGCGGCTGGCGCCGCTGCCGGCGCAGCCGAAGGCGAATAACAAAACCCGCGCGCCCCACCGCGCACCCGCGATGACACCGATCCGGCGCTCCTGCCCGAGCGCCGGATTTTTTGCGTTCCGCCCAGCCGAGGACAATGGCCCATGCTGACCCTCAAATGCCCCTATTGCGGCGTCATGGCCGACGAAACCGAACTCCACGCCGAGGGCGAGGCGCATCTCAAACGCTTCGGCCCCGGCGCGTCGGACGCCGATTTCACCGCCTACCTCTTCCAGCGCGAGAACCCCAAGGGCGTGCATATCGAGCGCTGGCGCCACGCCTACGGCTGCGGCAAGTACTTTCACGCCGTCCGCTGCACGCGCACGCTCGAGGTCTTCGGCACGTACCCGGCCCAGACGCTCGCGCCGCCGCAAGAGGTCAAGGACGCCATCTCCGTCAAACGCCCCGGCTGGAGCTGGCGCGAGATGGCCGAATGACGCGCCGTCCCGTGCTTCTCTGGTTTAAAAATACCTCCGCCGGAGGCTCCCGCACCCACAACCCACGCCAAGGTCCAAAACGATGAGCCACAGACTGCCCCAAGGCGGCCGCCACATCGACCGCAGCAAACCGCGCAGCTTTACCTTCAACGGAAAGAGCTATCGTGGCTACAAAGGTGACACGCTCGCCTCGGCGCTTCTGGCCAATGACCAGATGCTCGTCGGGCGCTCGTTCAAGTATCACCGCCCCCGCGGGATCGTCGCTTCGGGCGCCGAGGAGCCCAATGCTCTGGTCAACCTTGGCACCGGCGACCGGGCCGAGCCGAACCAGCGCGCCACCACGACCGAGCTGTTTGATGGGCTGACGTGTACCTCGCAGAATCACTTCCCGTCGCTCGAGCACGACATCGGCGTGGTGAACAACGCGCTCTCCAAGTTCCTGCCCGCGGGCTTTTACTACAAGATGTTCATCCACCCGCGCCCCTTCTGGAAGCACATCTACGAGCCGTTCATCCGCAAGTCCGCAGGTCTCGGAAAGGCGCCCGATGCCGAGGCGCGCGACGTGGACACCTACGAGCACTTCTACGCCCACGTTGACACGCTGGTGATCGGCGGCGGCGTTGCGGGCCTTCAGGCGGCCTTGAAAGCAGGTGAGGCAGGCAAGGAAGTCCTCCTTCTCGAGCAGACCCCGCACTGGGGCGGCCGCGCGCCGGTTGATGGTGGCGAGGTGAACGGCAAGCCTGTGACCACTTGGATCGCAGACACCCTCGCGAGGCTCGAGGCCATGCCCAACGTCCGCCTCCGCGCGCGGACCATGGGGGCAGGGGTCTATGATCACGGCTACGCGCTGGGCTACGAGAGGGTCGCGGACCACCAGCCCGGCAGCGACGCACCCCGCCACCGCCTCTGGCGCATCCGGGCGGGCGAGATCATCACCGCCACCGGCGCCATCGAACGCCCGCTCTCCTTTGCCGGCAACGACATCCCCGGCGTGATGCTCGCCTCGGCCATGCGCGACTACCTCGTGGAGTACGGCGTCGCGCCCGGTCAGCGCGTGGCGATTGCGACGAACAACGACGACGCCTACCGCACGGCGCTTGCGCTCATGGACGCCGGGGTCGAGATCGCCGTGATCGCCGATGCGCGCGAGACCGCAGGCCCTCTGATGGAAGAGGCACGCAATCGCGGCGCCCGTGTCGAGCTGGGCCATGCCATTGCCAAGGTCATGGGCGGCAAGCGCGTCTCCGGGATCGGCCTCTGCCGCATGGACTCCGATGGGGGCGCCGTCGACGAGATCGCCTGCGACGCCGTTGCCATGTCCGGTGGCTGGTCCCCCGTGGTGCACCTCTGGTCGCACTGTGGCGGCAAGCTGGTCTGGGACGAGACCCGCGCGATGTTCAAACCCGACGCCTCCCAGCCGCCCACAGGCGCGGATGGCACGGGGTTTGTCTCTTGTGTTGGCGCTGCCAACGGCGATCTGACCCTCCCTGAAATCCTCGAAGGGGCGGAAGCGACGGACGAAGCGCCGCTCTCCCCCGTCTGGCAGATGCCGGCGCGTGCTGAAAAGCGTCTCCAGTCGAAATCCTGGCTCGATTTCCAGAACGACGTGAAGGTCTCAGACGTTCGGCTCGCCGCGCAGGAAGGCTACGAGAGTGTCGAGCACACCAAGCGTTACACGACGCTCGGCATGGCGACGGACCAGGGAAAGCTCAGCAACATCAACGGTCTGGCGGTGCTGGCGGATGCGCTGCACAAGGATATCCCGGCGGTGGGCACGACGACCTTCCGCCCGCCCTACACACCCATCTCGATGGGCTCGATCGCGGGCGAGGCGCGGGGGGAGCTCTTTCAGCCGATCCGTAAGACGCCGATGCACCACTGGCACGACACACACGGCGCGGAGTGGGAGCCGGTTGGCCCCTGGCGCCGCGCCTACGCCTATGTGCGGGATGGCGAGAGCATCCATGACGCGGTCATGCGGGAGGTCACGAACACCCGCCAGAACCTCGGCCTGCTCGATGCTTCGACGCTGGGCAAGCTGATCGTGAAAGGGCCGGACGCGGGCAAGTTCCTCGACATGATGTACACCAACATGATGTCGACGCTGAAGCCCGGGCGCTGCCGCTACGGGCTCATGTGCTCGGAAAACGGCTTTCTGATCGACGATGGGGTGGTGGTGCGGCTGGATGAGGAGACCTTCCTCTGCCACACCACAACCGGCGGCGCGGACCGCATTCACGGCCACATGGAAGACTGGCTGCAATGCGAGTTCTGGGACTGGAAGGTTTGGGTGGTGAACGCCACCGAGCAGCTCGCACAGGTTGCCGTGGTGGGCCCAAACGCACGAAAAGTGCTGGAAAAGCTGGGCGGGATGGACGTGAGCGCCGAGGCGTTGCCCTTCATGGCGTTCAAAGACGGCGAGATCGGCGGGATTCCCTGCCGCGCCTACCGCATCTCGTTTTCCGGCGAGCTCAGCTACGAGATCGCGGTCGACGCGAGCCGAGGGCTCGAGTTCTGGGAGATGCTGATGGAGGCGGGCGCCGAGTTCGGCGTCATGCCCTATGGCACGGAATGTCTGCACATCATGCGGGCCGAAAAGGGCTTTATCATGATCGGGGACGAGACCGACGGGACGGTGATCCCGCAGGACCTGAACATGCAGTGGGCGATCTCCAAGAAGAAGGACGACTTCCTCGGCAAGCGCGCGCAGGAGCGCAGCCACATGGCCGATCCCGCACGGTGGAAGCTGGTGGGGCTCGAGACGACCGACGGCTCGGTCCTGCCCGATGGCGCCTATGCGGTGGAGGACGGCTGGAATGCCAACGACCAGAGGCGCGTGCAGGGGCGGGTGACCTCGACCTACCACTCCCCGACGCTGGGCAAGGGGATTGCCATGGGGCTTGTGCGGCACGGGCCGGACCGCATGGGCGAAGTGCTCGACTTCCCAGTGCCGGGCGGCAGCGTTGTGAGGGCCAAAATCGTCGATCCGGTCTTCTATGACCCCGAGGGGGAGAAGCAGAATGTCTAAGGCGGTGGTTTTGACGCAGGGGTTGGCCGAGGTCAGCCAGATGCCAGCGACGGGCATGCTGACGATCCGCGCGGACCTCAGCGATCCGGCGGTGATCATCGCGCTGACGGCCGTGACGGGGACCGAGATGCCGGGCGTGGGCCAGATCGTGCGCGGCAGCGACGTGGCGCTGGGCTGGATGTCTCCGGACGAGGCGCTGCTGCTCTGCGCGCATGGCGACGCGCCGGCCAAGGTGTCGGTCCTCGAGGGCGCTCTGGCGGAGTGTCACGCATTGGTGGTCAACGTCTCGGACGCGCGGGCGTATTTCACGGTGACAGGCGCTGCGGCGCGCGATGTGCTGGGCAAGCTGACCCCGGCAGACTTGCGAAGCGCGGCCTTTGCAGACGGCACGCTGCGCCGCACGCGGCTCGCGCAGGTGGCAGCGGCGCTCTGGGCCGAGGGCGAGCAGGTCCATGTGGTGTGCTTCCGGTCGGTTGCGGATTACGTCGCGCAGCTTTTGCGCACCGCTGCCGACGCGGACGCGCCCGTGGGCTGGCACGGGTGACTTAGCGGCACAGCGTGCTGCGGGTTGGTTGTGGTCAAGCCCGGATGGCGTATGCTGACACAAACTGTGTCAATGGAGTGCGCATGCGCCGCCTTTCCCTTATTCTCGCTGTGATGTCGGTGATGGCTGCGGCGCCGGCCGCCCATGCGACAACCACAGCCTACACATGCAAGATCAAACCGATCTCAGCCAACTGGATCCCCGAAGTCCTCTTTGTCGGGCACAAGACGGGATCGAAGACGGCGGTCGCCTCGGACCCGATCATCCTGCACTACAACGACAGAAAGCCGATGGAGGTGCGTGTGGGGCGGGATCGCGGGAACGACGTGACCTTTGTGTGGACGCACAGCATGCGCGCGATGCAGGGCCACAATTTGCGCGTGACGTATCGGACGACGATTACGCGTGGCACAGGCGATGTGGCGATGCGCGTCAGCTTTGCCGGTGGTGGTCGCAGCTATAGCAGCCGCGGCACCTGCGAGATCAAAGAAGTCGACTGACCCGGCAGGAGACCGACAGCGCGGCATTCTTCCCCGCGGCCCCTTGACGCGGGCTCTGGAGCGCGCACATGGAGTAGTCAAACGAACCCAAAAGATGAAAGGGGCCGCCCATGGCATTCGAACTTCCCGACCTTCCCTACGCGCACGATGCGCTTGCGGACAACGGCATGTCCAAGGAAACGCTCGAGTATCACCACGACCTGCACCACAACGCCTATGTCACCAACGGCAACAAGGCGATCGAGGGCACCGAGTGGGAGGGCAAGTCGCTCGAAGAGATCATCACCGGCACCTACGACGCGGGCGCGGTGGCGCAGAACGGCATCTTCAACAACATCAGCCAGCTTTGGAACCACAACCAGTTCTGGGAGATGATGGGTCCGGGCGACAGCGCCATGCCGGGCGAGCTGGAAAAGGCCCTGACCGAGAGCTTTGGCTCGGTCGACAATTTCAAGGAAGACTTCTCTGCCGCGGGCGCGGGCCAGTTCGGCTCAGGCTGGGCATGGCTCGTCAAGGACACGGATGGCAGCCTCAAGGTCACCAAGACCGAGAACGGCGTGAACCCGCTCTGCTTTGGCCAGACAGCGCTTCTGGGCTGTGATGTGTGGGAGCACTCCTACTACATCGACTTCCGCAACAAGCGCCCGGCGTACCTGTCGAACTTCCTCGACAAGCTGGTGAACTGGGAGAACGTCGCGAGCCGCATGTAAGCGGTGCGTGATGTGACCCGTTTCACATGACCCGGCGCGGGTTTCTCAAAGGGCTGCTGGCGGCGACGCTGGCGGCCCTTTTTGCTGGGCTCTACGCCTTTTTCATCGAGCCTGCCTTGCGGCTGAGGGTGAAGCGTTGGGCAATCCAAAGGTCGGACTGGAGCGCGCCGCCGCTCCGCATTGTGGTCATCAGCGATATTCACCTCGGCGAGCCGTACGTGGGCCTCAAAAGGCTGCGGCAGGTGGTGCAGCGCGCCAATGCGCTGGGAGGTGATCTTGTGCTGCTGCTCGGAGACTTCTCCGCAAGCCACAGTTTCGTGTCGAAACCGGTGAAGTTTTCCGACGCCGCGCCGGTCCTGGCGGGTCTCAGCGCGCGTCATGGCGTCTTTGCAGTGCTGGGCAATCACGACTGGTGGGATGACCTGAGCGCACAGCGCCGGGGCGGCGGGCCAAACCTCTATGCACAGGCGCTGGGGGAGGTAGGGATACAGGTGCTCTCGAACGAGGCGCTCTTTCTCGAAGGCTCGGGCATCTGGCTGGCGGGGCTCGAGGACCAACTGGCGATCCGAAGGAACGGGCGGCTGGTCGGTCTCGATGATCTGCCGGGGACGATGGTGCGGGTGGCAGACGACGGGAGGCCGTGTGTGCTGATGGCGCATGAGCCCGACATCTTTGCCGAAGTGCCGGACCGCGTGGCGCTCACGCTGTCGGGCCATACCCACGGCGGACAGGTGCGCCTCTTTGGCTGGTCGCCGATGGTGCCGTCGCGCTTTGGCAACCGCTTCGCCTATGGCCATGTGCGCGAGGGTGGGCGCGATCTGGTGGTCTCCGGCGGGATCGGGTGTTCGATTGCGCCGGTGCGGTTTGGCGTGGCCCCGGAAATCACCGTGATCGAGATCAGCCGGGATGGGTGAAATCACCCATCCTACGTGACCGGCGCGCATGTAGGATGGGTGATCTCACCCATCCCCGATGGCGGAGAGCGCGTGGCCCAGGCTTCCGACGTCCGCCGCGACGGTGATCATGTCCCGCAGGCTTTGATCGGCAAAGCCATGCGCGATCACATGTTCGATCAGCGCCAGCAGCGGGTCCCAGAAGCCGGCCACGTTGAGCACCAAGATCGGCTTGGCGTGCAGGCCGATCTGGCGCCAGGTCAGCACCTCGAAGATCTCGTCGAGCGAGCCCGCCCCGCCGGGCAAGAGCAGCACGGCGTCGGCGTTCATGAACATCACCTTTTTGCGCTCGTGCATCGTTTCGGTGACCAGATGGCCTTCGGGCACGCGACCCTCGCGCTCGCGCGGGACGAGGTGCGTGGGGATCACCCCAAGCGTGCGTCCGCCCGCCGCGGTGCAGGCCGCGCTCACGGTGCCCATCAGCCCCACATCGCCGGCGCCAAAGACCAGCCGCGCGCCCGACTGGGCGAGCATCCGGCCGGTCGCCTCCGCCGCCTCCTCGAATCGCGGATCGGTGCCGGAGCGCGCGCCACAAAAGACGCAGACGGACAAAGCGGGCATGAAGGGCCTCTCGGGACGGAATTGATGCGAATTCAGGGCCAAACATAGCAGCCGCGTTGGCAATTGACACGCGCGTTGCTAAAAGCGCCAAAGTGCGCGCCCCGGGGGGTCTGGGTTAACATGGCCGGTTTGTTGTCTTCTTTGGCGGGGAAACCCGTTTTGCTGTTCACGCTCGGTGCGGGCCTTGTGGCCGGCGGGCTCGCTGCGACCGGGCTCTTGCCGCCGCGCGAGCCGGAGACCGCGGCGCCGTCCAGCGTGACGGCCTCGGCACCGGTTGCAACGGCGCCTGTGGAGGATGGGCCAGCTTCGGCAGATGCCGGGGGGACGGATGTGGCTTTGGCCGATCCAGAGGTCCAGCCATCTGAGCCCGCGTCGCAGGACACCGCCGAGGCGCCGACAGACCCGGATGGCGCACCGGCATTCGACTTGGTGCGGGTGGAGGCCGACGGCACCGCGTTGATCGCCGGCTCGGCTGCGCCGGGCGCAACGGTGTCGCTGGCCGTCGACGGCGCGGAAATCGCGCAGGCCGAAGCGGACGGGTCGGGCAAGTTCGTGGCCTTCCTGACCATCGAGCAATCCGAAGAGGCGCAGGTCCTGACGCTCGATGCCGATGTCGCGGGCACGCGCGTGACGTCCGAGGATCAGGTCATCATCGCCGCCGCACCTGTGGCAGTGAAGCCTGCGGTGGAAGAGATCGCGCGGGCTGACGCCGCGCCGGTGGAGGAAGGTGCCGAGGTGGCATCCGAAGCGCCGGATCAAGTGGCCGAGACAAGGATCACGCGTGACGACCCAGAGGTTGCAACGGACACGGCGGATACCAAGGTTTCGGAGACGGTGGTCACACCAACCGAAGAGGTTGCGGTAGCGCCGCAAGTGTCTGTTGTCGCAGACACGGAACGTGACACAGCTGCCGCTGCACCTGCACTTGAACCAACGACGGAAGTAGCTACCACCGAACCGCAAGCGCCAATCCAAACAGAGCCACCCGTTGCGACGCCCTCCGCGCCGCTGGTGGCTGGACGGGCAGAACCCGCGCCGCAAATGCCGCAGAGCTTTGGCGATGCGGGGGCGGCTGTCTCGCAAGCTCCGATTGTCTCGCCTGGCACGCCGCGCGCGCCGCAGGCGCTGACCTCGCCTGCGCCCGCCGCGCCTCAGGCGCCGACCGTGTTTCTGTCGAGCCGCGACGGAGTGCGCCTGCTCCAGGCGCCCGAAGCGCCTACGCCAAGCCCCGAGATGCCGGCCCCGCTCGCGCTCGACACGATCAGCTATTCGGAGGCTGGTGACGTGGCGCTGGCTGGACGTGGCACCGAAGGCGGCTTTGTGCGGGTCTACCTCGACAACGGCGCAATCACGACGTCGCGCATCCGCGAGGACGGCAGCTGGGCAGTCGACCTGCCGGACATCGACACCGGCGTCTACACGCTGCGCGTGGACGCGGTCGATGCAACCGGCGACGTGGTGAGCCGGGTCGAAACGCCCTTCAAACGCGAAAGCGAGGCCGCCCTCGAACGCGCAGCCGAGCAAGTGGCCGCCGCCGCCGCGCCGATCACCGCCGTCACCGTCCAGCCCGGCGCAACGCTCTGGGCGATTGCGCAGACGCGCTACGGTGCAGGCGCGCAGTACGTCAAGGTGTTCGAGGCCAACCGCGACCGGATCCGAAACCCTGACTTGATTTACCCAGGCCAGGTCTTCACGGTGCCCGAGTGAGCGACGCCAAGCCCGCGCGCACTGCCGAGGACGAACGCCGCTCGGGCTGGCGGACGATCCGTAAGGTCATCCCCTATCTCTGGCCGGAAGACTCGCCCGCCGTACGGCGCCGCGTCGTCTTTGCGATGCTGGCGCTGCTTCTCTCCAAGGTGATCGCCGTCGGCACGCCCATGCTGCAGGGCCGCGCCGTCGATGCGCTGGCCGAGGACGGCGTGTCGGACCTGGTGCTGGGCGCTGTCGGTCTGACGATCGCCTATGGCGTGGCGCGCCTGATGACCAACGGCTTTCAGCAGCTGCGCGACGTGATCTTTGCCCCCGTGGCACAGCGCGCGCTGCGCAAGCTCGCGTTCGAGACGTTCAGCCACATCCACGCCCTCTCGATGCGCTATCACATCACGCGCAAGACCGGCGGGCTCAGCCGCATCATCGAGCGCGGGGTCAAAGGCGTCGAGTTCCTGCTCCGCTTCCTGCTCTTTTCCATCGGCCCGCTCATCCTCGAGCTCTTGCTGATCGGCGGCGTGCTCTTTTTCTATTTCGACCCCTGGTATCTCCTGGTCGTCGCCGTCACCATCGCGCTTTACGTCTGGTTCACCTTTGCGGTGACCGAGTGGCGCGTGAAGCTGCGCCGCGAGATGAACGACCAGGACACCGACGCCAACCAAAAGGCGATCGACAGCCTCCTCAACTACGAGACGGTCAAGTATTTCAGCGCCGAGGCCCGCGAGGCAGAGCGCTACGACATGGCCATGGCCGGCTACGAGCGCGCCGCGCTCAAGACGTCTTACTCTCTCGCGTTCCTCAACTTCGGCCAGTCGTTCCTGATCACATCGGGGCTGGTGGTGGTGATGGTCATGGCCGCCATCGGCGTGCAGAACGGCACGCTGAGCGTCGGCGATTTTGTCATCGTCAACAGCTACATGATCCAGATCACCATGCCGCTGAACTTTCTCGGCACGGTCTACCGCGAGATTCGGCAGGCGCTGGTGGACATGGGCGAGATGTTCGACCTGCTCGAGCAGCCCGCCGAGGTGCGCGACGCCCCCGATGCGCGCCCGCTCGAGGTGCGCGGAGGACGCGTGACGCTCGACGAGGTGGCGTTTGGCTACGACCCCGCGCGTCCGATCCTGCGGGGCGTGACGCTCGATGTGCCCGCGGGGCAGACGGTCGCGATTGTCGGCCCGTCGGGCTCCGGCAAGTCGACCATCGGGCGGCTCCTTTTTCGGTTTTATGACGTGAACGGCGGCGCGATCCGCATCGACGGCCAGGACCTGCGCGCCGTCACCCAGACCTCGCTGCACGAGGCCATCGGCGTGGTCCCTCAGGACACCGTGCTCTTTAACGACACGATCCGGTACAACATCGCCTACGGCCGGGCGGACGCCACCGAAGAGGACATCGTGGCCGCTGCGCGCGCCGCTCAAATCCACGACTTCATCACCAGCCTGCCCGAGGGGTATGACACGCCCGTGGGCGAACGTGGGCTCAAGCTGTCGGGCGGCGAGAAACAGCGCGTCGGCATCGCCCGCACGTTGCTCAAGGACCCGCCGATCCTGCTCCTGGACGAGGCGACCTCCGCGCTCGACACCGAGACGGAGCACGAGATCCAGGACGCGCTCGACACCGCCGCCGAGGGGCGCACCGTCATCACCATCGCGCACCGCTTGTCGACCATCGCGGACGCGGACAAGATCGTCGTGCTGCAGGAGGGTGAGGTGATCGAGACCGGCGGCCACGCCGCGCTTTTGGCGCGCGACGGGCGGTACGCGCAGCTCTGGCACCTGCAGGAGCGCGACGACGTGGCGTGAGCCGTGCTATGGACTCTCCCTAGTCTGGTCACGAAGACGCCATGTTTTTGGGTCACGCACGGCCGCTATGGAAAGGACGCTTCATATGACGTCGTCGCGCGGGCTTTGGTGGACCGGGCTCTTTGCGGCCGAGCTCATCGCGCTTGTCGTGGCCTATCAGGTCGTCACGCCGATCGAGTGTCAGCTGACCGCGTATGAGAGCGCGTGCCGCGGGCTGCGCAGCAGCCTCATCCGGCTGGTGTGCGTCGCGATGGCAGTTGGCGTTTTCCTCTGGGCGCGGCCTGCCGCGCGTGCGGCCTTTGGCCGGGTCGTGGCGCAGGGCGGCGCTTTGCCTTGGACTTTGGTGCATCTGGCGGGCGTTATGGTGGCTTTTGCGCCACTGGTGCTGATCCCGCAGGGCGAGATGAATGCCGCCTTTGGCCGTGTGCTGCCCGCGCTTGCCGCTGGTGGCGCCGCGATGCTGGTCGGAGGGCTTTTGGCGATGGCGCCGGCGCGCGCCTGGGCGGGGTGGCTTAGTGCCTTTGGCCTGCCGCTTCTGGCGCTGTCGGTTCCGGCGTTCCTGGTGCCGGATGTGGTCGACCTTTTGGGCCCGCTCTGGTCCGTCGATGTGCTCGCGCAGGCGACGTTTAACACGGTGATCTACCTCTTGAGCTGGTTTCCGGGCACGATCCTCGTCAACTACGAAGCGGCGATGATCGGATTCGACGACTTTGTTGTGCTGGTCGCGAGCCAGTGTTCGGGGATCGAGGGGCTGGCGCTGATCACCGGGTTCATGGTGCTTTACGCCATCCTCTTTCGCGCGGACCTGCAGCAGGGGCGGTTCTGGGCGGTGCTCTGGCCGCTGGCGCTTTTGGCGAGCTGGGGCCTCAATGCGCTGCGGATCACCGCGCTGATCCTGATCGGCGCGTGGCAATCGCCCGAGCTTGCGGTCAACGGATTTCACAGCTTTGCCGGCTGGCTCTTTTTCCTGTGTCTGGTGGCGGGCGTCCTTTGGGTCGCGCACAACTGGACGTTCCTCTTGAAGGCGCGCGGTGCCGAAGCTGTGCGTGCTCCCGTCTCCGCGTACGAGAGCGAGACGCGGGTCGAGGCGCTGATCGTGCCGTTCATCGCATTCATGGCCGGCGGTATGCTGGTGCAGGCGGTGTTCGAAGACCCGGCTCTAGGCTATCCGCTGACGGCGGCGGCGATGACGCTGGCGATCTTTGTCTACCGCCGCGACCTCATGGCGTTTGTGGCCAAGCCCGATCCGCTGGCTTATCTCTCCGGTGCCGTGGTTGGGGCGTTCTGGCTCTACTTTGCCGAAGCGGGCGAGGGGCCTGGCGCGGCAGAAGTCACCGGGCTGCTCGGCGCGCTCTGGATCGCCATCCGCGTGATCGGCACCGGCATTCTTGTGCCGATCGCCGAGGAGACCTTCTTTCGCGGCTACATCATCGGCCGCTTCGACACGGGCGGTCTTGCTTTGAGGCTTGGCCTCATCGCAGTTTCGACCGTGGGATTTGCCGCACTGCATGGGCGTTGGATCGAGGCGGGGCTGGCGGGTCTGATCTTTTCGCTGGTGTATCTGCGCCGCGGCAAACTCATCGACCCGATCGTCTCGCACGCAGTGGCAAACATCCTGATCGCGGCGGTAGCGGCGATGTCGGGTGACTGGACGTTGATCTAAGGCAGCTGGTCATCAATCTGATCCAACCGGAACGGACGTGCACGCGACGTCCCGCGGGGTGGCGCAATCGCGCCGCCCGTTTTGCCGGAGGCAAACCTTCGGTTTGACGGGGGCGGGTTGGCGCGGCCTTACAGTGCCTGTCAGGCGGGCGCTTTGATTTAGGCTATTGGGAATCACGTTTCGGGTCACCCGCTATTATGCGCGCGCTTTTGGCTTTGATCTGCGTATTGAGAGAAGACCGCCTCGCAAAGAAAAAGGCGTGGCCCCGTCCCGCGGGCCACGCCTTTGGCGGCACGCCTTCTTCAGGCGTGACGCGAACTAAATGAAATCAGACGCTGCGGCGGCGCTTGATTTCCCATGCCAGCGCGGTCAGCGCAAGCACGGCTGCGATGGCGAGGGCGCCCATCGACGCATCGATTTCCGGCACGGCAGCGCACGCTTGCGTCGAGCAGTAGCCAGTGTCGACCGGTACGATGGTAATGCCACCGCCCGTATTCCACCCCCAAGGTGTAGTGCTAACCTGGTCCATGATCTCACTCCATAATATCACTACGCCACTAAGGCGCGCGTTTCTTGATCACGTCAAATTTTCGACAACATTGATAGCAGACATCGAAACACTGGTGGACTGTAGAGGGACTGTCCACGATTCGGAACCCAATGGCTGCACGAATCGTGGGGTCTGCCGAATCATTCGGCGGCTTTGACCGGACCGGGGAAGACGAACTCGGTCTGGCGTGTGACGTCCGCCGGCTCGTCTTCGACATCGCCCGCGGGGTCGTCCCAGATGATCTGCGGCGCCTTGGTCTTGCGGGCCTGACGGCGCTGCGCCCAGTCGCGCGCGACCTGGCTCGAGCGCGGCATCGAGAGCCGGCCCAACAGCCGGGCCAGAGCCAGCGCGTAAGTGCTGATCCAGACGCGCAGCGCCAGCATCGACGGTGTAAAGACCAGCGTCAGCACCGTCGCGATCCCGAGGCCGAAGACGACCGCCGTCGCCAGCTGCTTCCACCAGAGGGCAGTGGGCGAATCGACCGAGAAGCCGCCCGCGCCAAAGTCGAGCGACAGCCCGAACATCATCGGCGTCAGGCCCGCCATCGTGGTGATCGTCGTCAGCAGCACCGGGCGAATGCGCGCCTCGGTGGTGCGCACGATCGCCTGGATGCGCGGCATGTACTGGCTATACTCCTGATAGGTGTCGATTAGCACGATGTTGTTGTTCACCACGATCCCGGCAAGCGCGACGATCCCTGTGCCCGTCATGATGATCGAGAAGGGTTGCTGCATCACGAGCATCCCGATCAGCACGCCCGTCGTCGACAGCACCACCGCCAAAAGCACCAGCGCGGCGTTGTAGAACGAGTTGAACTGCGCCAGCAGGATGATGAACATCAGGCCCAGGGCCGCGGCAAAGGCCGAGGAGAGGAATGCCTGGCTTTCGGCTTGCTCCTCCTGATCGCCCGTCCACTCGAAGGCGATGCCGGTCGGGAGAGGATCGGTGTCGAGCCATTTGGTCAGCTCTACGATACGCTCGTTGGCGGTGAGCGGCACGGCGCGCAGCTCTTCGGAGGCGGCAAGCTCGCTGAGTTCGGCGCGTGTGGCGCCGTCCGCGAGGCCGGTCACGTCATAGCTGCGCTCGCCGATGGAGAGCGAGTCGGGCGCGTCTTCGTTTTCGGTGCCGTAGCCGATAAGGCGTGCCTCGTCGCCCGATCCGGTCACGAAGGTCAGAACGCCGGGCAGGATGTCCGCTTTGACGTCGAAGTAGCGCTGTTGATCGACGCGGTTGATCTCGGCGAGTTTGGCGACGGGCTGGCGCGTGATGAAGTTCGAGAGCGGAATGAGGCCATCCGCCGTGCGCACGCGCAAGGTGTCGAGGGTCGAGAGGACCCGGTCCTCTTCGGGTAGGCGCACGCGGATTTCGATCTCTTCATCCGAGCTGTCGACGCGCATCGTGTCGAGCAGGATACCGCGCGTGACGAGCTGCACCATCGCGCCCACGGTGGCCACGTCGGCGCCGTAACGGCCGGCCTTTTCGACGTCCACGTCGATCTGCCAGTCGATTCCGGGCAGGGGGCGGGTGTCCTCGATCAGCGTCAGGCCGGGGGTCGCGTCGAAGACGGCGCGCGCGCGGGCGGTCCCCTCGATCAGGTCCTCCCAATTGTCGCCGGTCAGGCGAAGATGCACGGGTTTGCCGGCGCCGGGCCCGCCGGCGAGGGCGAGGATCTCGGTCTGGATGCCGGGGATCTCGGCGAGCTGCTCTTCGATCTCGGCGACGACCACGTCGCCGTCGAGGTCAGCGCGTCCGGGGCGTTGCTCCCATGGGATGGTCTCGAGCTGGATTTGCCCGATCGTGTCCCCCGGCGCCTCGGTGCCGCCGGTGTTGGCGTTCAGCCCGCCCTCGCCAGCAAAGGAGAAGGCGTTGTCGATGCCGGGGTGCGACAGGACGATCCGCTCGGCGCGTTTGAGGAGCGCGTCCTTTTCCTCCAGCGAGAGGTTGCCGCGCGCCTGCACGTAGACGATGGCCTGTTCGGTCTCGCTCTCGACGAAGAATTCGACGCCGTAGTTGTTCTCGCCAAAGTAGCTGAAGACGCTCACGACAAAGAAACCGACGGCGACGATGCTGACGATCGGCATGATCGGGTTGCCGGCGATGAAGTTGATGAAATGGCCAAAGAGGCTGCGGCGGTAGCCGGCTTTGACCTTTTTCTCGCGGCGCTCGATGCGCGCGGCGCCGATGGCGATGGACGACAGGATGGCGCCGGCGAAAAAGAGGAGCGTCGGGATGATCCAGGCAAGGTTGCCCTCGGGCACGCTCTCCGCGCCAAAAAGCCACTGGGGCGCCAGCACGGCACGGGCGCCCACGTAGGTCAGAAAGATCGCCGCCACGACCAGCGCCGCGCGCGCGATCCACCAGGGCAGGAGCCGTTTCACAAAGGCCGAGGCGCCCTCGAGCCCGCGCGAAAAGCGCCCCGTCACGCCGCCCATCACGGGCAGGTAGACCAGCGCCACGACCAGCGAGGCCGAAAGGACGAAGATCAGCGTGACCGGCAGCATCCCCATGAACTCACCGGGCACGCCGGGCCAGAAGAGCATCGGCAGGAAGGCGCAGAGCGTGGTTGCAGTGGACGACACGATCGGCCAGAACATGCGCTTGGCCGCGTCCACGTAGGCCTGCATCGGGCCGACGCCTTCCTTCATCCGCTTGTCGGCGTATTCCACGACGACGATGGCGCCGTCGACGAGCATGCCCACGGCGAGGATGAGGCCGAACATCACGATGTTCGAGACCGTGATGCCCATGACCGCCAGCAGGACAAAGCACAACAGGAACGAGGTCGGGATGGCAAAGCCCACCAGCAGCGCCGGGCGCGTGCCGAGCGAGGCGAGCACGACGATCATCACCAGCGCGATGGCGGTCAGGACCGAGCCTTCGAGCTGGCTGACCATGGAGGCGACGATGCGCGACTGGTCGTTGGAGGTGCCAAGCGTGACGGCGGCGGTCAGCTCGTCCGGCCAGGTCTCCTGCTGGGCGGCGACGACCTCTTTAACGGCGGTAGAGGTGTCGATGAGATTGAAGCCCTTGCGCTTGACCACCTGCAGCGCGACGGAGGTCTCGCCGTTGAACCGGGCGGTGCCGGCACGGTCCTCGAAGGTCAGCTGGATGCGCGCGAGATCGCCAAGCGTGATGACACGGTCGCCGTTGGTCTTGACCGGCAGGTCGTAGACGTCGCGCGCGTCATCGAAGGAGGAGGGGATCTTGACCGCAAAGGCACCCTGCCGCGTCTCCACCTCGCCGGCGGCGATCAGCTGGTTGTTGTTCTGCACGACGTTGATCAGTTCGCCGGCGGTCACGTTGTAACTTTCGAGCCGCAGCGGATCGATCAGCACCTCGAGCATCTCGTCGCGGTTGCCGGCGAGCGAGGCTTCGAGCACCGCGTCCATGCCTTCGATCTCGTCCTGCAGGTCCTTGGCGATGCGGTTCATCGTGCGCTCGGGCACGTCGCCGGTCAGGTTCACGATGATGATCGGGAATTCGGAAAAGTTGATCTCGGTGATCGAGTATTGCTCTGCCCCATCGGGAAAGTCGGCTTCGGCGTTGTTCATCGCGTCGCGCACGTCGGCGATGATCTTGGTCTTGTCCCAGCCGAACTCGAATTCGAGCGCCAGACCGGCAAAGCCCTCGGCAGCTGTCCCGGTCATCTCTTTCAGACCGTCGAGGTCGCTCAGCTCGGTCTCAATCGGTTTCAGCAGCAGCGTCTCGCTGTCTGCCGCCGAGATGCCGGGGAAGGGGACGGAAATGAAAAGAGCCGGGATTTCGATGTCCGGCTCTCCTTCCTTTGGCAGGGACGTGTAGGCAAAGGCGCCTGCCGCCAGCGACAGCGCGATGAACGCGAGCACCATCCGCGCACGCTGCGCAGCCCAATCGACGATACCGGTCATTGCAGGACCTCTTCAAAGCTGGGGGCGACGGGCACTCCGTCGATCACGTATTCCTGTCCGACGAGGATGATGTCGGCCTTGTCCGGCAGTCCCGTCAGCCAGACGCCTTCGGCCGTGTCGCGCAGGAGCGAGACAGGCACGAACAGCGCCTCGGAGCCCGCGTCGACGATCCGCACGCCAAGCGCGCCATCGTCGTTCAGTGTCAGCACGGATTGCGGCAGCAGGTGCGCGGACTGGCCTTCGGCCGCGATGTAGAGCTCGGCGGTCTGGCCGTCGCGGATCGAAAGGTCGGCGTTTGACACGGCGACCTCGACGCGGAAGGTGCGGGTCGTGCTGTCGGCGGAGCGCGAGACAAAGTCGACGGTGCCTTGCACGGTCGCGCCGCCCGTGAGGGTCGCCTGCGCCGGCGCGCCGAGGCGCACGCGGCTCAGCTCAGTCTCGGGCACGAACCCGACGATCTTCACCGGGTCGAGCTGGATCACCGTCGCGCAAAGGTCACCGGGTTGGAGCAGCGTGCCCAGCTCGGCCGTGTCACTTTCCAGAAGGCCGCCGAAGGGCGCGTGGACATCCAGACGCTCGATTTCCTTGCGGGCGGTGGCGACGCGGGCCTCGGCGGACTGGATGCCCGATTGCGCGTTCTGGATGCCGCTGCGCGCCGCCTGGATCGCGGCTTCGGCGCCCTCGACCTGGCTCTCGGCAGAGATGACGGCGGCCTTGGCGCCCTCGACGCCAGAGGTTGCCGACTGGACCGAGGCGCGGGCGCCTTCGATCTGGCTCTTGGCGCTTTCGACCCCGGCGCGGGCGTTTTCGACGCCGCTTTTGGCGGTCTGCACGCCGGCGGTGGCGTTCTGAACCTGGCTCTTGGCGGATTGCTCGGCGGCACGGGCGCCTTCGATCTGGCTCTTGGCCGATTGCACGCCGGCCTTGGCGCTTTCGACCTGGCCCTTGGCGGCCTGCACGGCGGCGATGGCGCTTTGCACCTGGCCTTTGGCCGAGGCGATGGTGGCGCGGGCGTTTTCGACCTGGCTCTTGGCCGTTTCCACGCCGGCGAGTGCGCTTTCGACACCGCCTTTGGCGTTTTGCACGGCGGCGCGGGCGCTGGTGACCTGGCCGCGGGCGGCCTCGATCCCGGCGCGGGCGCCTTCGAGCGCGGAATTGGCTGATTGCACGCCGGCCTCGGCGGCGCGCAGCTGGGCGCGGGCGGCTTGTTCCTGTGCGCGCGCGGCCTCGATGGAGGCGTTGGCATTCGCGACGCGCGTCTGTGAGGCGAACCCGCCCTGCGAGAGGCGGGTCGCGGCGTTCTGGTTGATCTCTGCCTCGGCGATGCGGGCCTGTGCCTCGATCAGCCGGGCCTCGGCCTCCGGCACGCGTGCCTCAGCCTCCAGAACGCGCGCTTCGGCGGCTGGGACAGCGGCGCGCGCTTCGACGAGGCGGGCCTCGGCAGTTGTGATCCCCGCTTCGGCCTCTTCAAGACGGGCCTCAGATGACGGGATGTTCGCTTCCGCCTCGCGCAGGCGCGCCTCGGCTGCGGGCAGGGCCGCTTGCGCCTCGACCAGTCGCGCCTCGGCGGCAGGGATGTTGGCCTCGGCCTCGGCCAGGCGCGCCTCTGCCGTCGGGATACCGGCCTCGGCCTCCGACAGGCGCGAGATGGCGGCGGAGATGCCGGCGGCGGCCTCTGCCAGACGGGCCTGTGCCTCGGGGATGCGGGCTTCGGCTTCGATCAGGCGGGCTTCGGATTCCGGCACGCGCGCCTCGGCCTCGATCAGGCGCGCCTCGGCAGCGGGAACGCCCGCGCGGGCCTGTGCAAGCGCGGCTTCGGCGGCAGGCACGGCAGCGTTGGCCTCGGCCACGCGGGCGCGCGCTGCGGGCAGGGCGGCCTGCGCCTCGAGCAGGCGCGCGTCCGCCTCCGGCACGCGGGCGTTGGCCTCGGCGAGGGCGGCAAGCGCCTCTTCGAGCGAGACATCGCGCGTGCCGGGGTCGATCTGGCAGAGCAAGTCGCCCTCGGCCACCTGTGCGCCCTTGCGGAGGGGTTCGGAGACGATCGTGCCGGTGGTCTCGGCGCGCACATCGACCTCGCGCACGGCGGCGGTCTCTCCGCGCAGCACAACGGCGCTGTCGATCTCGCGGGCGGTGGAGGCGCGGGCAATCACCCGCACCGGATCTGCTGCCGCCCCTGTGGCGGCATCGACAACCGAGACCGGCTCGGCAGTGGTTTCCGGGGCCACCGGCTCGGGACCGTCGAGGACCTCGGCCACATCGACCTCGTCGCCGCGCGCCAGGGCGAGCAGCGTGTCGCGTTCGAGGATCACGGAATAGAGGACGGCCGAGACCACGAGGGCGGTCAGGATCGGGAAAATTCGCATGCTTGAGAGCCTTTCAAGCCGCTGGTAGCGGGATCAGTCCACGGCTGACATAGGCGCATTCCCGCTCAATGCAATCGAAATCAGGCGTTTCCTGTACGAAACGGTTCACTTTGCTTGACGAAACGGCAGGTTGCCTAGGCTGCGGCTGGACCGTGCCCGATCTGCGTCAGGGGTTGGCACCAGTGCGGCGGCGGCGTAAACCGCGCAGGACGCGGGTTTGTGTGGCCCGATGCGGGCCAGACCAACGCAAACCAAGATACCGAAAGACACGAGGGCGCCGGGACGTGAGCGACAGCGACAGTTTCATCGAAGAGGTCACCGAAGAGGTCCGCCGCGACCGGCTTTACGGCTACCTCAAGCGCTACGGCTGGATTGCGGCGCTCATCATCCTCGGCATCGTCGGCGGTGCCGCGTGGTCCGAGTGGCAAAAGGCACAAACGGAGGCCGCGGCGCAGGCGCTGGGGGACGAGATCCTGAGCGCGCTCGACAGCCCCGAGCCGCAGGCGCGCATCGACGCTTTGGGAGAGATCGACGCTGGATCGCCCGGCGGGTCGGCCATGCTGCAGCTGCTCATTGCCGCCGAGCAGGCGCAGGACGGCCAGACGGAGGCTGCGACCGGCGCACTGGCCGGCGTGGCCTCCAATGGCGAGCTGCCGCAAATCTACCGCCAGATCGCCGCCTTCAAGGCGCTCCTGGCGCAAGGGACCGAGACACCGGCGGCAGAGCGGCGGATCGGCTTTGAAAACCTCGCCGTCCCCGGCAACACGCTCCGCGCGCTGGCCGAGGAGCAGCTTGCCCTGATCGACGTCGAGGAGGGCGACACCGACGGCGCCATCACGCGCCTCACCCGCCTGATCGACGATGCCGAGGCGACGGAGGGCTTGCGTCAACGCGCGCGCCAGTTGATTGTGGCCCTGGGCGGCGAGCCGTCCGAGACGGACGCAACGTGACGAAAGCCAGGTTGCGCAGGATGCCGCGCCCGGCCGCAAAGAGCCGTGGCGCATCGGGCGAGCAGACGAGGAGGTTCCGGTGAAGCTCAGTGCAACATGTCTTGTGCCGGCCCTTGGCCTTTTGCTGCTGAGCGCCTGTGCGGAGCCCGAAGTGATCCTGCCCGGGGAGCGCGAGGCGATCCGCGAGGGCGGGGATCCGGCGCCGAATGCCCGGCTGCTGAGCGCGGCGGAGAACGCGGCGCGCGGCATCTCGCTGCCGCCCCAGCAATCGAACGCGGCCTGGGCGCAGCGTCCGGGCTCTCCCTCCACGCGCGTGGCGCATGCCGCCTTGTCGAGCGCGCCGCAGCCGCTCTGGAGCGCCAACATAGGGACCGGGGACCGCAAGCGGCAGCGCATCATCACCGACCCGGTCGTGGCGGACGGGCGCGTCTTTACCATGGACAGTGGTTCGGTGGTCGTGGCCACGTCGACCGCGGGCGCGCAGCTCTGGTCGCGGGACATGACGCCCGAGCGCGACCGCTCCGGCCAGGCGGCGGGCGGGCAGCTCGCGGTGGCAGGCGGCGTGCTTTACGTCTCCTCGGCCTACGGGACTTTGACTGCACTGGATGCCGCCAGCGGTGAAGAAATCTGGCAGCAGCGCCTCGGCGCAACCGCCACCGGCGCGCCGCTTGTGTCGGGAGACCTGGTCTACATCGTGGCAGGCGACACCACGGCCTGGGCGCTCGAGACCGCGACTGGCCGCATCCGATGGCAGCTCGACGGGGTGAGCGACATCAACAACGTGCAGGGCGCGCCGGCGCCGGCGGTGAACGACAGCCTTGTGCTCTTTGCCTATGGCGAGGGTGACGTGCAGGCGGCGTTCCGAAAGGGCGGGTTCCAGCTCTGGAACGCGGCCGTGGTGGGAGAGCGCGACGGGTTCGCGCCCGCCACCGTGAACGACGTGACGGCGGATCCGGTGATCTCGGGCAGTCAAGTCTTTGTCGGCACCCATGCCGGGCGCCTTGTCGCGCTGAATGTCGACAGCGGCGCGCGGGAGTGGACGCAGACCATGGGCGCGCTCGCGCCGGTCTGGCCTGCCGGAGACAGTATCTTTGCGGTCAACGATCTCAACCAGCTGGTGCGGCTCGACCGCAGCGATGGCAGCGTCGTGTGGACCCAGAACCTGCCGGGGTTCGTGCCCAAGCGGCGCTCGATCCGGCGCGCGGCGATCTTTCAGCACCATGGGCCGATCCTGGCGGGTGGCGCGCTGATCGTGGCCTCGGGCGACGGCTTCCTGCGGTTCTTTGATCCGGTGAGTGGGGAGCCGCTGCGCCAGATCGCAGTGCCAGGTGGGGCGACGACAGCGCCAGTGGTGGCGGGCGGCACGCTCTATGTCGTGTCCGGCAATGGGGTGCTGCACGCGTTCCGGTAGATGAGCGCTCCTCCGACGCCTACGCCTAAGTCGAAGTCCCCGCCTGACGGGCACTGTCAGGCCGCGTCATGCCAAAGGCATGCCTCCGGCATGACCCGCCCCCCGTCAAACCGTAGGTTTGCCTTCTGCAAAGTGGGCGGCGCGATGCGCCACCCCGCGGGACGGCGCGTGAACCGCTGTTGCTCAGCCTTTCCTGCTATGGCCACCCGCCCGACACCACTCTTCTAAGCCTTTCCGCCGACAACCGGCTGGTGTAAGGCGAGAGCTTACCTTGCAGCGGCGCGAGTCCCATGGCCTTTACCCTTGCCCTCGTCGGGCGCCCCAACGTTGGAAAATCCACGCTTTTCAACCGCTTGGTTGGCAAGAAGCTGGCGCTTGTCGATGATCAACCCGGCGTGACGCGTGACCTGCGGGAGGGCGCGGCGCGGCTCGGAGATCTGCAGTTCACCGTGATCGACACCGCCGGCCTCGAGGAAGCGACCGACGAAAGCCTGCAAGGCCGCATGCGCCGCCTGACCGAGCGGGCGGTGGCCGAGGCCGACGCCTGCCTCTTCATGATCGACGCGCGGGTGGGGGTGACGCCCACCGACGAGCTTTTTGCCGACATCCTGCGTAAGTCGGCCGCAACGGTGCTTCTGGCCGCCAACAAGTCCGAAAGCATGGCCTCCGAGGCGGGCGTGATCGAGGCGTTCTCGCTTGGCCTTGGCGAGCCCATCGCGCTGTCTGGTGAGCATGGCGAGGGGATGGGCGATCTGCACGCCGCCTTGTCGCCGCTGATCGAGGACGCCGCCGAGCAGGTCGTCGAGACCGGCCCGCGTGTGGACGTCGATGTCGACGGAGATGACGAGGACACCGAGCCGCCCCTCATCACCCCTGAAAGCCCTCTTCAAGTCGCCGTGGTGGGCCGTCCGAACGCGGGCAAGTCCACGCTGATCAACCGCATTCTGGGCGAGGACCGCCTGCTGACCGGGCCGGAGGCGGGGATCACGCGCGATGCCATCTCGCTCAAGATCGACTGGGACGGCACGCCCATGCGCATCTTCGACACCGCCGGGATGCGCAAGAAGGCCAAGGTGCAGGACAAGCTGGAAAAGCTGTCAGTCTCGGACGGTCTGCGCGCGGTGAAGTTCGCCGAGGTCGTCGTGGTCCTCCTCGATGCCGCGATCCCCTTCGAACAGCAGGACCTGCGCATCGCCGATCTGGCCGAGCGTGAGGGCCGCGCGGTCGTGGTTGCGGTCAACAAGTGGGACATCGAGGAGAACCGGCAGGAGAAGCTCAAGCAGCTCAAGCAGGGGTTCGAGCGGCTCCTCCCACAGCTCAAAGGCGCGCCTCTGGTAACGGTGTCGGCGCGGACCGGACGCGGGCTCGACCGTCTTCACAAGGCGATCCTCGAGGCGCACCGGGTCTGGAACATGCGCGTGACCACGTCGCATCTTAACCGCTGGCTCGACGGGATGGTCGCGATGCACCCGCCGCCTGCGCCGCAAGGCAAGCGGATCAAGCTGCGCTACATGACGCAGGCCAAGACGCGGCCGCCGGGCTTTGTCGTGATGTGCTCGCACCCCGACAAGATGCCCGAAAGCTACAAGCGGTATCTGGTGAACGGGCTGCGATCGGACTTCGACATGCCCGGCACGCCGATCCGGCTGACCCTGCGCGGCCAGGGCGACAAGAACCCCTACAAGGGGCGCAAGACGCCCGGTCCCTCAAAGCTACGCAAGCACTTGAGCGGGCCGCGTGGGAGCTAGGGTGTCACTTTTGACCGGACGAACAGCAGCTTATCACAGAGCGCCCGCCTGACGGGCACCGTCAGGCCGCGCCGACCCGCCCCCGTCAAGCCAAAGGTTTGCCTCCGGCAAAACGGGCGGCGCGTGCACCTAAGTTCCAAGGGTATCAGATAAAGGGCGGCTCTTTTTCGCTCACTCCGTATCCGTCAGCCTCAAAGCCAGAAGCGCCAGGATGCCGAGCACCGACAAGCCGATCAGCACGATGTTGAACGGGGCCACGTTCTGAACGATCACCGCGACCAGCGCCCAGATGACCGCATAGCCGTACTCGGGCGCGCGGTGCAGCGCGTATTGCACGATGCACGAAATGACGAGCGCCAGCACCAGCGCGATGATCGCGGCGTTGATCTGGTTGGTGAACCCGTAACCCGCCAGCACCAGCCCGACCGACACGCAGGAGGCCGCCGTCAGCCAGCCGGCATAGATCGCGACCGGCGCCTGCTGCAGCCAGCGGTCCGTGGCACCGGTCTTGAAGAGGGCCTCGAGCGCCGAGACCAGCATGATCCAGATCAGCAGCGTCGCCGCAATCACCGAGAGCGTCGCAACCCAGAGCCAAGCCGCACCCGCGACGAGGCTGACAAAGAGGGCAGGGCGGAAGTCCTGCCAATCGACATCCGTGCCGCGGCTAAACACGCCAAACACCGCCGAGATCGCGAGCCACGTGTAGATCAGCCCCCAGATCGCAAAGGCATACCCCGCCGGCTGGACGGGCGGATCCTCCTGCGGGACCGGGAACTGGCCGGGCTCGAACCCGCCGAAACCGGGCGTCAGAAAGGGACCTGCCACAAAGGCGGCGGTGGCGAGCAAGACCAGGATGGACCAAAGGCGGGGCATGCGGCTACTTTCAGGATCAGGAGACTTCGTCAGGCATTTGTCATATGACGCTTTACGGGCCGACGAGTTCCACACGCAGCGCCTCAGCTGCACATAAACCAGCACGCCGGCAAAGGAAGCCTTGGTGAAACGCATCGCGCTCTTTTGTGACGGGACCTGGAACCGCTCGGACGCGCGCCTGCCGACCAACGTGGTGCAGCTGGCGCAAGCCGTGGCACCCACCGCGCCGGACGGGGTCAAGCAGCAGGTCTTCTACATGCCCGGTGTCGGGTCGGGCCGCGGCAGCACCAGGCTGAGCCAAGTGATCGACCGGATCGGCGGCGGTGCGTTCGGCTGGGGGCTGACCGAGAACATCGTTGAGGCGTACCGCAACCTCGTCTTTTGCTACGAGCCGGGGGACGAAATCTACGTCTTCGGCTTTTCCCGTGGCGCCTATACCGCGCGCTCGCTCTGCGGCCTCTTGCGCTCCACCGGGCTGCCGGACCGCGCGCAACTCAGGGCGATCCCCGGCGCCATCGCGCGTTACCGCAGCCGCGACCCGGACACCAAGCCGGACACCCGGGACAGCAACCAGTTCCGCGCGATCCTGTCGCCGCACATTTCCACGTCCGAAGACGAGCGCGCCTGGCGCCTCAAGAACGGGTATGGCGAGAGCCATGTGCTGCGGATCAAATATCTGGGCGTTTGGGACACGGTTGGCGCGATGGGACTGCCCGGCATCTTTGGCGCGATTGCCCGGCGGGTGAACCGCAAGCACGCTTTTCACGATCAGCGCCTGACGCGGCTGGTGGCGGCGGCGCGGCACGGGGTGGCGCTCGACGAGCGGCGCAAGCTCTACCCGCCGACGCTCTGGGACGACAAGCTGATCGAGATGAACGGCGACGCCACCGGCGACGCGCGCCCCTACCAGCAGGTCTGGTTCCCCGGCAATCACCGTATCATCGGCGGGGCGGGCAACGTGCCGGGCCTGTCGTCGGAGGTCGCGCTGTGGATGGCGGCAGGTGCACGCCGCGAAGGTTTGGTGTTCGAAGAGGCTCGGATGCAGCGCATCCTCGAGAACGCCGACCCGCTTGCGGGTGGCGCCGCGATCACCCAGCAGGAGGGCGCGCTCAACCTCTTTGGTCGGCTGCTGCGCGACCGGGACGGCCCGGACCATCCCGACGACGTGTCGATGACGGCCAAGCTGCGCGTGCGCGAGCTGGGGTACGCGCCGCAGAGTTTGGCACGGGTGATGGATCGGTTGAGAAGCTAGCGCCAGCTGAACCCCGAGTTATCGCTTATCTTTGAGCACCCGCCTGACCGGCACGGTCAGGCCGCGCTGACCCGCCCCATGGGCGGCGCGATCGCGCCACCCCGGGACGGCGCGTGAACGTGTGTTGGTACTGTTTTGGATAGCGGGCTGCGCTTTTAAGTAGGGTGATCTAACCCTCAGGAAAAACCCGGGCAAAGATCGTGTCCACATGCTTGGTATGGTATCCAAGATCGAACTTTTCGTTGATCTCATCCTCGCTCAGCGCCGCGCGCACCTCTTCGTCGGCCAGCAGCTCTTCGCGGAAATCGGTGCGCTGGTCCCAGACCTTGAGCGCGTTGCGCTGCACCAGCCGGTAGGCGTCCTCACGGCTCACGCCCGCTTGCGTCAGCGCCAGAAGCACCCGCTGGGACATCACGAGGCCCGGAAACTTGTTCATATTGTCGAGCATATTCTGCGGGTAGACGAGCAGCTTGTCGATCACGCCTGTCAGCCGTACGAGGGCAAAGTCGAGCGTGATCGTGGCGTCCGGCCCGATGTTCCGCTCGACCGAGGAATGCGAGATGTCCCGCTCGTGCCAGAGCGTCACGTTCTCCATCGCCGGTACCACGGCCATGCGCACGAGTCGCGCCAGACCCGTCAGGTTTTCGGTCAAGACCGGGTTCTTCTTGTGCGGCATCGCCGAGGAGCCTTTTTGGCCCATCGAGAAAAACTCCGCCGCCTCAAGCACTTCGGTGCGCTGCATGTGCCGGATTTCCGTGGCGATGTTCTCGACGCTGCTCGCGATCACGCCCAGCGTGGCAAAGAACGCGGCGTGGCGGTCGCGGGGGATGACCTGAGTGCTGATCGGTTCGGGCACAAGGCCCAGCTGGTCGCAGACATGCTCTTCGACGGCGGGGTCGATATTGGCAAAGGTGCCGACGGCGCCGCTGATCGCGCCGGTGGCCACCTCGGCCCGCGCGTCGCGCATGCGGCTAAGGTTGCGGTCCATCTCGGCATAGAAGCGGGCAAAGGTCAGGCCCATCGTCGTCGGCTCGGCATGGATGCCATGGCTGCGCCCGATGCGGATCGTGTCCTTGTGCTCGTACGCGCGGCGCTTCAAAGCGGCCAAAAGGCCCTCTAGGTCCGCGATCAGGATGTCTGCGGCGCGCACGAGCTGCACGTTGAAGGTCGTGTCGAGCACGTCCGAAGAGGTCATCCCCTGGTGCACGAAGCGTGCCTCGTCGCTGCCCACGATCTCGGCCAGGTGGGTGAGAAAGGCGATCACGTCGTGCTTGGTCTCCCGTTCGATCTCGTCGATCCGGGCGACGTCAAACTCCACGTCCTTGGCCTTCCACACGGCCTGGGCGTTCTCGCGCGGGATCACGCCCAGCTCGGCCATGGCGTCGCAGGCATGCGCCTCGATCTCGTACCAAATGCGGAACTTGGTCTGAGGCTCCCAGATGGCGACCATGTCGGGGCGGGAATAGCGGGGGATCATGGCGGCTCCTTGGCAGCGGCATTAGGTTGCGCGCGTCTTAGCCAAGGACCGCAGGGGTCACAAGGAGAGGTCACGGTGTGGAGAGGGAGCCTGTACGCGGGTGACTTGAATGTGTGCTTTCGTTCGCCGCCGCAACGTAAATCCTGTCCTCAAGTAGCCGATAGGCGATAGGACACAAACCTGTCCTCAAGTAGCCGATAGGCGGTAGGACACAAACCTGTCCTCAAGTAGCCGATAGGCGGTAGGACACCATACCAGTCCTCAAGTAGCCGATAGGCGATAGGACAAATTTAATGGTGCGGGTGAAGGGACTCGAACCCCCACGCCTCGCGGCGCCAGAACCTAAATCTGGTGCGTCTACCAATTCCGCCACACCCGCATCGCACGCCTCTGAGCCGCGCTTACGCGGAATTAACACCTGCCGGGCTAGGGTGCGAGCGGAAAAAATTGCCAAAGATTTGCCTAAGTCTTGGCTGAAAACCGGCACAGCTTTGAGCAAAATCAAGGTCGGTGGGTTACGGAGGTTCAGTGGTATGGCCAATATTGCGCAAGATCAGCGGACAGGACACGTCGCGGCAGCTACGGCGGCTCAGATGTCCGGGATTGCCATGGGAACATCCGTGCTGACGCGGGACGGGGCGCTGCCGGTCGAATACCTCGGGCTTGGCGACAGCCTCATCACCCGCGACGCAGGCTTTGTGCCGATCACCGCCATCACCGCCGAGCACAGCACCGTGCGCATGGTGCGCATCGCGGCAGGCTCGCTCGGGCACACGCGCCCGGACGAGGACATGATGGTGCCGTGGGACCAGGAAATCCTGATCCGCGACTGGCGCGCGCGGGCGCTCTACGGCACAGACAGCGCGATGGTTCCGGCGCACCGCCTGATCGACGGCAGCTTTGTCACCGACGCGGGCCTGCAGGAGGTCACGGTGTACCAACTGCACTGCGACGCGGCCCACGTGATGTATGCCGGCGGGCTCGAGCTTGCCTGCGACGTGCGCCGCACGGTCGCCGCCTGATCCCAAGCGCCCTTTCGCACCAGATTCGCAGCCAAAAGCTGTAGGCTTTTCAACAGATCGTCTCGCCGGCGCTGCGTGAGTTGGCGCGGCTCAAGACAGCCATGTGCAGGCTCAGGGCAGGGACCTCTGCCCAGATGTGCCGCACGTCGATTCAATTCTGACTATTTATTGTGCAAGCGGCCTGTTTTTTAGGCTCACCCCTGCGATTCCGGGGAACTCTCCCCCCGCCTCATTCCTTCGTCAATTGAGGCCACCGTGCCGAGATGGTCTCACGCAATCCCAGACGCTGCGGAGGAACCATGAAAAAGATCGAAGCCATTATCAAGCCGTTCAAGCTCGATGAAGTCAAAGAGGCGCTGCAAGATGTCGGCGTCCAGGGCCTGAGCGTGCTCGAGGTCAAGGGCTTTGGCCGACAAAAAGGCCATACCGAGCTTTACCGCGGCGCCGAGTACGTCGTCGACTTTCTGCCAAAGGTAAAGATCGAGGTCGTCGTGGACGATACCGCGGTCGACAGCGCGCTCGACGCCATCGTCGCCGCCGCCAAGACCGACAAGATCGGCGACGGCAAGATCTTTGTGTCCACCGTGGACCAGGCCATTCGCATTCGGACCGGCGAGACCGGACCCGAGGCGCTGTAACCGCGCGCCATCCAAACCGCACCACCTTTCTAACTTCAGGGACCTAGACTTATGAGTGCAGACAACGTCTTGAAAATGATCAAGGACGAGGACATCGAATACGTCGATATCCGGTTCACCGACCCGCGCGGCAAGCTGCAGCACGTGACCGTGATGTCCGACCAGGTCGACGCGGATTTCCTCGACGAGGGGTTCATGTTCGACGGCTCGTCCATCGCCGGCTGGAAGTCGATCGAAGCGTCGGACATGAAGCTGATGCCCGACACCGACAGCGCCTATATCGATCCGTTCTACGCCGAAAAGACGCTGTGCGTGCACTGCTCGATCGTCGAGCCGGACACTGGTGAAGCCTACGAGCGCGACCCGCGCGGCACGGCGCAAAAGGCCGAAGCCTACCTCAAGTCGTCCGGCATCGGCGACGTGGCGTACATGGGTCCCGAGGCGGAATTCTTCCTCTTTGATGACGTCAAGTTCTCGACCTCGATGAACAAAGTCTCGTACGAAGTCGATGCCACGGACGCGTCCTGGAACACCGACACCGAGTACGAGATGGGCAACATGGGCCACCGTCCCGGCGTCAAGGGCGGCTACTTCCCGGTCAACCCGATCGACGAGGCGCAGGACCTGCGCTCGGAGATGCTCTCGACCATGAAGCGCCTCGGCATGAAGGTCGACAAGCACCACCACGAGGTGGCCTCGTGCCAGCACGAGCTCGGCCTGATCTTCGACTCGCTCACCAAGCAGGCGGACGAGCTGCAGAAATACAAGTACGTGATCCACAACGTGGCGCACGCCTACGGCAAGTCGGCGACCTTCATGCCCAAGCCGATCGCGGGCGACAACGGCACCGGCATGCACGTCAACATGTCGATCTGGAAAGACGGCAAGCCGCTCTTTGCCGGCGACAAATACGCCGACCTCAGCCAGGAGGCGCTGTATTTCATTGGCGGTGTGCTCAAGCACGCCAAGGCGCTCAACGCGTTCACCAACCCGTCGACCAACAGCTACAAGCGTCTGATCCCGGGCTTTGAAGCGCCGGTGCTGCGCGCCTATTCCGCGCGCAACCGGTCGGGCTGTGTGCGTATCCCGTGGACCGAATCGCCGAAGGCCAAGCGCGTCGAGGCACGTTTCCCCGACCCGTCGTCGAACCCGTACCTGTGCTTTGCGGCGCTGCTGATGGCCGGCCTCGACGGCATCCAGAACAAGATCGATCCGGGCGATCCGTCGGACAAGGATCTCTACGACCTGCCGCCCGAAGAGCTGGCCGGCATCCCGACGGTCTGCGGCAGCCTGCGCGAAGCGCTCGAAGAGCTCGAAGCCGACATGGACTTCCTGCTGGCGGGCGATGTGTTCACCAAGGACCAGATCCAGGGCTACATCGACCTCAAGATGGAAGAGATCCAGGCCTACGAGCACACCCCGCACCCGATGGAGTTCCAGCTCTACTACAGCTGCTAAGTTCTTCTCCCTGAGACTGGCCGACAGGCGCCCACCCGATGCGGTGGGCGCTTTTTTCGTGTGAGTGGTGGCTTTGTTGTCTTGACCCGTCAGGCCGCGCGCGGCGCCTCGTGCCGCATCCCCAGAGCGGCGGGTAAATGGTCATGCGGGTGATCGGTCTGCGCGCGTCTGAGGTGGGAAAACACCTGGCGCCGCGACCAGCTTGGACCTGTCTGCGCAGAAAGCGCGACCAACTCGCGCAGCGCTGCGATGCAATCGGGGCAGGGGGTGACCCCGGCCTTGCACAGGATTTCGTGACCTTCTTTGGATCTGGCCCAGTCGGCAATCGCCGCCGCGCCCGTTCCGTTCATTTTTTCGTCCTCAGCCGCTTCTTCGACGGCGCTGACGACAAAACTGGCAAAAACCCGTTTTACGCGATCTGCCTGCTTTCGGTTCCCGGATGGGAATTGTGTATCTTTAGCCATTTTATCTGCTCCATAGTCTTTTTCCTTTACCCGTACTCATAAAAATCACCTCGTGCTTCAGTCCCGCACTTGAGTACCGCTATGGTTGAACCGAAATGCGGCAATAGCTTGTTCAAAGGGGCCCTATTCTGGGCCATTGTTGAAAAATTGGTTACGGAGTGTTGTGCCCTCACCAAGCCCGCCCTAGCAAGATGTCGCACAAGTCAGGATTTCGGGGCTGACCGCACCGGCAGGCTTCGGGTAAGGTCCAGCCAAGGCACAGGAACTTCGGGGAGAGGACGGGTCATATGATCAAAGCAAGCCTTGTGGCGGGCGCCATCGCCATGGCCGCGACAGCGGTCAGCGCAGCACAATGCATCACCAGCCAGAACGCCTTCGGCGGCTACAAGCAGGGCCTCGCCCGCGAGGCGCAGGCCGCCGGCATCGGACAGCGCGGGATGCAGGCGCTCAGCGGGGCCAAGCTTTCGGGCATCACGTGGCGATTCGAGTCGCGCCCCTCAAGCCAGACCGGCACGCTGCAGGCCGACCCGGGGCAGTTCTTGGCCAAACGCTCCGGCAGCTCCGCACAGGCTTTCATCAATGCAGCCAAGCGCAAGAAAGCCAACAATCCCAATACCTTCGCCTCGATCGAGCGCGCCTATGGCGTGCCCGCTGGCATCCTTGCGACCATCTGGGGGCTGGAGACGAGCTGGGGCGGCTACCTCGGTGCGACGCCCATCGTGGGCGGCGCGGTGACGCTCGCCTCCTACTGCCGGCGCCATCCCCGGTTCGAGTCGCATGCCATTGCCGCGCTGCAGCTCGTCGACCGCGGCGTCATCACCGCCGCCACCAAGGGCGGACCGTCCGGCGAGCTTGGCCACATGCAGTTCCTGGCCGGCAACTGGATCCGCTACGGGGTCGACGGCAACGGCGACGGCAAGGCCGATCCCTACTCCGCGGTGGACGCGCTCGCCTCCGCTGCCAACATGCTCGCCCGCAACGGCTGGCGCGCCGGACAGCCCTACGGAGAAGGCACGCACAACTTCAACGTGCTCAACGTCTGGAATGATAGCGGTAACTACCTGCGCGCGATTGTTTACTCCGCGCAGCGCGTCGACGGCTGACATTGCGGCACAAAGTGGGCGCCCATCCGGCGCCCGCTTGGCATTTTCCCCGAGGTTTACCTAACGGAAACGGCACGTAAGCCGTCCTCGGGACTCAGCACATACGTGTGAATCGCAAAGACCACGGCCCCAGTGCGCGGCAGCCGCCGCAAGGTCTGCCGTTCACTGCGCAGATATTCGCCGGGCCCGGCCTCCTTGCGCGGCGTGATCTCCGAGCGCGGTTGGTAGAGCTCGGGCCGCGCGTACCACAAAAGGTTGTGCCGCATCAGCACCTGGCCCACCCGGATCGCATCAAAGAGCCTCTGAACACGCCGCGCGAGCCCGTCGTCATACTCCGGCACCGGCGCGTGGATCTCCGGGAGCGGGCGCCCGATCTTTTCCGAAAGCCGCCAGGACGCCGGAAAACACAGCACCGCGCCGGTCAGCACCGACCCGCCGCCTGCCGGCGCAAGCAGGCACAGGTCCTCCTGCACCAGTTGCGCGAGCGTCTCGAGCGGCTGTGCGAAATCAATCGCCACCGCCCGCCCGTCAGGACAGCGCACCGCACCGTCCCGCACCTCGAACCCGTCCCAGCCTTGCGCCTCGTCCACGACCAGCCGCAGCAGCTCTTCGGCGGCCGGCTGCCCCTCGGGCGTCAGGGCCAGTACCTCCTCCGGCAGCTCCGCGATCAGCCGCGCCCGCTCGGCCATCTGCGCCGCATAGGCCTCGTCCTGAATCAGCCAGTGCTCCGTCGGCGCAATCCCCGGCAGACGCCGCGTGCTGTCGAGCACATAGGGCAGGGCGTGTTGCAGGATTGGAGCGGCTTGCATCCCGCCAGAGTGCCGCAAATCCCGCCCCCGCAACAGCCAATACCCGATCAAAAAACGGCAACGCTCGTGTCGGGAACAGGCGCGCCGCGCCCCCGCGGGCTTGCCACGTTTGCCCAAAAGGGAGGCACGCCATGAACCAGCATTACCGCGACACCCGCAAGATCGACCCGACCCGCGGCGCAACACTTGGCGACGGCACCCCCAACGACATGGACCGGATCGAGATCGGCCCGACGCAGCTCGCCTTTCGCGAGTGGGAGGCGGCCGGTCTCGAGCTTCCCAACCTCGCTGCAATGCGCGACTACCGCTGGCGCCGCCTGACGCAGCACATCGTGGACCGCGACTACGCCGGGCTTTTGATGTTCGACCCGCTCAACATCCGCTACGCCACCGACTCGACCAACATGCAGCTCTGGAACACGCACAACCCGTTCCGCGCCGTGCTGCTCTGCGCGGACGGATACATGGTGATCTGGGACTACAGGAACGCGCCGTTCCTGTCGTCCTTCAACCCGCTCGTGCGCGAAGTGCGCTCCGGCGCAGACCTCTTCTACTTCGACCGCGGGGACAAGATCGACATCGCCGCCGACGCCTTCTCAAACGAAGTCCGCCGCCTCTGCGCCGAGCACGCCCCCGGCAACATGCGCCTCGCCGTGGACAAGCCCATGCTCCACGGCCTGCGCGCGCTCGAGGCGCAAGGCTTCGAGGTCATGGAGGGCGAGGAGGTCACCGAAAAGGCGCGCGCCGTCAAAGGTCCCGACGAGATCAAGGCGATGCGCTGCTCCTCCCACGCCTGTGAGACCGCGTGCTACGCGATGGAGGAGTTTGCCCGCGAGCGCATTCCCGGCGGCGGCGTCTCCGAGGACGACGTCTGGGCGATCCTGCACGCCGAGAACATCCGACGCGGCGGGGAGTGGATCGAGACGCGGCTCCTGACCTCAGGCCCGCGCACCAACCCCTGGTTCCAGGAATGCGGCCCGCGCATCTGCAAGAACAACGAAATCCTGGCCTTCGACACCGACCTGGTGGGCGCCTACGGCATCTGCACCGACATCTCGCGCACCTGGTGGATCGGCGACGCCAAACCGCGCCCCGACATGATCTACGCGATGAACCACGCCATCGAGCACATCCAGACCAACATGGAGATGCTCGGCCCCGGCGTGATGATCCCCGACCTCATCGCCCGCTGCCATCAGCTCGACGACAAGTTCCTGGCACAGCGCTACGGCTGCTTCATGCACGGCGTCGGCCTCTGCGACGAATGGCCCCTCCTCGCCTACCCCGACAAGGCCGTCCCGGGTGCCTTCGACTACGCCCTGGAGCCCGGCATGACGTTGTGTGTCGAAGTGCTGCTCGGAGAGGTCGGCGGCGACTTCTCCATCAAGCTCGAAGACCAGGTGTTGATCACCGAAGACGGGTACGAGAATTTGACGAAGTATCCGTTTGATGAGAGGTTGGTGGGCTAGATACCCAATTCTTCGGCAAGAATATTGGACTTCTCCTTCGATTTCTTGATAATTTCTCGGATGAATTGAAGGATCTCTAAGTGCTCCTTTTCTAGAACCTTGTTCAATTCCTCAATGTGTGGTGCCAACTTTTTCTGGACAGATGCATCAAATGCTTTGGTCGGCACCAAAGGGTTTTCGCCATTTGTCGCACCTTCATAGGAAAATATAAGAGCTTGGTTGGAGGTTGAAACCGACACGCGAATGCGTTGTGGAAATTTAGAAGGCCAAGGGGTAATTGACGCATTAATCAAAGTCTCATTGTGCATTTTCAATAAGCAATCAATAAATCCGCTCTCATTAAAGCCGAAGACTTTTCGGCATGCAGCCATAAAAACTCGCAAGTCTGCGTCTTCGTCCCAAAACAAACTAGTCGACGAGCCCCCCTTACTCAGATCAAACATGACTACAAATTTTGTCGTTGAAAGTGCGTTAAAACCTTCCCCTTGCCCATTCTCGATCTTGCTGAACCTTGCCTCAAGCAATGATAATCCAGGAGAGAAGTATTCTTTAAAAACTAAATCTGGATGCATCTCAGAGGCCAATTGAAGACAGCTATCCATATGGCGTTCGGCAAATACCCTTAGAATCTCTGAAGTTCTTTCCGTCAAGACTGCAACACAACAGTAGGCTGAAAAATACTCCTGGAACGACCTATGGACAAACCAGTATCTTAGCCCATCTTTATAAACAAGATTGACGGTTTCGCAAAACTCTGCGAGCGCCTCTGGTATTCCTATTGAAATTCTAGAAAGCTCGATTGATCTTTCAATTAGGGAATAGATCTCGGCTTCTGAAAAATCTTGCTTAGACTTAAGATATCCAAGCAAACAAAATAGAGAGAAAAGCCTGCGAAACTCATTTTGATCTAGAACTTTCTCTCTATTGAATTGCTCCTTCAGAGCGTCGTGGCGCGAGAACAAAGTAAAGTAGCAATTTTCATAAAAAGCGGCTAGAGATGTTGGGATTTCCGCGTTTTCACGGTATGTCATCAACATCATAAGCGCAAGTAGTGGGTTTGATAAAAAATCCTCATTTTTTTTGAAAAAATCTTCGGACGCCAATTTCAAGAAGCGCTTAACGGCCCCGACATCAAACGGTACGTTACCGATCAGCGCACAAAATTGCTCATAATTAAACGGTTCGCATGAATAAATTGAAAAGCTTGTCCAGCTCGCAAAGCGCTCGTCTGGTCTTCCAGTGACAACCAAGGAACACTTGGGGAACTTCTTTGCCAAAGAAAGTAGCTGGGCTTCTAGTTCTGCTCGATGCCTTCGTTCGACCTCATCAAATCCATCCAGCAAAAAGACAAAGGCGCCTTTAGCGCCAAAGGCTGCAAAGTTCGCCTCAGATAATTCGCCGGTCTCCACGCAAGTCAGTCGAATATACGACTCTAGATCAACCGACGAATTCGAGTTAATGCCACGTAATTCTATAAAAACTGGAACAACACCACGCGGTTTTTCAAAGAGCGATAACCAGAGGTGCCGCACTAGAAATGATTTACCTGCACCACCTTGCGACTTTACAACGATCCGCCCTCCATCGATGACCCGCTCCAAGAATTCGTCATCACCGATAGTCTCTTCGCTTAATCGAAGAGTTGGACACACGTACACCGATCTGAAATCGATCGGTGCATCTGGGGAGCATAGAACCTTGACGTGCGATACACGTCGATGGACTTCGATGAGATGTTTTTCAAATTTTGGGAAAAGCCGCTGCAGTGTGTCAGAGAACTTATCTTGGGTATAACTTGCGACCCCACCAAAAAAGTCTTTGATTAAGTCAGTAGCAATGGTTGCCGCTACTTGGTTTGGGTCAACTTGACCTGTCATTAGCTACTACTCCTCAATTTCTATAATAGTACTTCTCTCTTTGCCACATGTCGATACTTCACCCCCTCTCACACCCCCGTGACACCGGTGACACGAACCTTGCCCCAAACGCCGGAGCCCCCCACACTCTGAGGCACACCGGGCGAGGACCATCCCATGAAACCGTTTAAATTCAAAGGTATGCAGGGGCATACGCTGGCGGGGCGACTCGATATGCCGCAGGGCAAGCCGCTGGCGACGGCGCTGTTCGCGCATTGCTTTACCTGTACCAAGGATATCGCGGCGGCGCGCAGGATCGCGCAGCGGTTGACGACCATGGGGATTGCGGTGCTGCGGTTCGACTTTACCGGGCTCGGGCACAGCGAGGGGGAGTTCGAGAACACGCATTTCACCTCCAACGTCGGCGATCTGGTCGCGGCGGCCACCGCGCTCGAGACGGTGGACATGGCGCCCGCGCTCTTGATCGGACATTCGCTCGGCGGGGCTGCGGTGCTCAAGGCGGCGGGCGACATCCCAAGCGCCAAGGCCGTCGTCACGCTCGGCGCGCCCTTTGACCCCGGCCACGTCACCCACAACTTCGAGGGCGCACTCGCGGAGATCGAGGGCAGGGGCCGCGCCGAGGTCTCCCTCGCCGGGCGCCCCTTCACCATCAGCCGGGACTTTGTCGAGGACGTGCGCGCCCAGTCGCTTGGCCCCGCGATCGCGGACCTCAAGAAGGCGCTGCTCGTTCTGCACGCCCCCCAGGACGCCACGGTCAGCATCGACAACGCCGCCGAGATCTTTACCGCTGCCAAACACCCCAAGAGTTTTGTCACGCTCGACACCGCCGATCACCTGATCTCCGATCCCGGCGACGCCGAATATGCTGCCGACGTGATCGCGACCTGGGTGAAACGTTACGTGCCGCTGACCGTGCCGGCGCCGCCCATCGGCGCGCCTGAGGGGATCGTGCGGGTGTCCGAGGCGGACGCAGACGGCTTCCTGCAGGACGTGAACGCGGGGCCCTATCACCATGTGCGCGCCGACGAGCCCGAAGCCTATGGCGGGACCAACCGCGGGATGACGCCCTACGGGTTCCTGTCGGCGGGGCTGGGGGCCTGCACGTCGATGACGATCCGCATGT
This sequence comes from Pseudaestuariivita sp., assembly GCF_052825805.1. Classification (NCBI taxonomy): domain Bacteria; kingdom Pseudomonadati; phylum Pseudomonadota; class Alphaproteobacteria; order Rhodobacterales; family Paracoccaceae; genus Pseudaestuariivita; species Pseudaestuariivita sp. The sequence continues at coordinate 132,500 of NZ_JBRBVB010000009.1, read as the reverse complement.
ACGCGCGGCGCAAGAAGTGGCCGCTTCGCCATGTGTCGGTCGATGTGAGCCACGACAAGGTGCACGCGCAGGACGCGGGTGTTGCGGGGTCGGAGAACATCGACTCGTTCCTGCGGCGCATCACGCTCGAAGGGCCGCTGAGCCCCGATCAGCGCGCGCGCCTGATGGAGATCGCGGACAAGTGCCCGGTGCACCGTACCATGGAGCGTGTCTCGAACGTGATTACGGAGTTGGTGGAGCGTTAGGAACCGGACTTTTGCGCAGTGGCATTTGGTATGTGCGCTCGCTCAAACTCAAGCACCTGCCTGACAGGAATTGTCATGCCGAAGGCATGCCTCTTGCATGATCCGCCCCCGTCAAACCGTAGGTTTGCCTACGGCAAAACGGGTGGCGCGATGCGCCACCCCGCGGGACGGCGCGTGAATGACCGATCCACCTACGTTACGGAATGCACTAGCTCCGCGTATACCGCGAGACCATCGTGTAGTCCTTGCGCGGGCCTTTGACGGTCCAGCGGGCCTCCCAGTCCGGCCAGGCGTCGAAGTCGTAGGTCACATCGTAGCTGTCCGGCGGGCAGTTGTGGTGGGCCTGGGGAGCGTCGGCGGTAAAGCTGTGAAAGGGGCGGCCGTCTTCGAAGAGGACGGTGATGCCGGGGCGCCAGAGGCTGCGGCGTGTCGCCTTGAACGTGCCGCCGTTGGTGAGACGCAGCGTTCCGGTTTCGGTGAGCGTCAGCCCCGCGCCGTCTCGGGCAAAGGTGGCGGTTCCGGCCAGGCGGCCGGACTGCGATCCCGCGCGGTCGTCGATGTGGCGGGTGAGGTGCCAGCGTCCTTCGAACGACCAGATATCGATCACGGCACGCGCACGCCGGTGGAGAGCGACCCGTCCGGCGCGACAAAGCGCACGGCATCTCCCGCAGCCTCGACCGCGTAGCACGCCCACTCACCGCGCGGGGGCCATTGCGAGCAATAGCGGTCTGCCTCGATGCGCCAATACCCCCAGGACGGGCGGCCCGCGTCATAAAGCGTGCGGCCGGAGGCGTAGAAGGTCTGCGTTGCGGTGGGAAAGCGCAGCGTGCGCTCGGTCAACGCGTCCCGGATGGCGGGTCCGTCGAGGGGTTGCCAGTCTTCGGCGGAGGCAGGGACCGCGAGGAGAGCGGCGGAAAGGGCAAGAGCAGGCGTGCAGCGCATGCCGCGTGCCTAGCGTATTGCGCGGAGGCTGTCGCCTCACTTTCACATCAGAGCGCTGAGCTAGAGGAAGTCAGCCCCCGCGCGCGTGAAGTGCTCCCGCACCCGCGGCGCCATGAACCCTTGGCCAGACGCGTATTGCGGCAGGGTAAAGGACGAGCCGGGATTGACCTCGATCACAACCGGGCCGTCGTCGGTGATCGCCATGTCGAGCGACTGGTAGACGAGCGGGCGGTGCAGCGCGGCGACGTCGGCGTTGACGGCGCGTACCGCCTCCCAATGCGGCAGGCGGGTGCCGATGAGCGGCACGCCCGTGTCCGGGTGCGTCAGGTGCCGCTTGAGCGCGGGGCCTTCAGAGGTCACGATCGAGCGGATCTCGCCGTTTGTGACGTCCACGTCGCACAGCACGTTGCCCTGGCGCCAGAAATTGTCCGCAAGGTTGCCGCGCGCGGGCAGCTTGAGCACCGCCGATGGCGTATAAAGCCCGTCCTCGGACCACAGGTTCACCATGCGGATCGTCGGCGTGGCATCGGTCACCGCACGCAGCGCGGCGCAGGGCCGGACCACCTCCTGCAACAGGAACGCCTGATCCCCGACGACCATGTCGAAAAAGGCGCTGTATCCCATCGGCGCATGGCCCCGGACAAGGATGTGATCCGGGCCGGCATCGTCGATGATGAAGACCCCAATGGAGCCGAGCCCCTTGTTCGGTTTGCCAAAAAGTGGAAAGCGCGCCTCATCGCGCAGAAAGCCGTGCAGCGCGTCTGGTGTGCGGAGGCCGCGCCCCTGGTGATAGATGCGCGCCGACCGGTCGAGCACGGCGCACGTGTGCGGGACGGGCAGGCCGGCGGCCTCCAGAAACTTGACGGAGTTCCACTTGTCCTCGGTGACGCCGAACCAGGCCATGTCGTTGACTGCGTGCAGGCACCGGTTCTGCAGGCTCATGGAGACAAAGGCGGCCCGCTCTTCGGCGCTGTGGCGCGCCGGATCGTAGAGCCCGAATTTGACGTATTCCCACAGCTCGAGCCGCGCCCTGGACCGTTTGAACCGCCGCGCCTCGAGCGCGAGGCTCAGCACGCCGCGCCCCGAGGCGCGGGCGGCATAGGTGAGGAGCGCGGCCGCGCTTTGCGGCGCGGATGTCTGGGCGTAGGCCGCCTTGTCGGCGCTCATAAACGGCACCGCCCCCAGAGTTGTATCAACCATATCGCCCCTCTTAAGCCCACTGCGTTGACGCTGAGTTAAGCCCGGCCTTTCCGGCGATCTTATGTCCCTCACGCGGCACTTGGGGGCGGGTTCGTGGCGCGGCACTGCAGCGCGCATAGCGCCAGATGCCGCGAAAACAAAGACGCACGGCCGCACGCATAGCAACCACCGATCCGGCGCGCCGAGCCACAAAATAAAGGTGCTTGCGCGGGGCAGGGGGCGCTTGTATCAGGGCGCCTGATTTTCCGACGACCCGAGAGAAAAAGGGACCCGATATGCAGGTCACCGAGACCCTGAACGAAGGCCTGAAACGCGCCTATACCATCACGCTCACCGCCGATGAGCTCGACGACAAGGTCAACACCAAGCTCGCCGAGGCGCAGCCCGAGGTTGAGATGAAGGGCTTTCGCAAGGGCAAGGTCCCGATGGCGCTCCTGAAAAAGCAGTTCGGCCCCCGTGTTCTGGGCGAGGCCATGCAGGAGACCATCGACGGCGCGATGTCCAAGCATTTCGAGGACAGCGGTGACCGCCCGGCGCTGCAACCCAAGGTCGAGATGAAGGACGGCGAGAGCTGGAAAGAGGGCGACGACGTCACCGTCGAAATGTCCTACGAGGCGCTGCCGGACATTCCAGAGGTCGATCTGAAGGGCGTCGCGCTCGAGCGTCTCGTGGTCAAGGCCGAGGACGCCGCGGTGGACGAGGCGCTGGGCAACCTCGCCGAGACCGCGCAGAATTTCGAGCCGCGCAAGAAAGGCTCCAAGGCCAAGGACGGCGACCAGGTCGTAATGGACTTTGTCGGCAAGGTCGACGGCGAGGCGTTCGAGGGCGGCTCGGCAGAGGACTACCCGCTGGTGCTTGGCTCCAACTCCTTCATCCCCGGTTTCGAAGAGCAGCTCGTCGGCGTGAAAGCAGGTGAAGAGAAAGAGGTCGAGGTCTCCTTCCCCGAGGAATACCAGGCCGCGCATCTGGCCGGCAAGGCGGCCGTGTTCTCCTGCACCATCAAAGAGGTCAAGGCACCCGAAGCGGCAGCCATCGACGATGAGCTGGCCAAGAAATTTGGCGCCGAGGACCTTGCCGCGCTGAAAGCGCAGATCGCCGAGCGTCTGGAGGCCGAGTACGCCGCCGCCGCGCGCCAGGTGATGAAGCGTGGCCTCCTCGATGTGCTCGACACCAAGGTGTCCTTCGATCTGCCGCCGTCGCTGGTCGAGGCCGAGGCCAAGCAGATCGCGCATCAGCTCTTCCACGACGAGAACCCGGACGTCGAGGGCCATGACCATGGTGAGGTCGAGCCGACCGAAGAGCACACCAAGCTCGCCGAACGCCGCGTGCGTCTGGGCCTTTTGCTCGCGGACATCGGACAAAAGGCCGAGGTCGACGTGACCGACGCCGAGATGAGCCAGGCCGTGATGGCGCAGGCGCGCCAGTACCCCGGTCAGGAGCGCCAGTTCTTTGAATTCGTGCAGCAAAACCCGCAGATGCAGCAGCAACTGCGCGCGCCGATCTTCGAAGACAAGGTGATCGACTATATCGCCGAGCTCGCCGACGTGACCGAGAAAGAGGTCTCCAAGGAAGAGCTCGAGAAGACCGTCGAGGCGATGGACGACGAGTAAGTTTCTGTACCTGAACTAAAAAGAGGTCGCCCGGTACAACCGAGGCGGCCTTTTTTGTTGATCTGCAGCGCCCAATCCTCTCCCTAACACGTTCCGCTTAACTCAAAACACCCGCCTGACGTTCACGTCAGGCCGCGTCATGCCGTAGGCATGCCTCCGGCATGACCCGCCCCCGTCAAACCAAAGGTTTGCCTTCGGCAAAACGTGCGGCGCGATTGCGCCACCCCGGGCCGGCGCGTGCACATCAGTTTTGCTTCCATTGAAAAGAAGCAGCCGGCTCACTCGCTGGCCTGCACGAGCTGCAACAAATCCCAGCGCGTCCCCCAGGGATCGCGAAAGACAGCGACGGTGCCATAAGGCTCATGCCGAGGCGCTTCTTCGAAGGTGACGCCAGCGGCCAGCATCCGCGCGTGGTCGCGGGCAAAGTCTTCGGTGTGCAGGAACAGCCCCACGCGCCCGCCGAACTGGTTGCCGATGGCGCGGGTCTGCTCCCCGACGGCGCGGGCAAGCAGAAGGCACGCCTCACCACCCGGTGGCCGGATCAGCACCCAGCGTTTGCCGCCGCCCTGGTCCTCGTCGCTCACAAGCTCGAACCCAAGCGTATCGACGTAGAACGCCAGCCCGGCGTCATAGTCCGGGACCAAAAGCGCGACGGCGTGCAGGTGCTGGATCACTCGTTCCCGCTGGCAGGCTCGGCGCCGGGCAGCGAGATGTTGGCCACCTGCTCGGCAATCGGATCATTCGACAGGGGATGGCGCGTCGCGTCGAAATCGCGCGGATCGCGCAGCACTTGCCAGCGGTTGCCGGCATAGACTTCGAGCCCCGAAAACCGCGCCTTGTAGCCCATCTTGTCCGAGCCGGGCACCCAGTATCCGAGATAGACGTAAGGCAGACCCGCCTCCCGCGCGATCTCCACGTGGTCGAGCACCATGTAGGTGCCGAGCGAATCCTGTGCGTAGTCGGGGTCGAAGAACGAGTAGACCATCGACAGCCCGTCATCGAGCACGTCCGTCAGACACGCGCCGATCAGCTCGCCCTTCTGGGTGTCCGCGTATTCGACGATACGCGACTTGACCGGCGTCTCCTCCACCATCGCGGCGAATTCAAAGACGTCCATATCCGCCATCCCGCCATTGGCGTGGCGGCTGTCGAGGTAGATGCGGAAGAGCTCGTACTGCTCTTCGGTTGCCCAGGGAGAGGTGGCGCGCCGCGCGAGGTGGACGTTTTTCTTGAGCACCCGCTTCTGGCTGCGCGACAGGGTGAACTTGGACACGTCGATACGCGCGCTGAGACATGCCGCGCAATCCGAGCACGAGGGGCGGTAAAGCACGTTCTGCGAGCGGCGAAAGCCCTGTTTCGACAGCGAGTCGTTGAGCCGGCTCGCCGTGTCGCCCTGCAGCGCCGTGAACAGCTTCCGCTCCATCCGCCCTTCAAGGTAAGGGCAGGGTTGCGGTGCAGTCACATAGAACTGCGGTGCAATGGGCAGGGTGTGGCGCATGCGGGTCCTAGCGGGGGGCGTGGGCGGAGCCTAGCAACAGCGCCCGGCTCCGCCAACCCCCCGAAAACGGTGATCAGTATCGCCCACTTAACCGCCGGTTGATCGCCACGGTTCCCAACGCCATGTCCGTCAGGCCCTGACCCCGCGCGGAGGTCGCCATCAGCACCACCGAGATGACCTGCAGGACCGCCAGTGCAATCGACACCGAGTAGCCGAGCGTATGCGCAAAGGCGAGGCCGCCGGTCAGGCGCTGGCCCTCATTGTCGCGTAGCTCGATTGCCATCAGCCGCATCCCCCAGGTCGCCGACCCGCCCGCCAGCGTCGCCCAGCGGTAGAGAAAGCTGACCATCAGCCAGAACGGCGCCCAGACAAATATGCTGAGAAAGCCGGTGAAGGGCGTCAGCACCAGACAGATGAGCGTGATCACGAGAATGTCTACGACCCAGGCTCCAAGCCGCTTGATCGGGACCGAGGTGTAAAAGCCGGGCTGTGTCATCGGGTCGGGGGTGTGCATCGGGGGTCTCTTCGAGGGGGGGTGAGAGCGTATTGCTCTCGGGATATGGGCAGCTTTTGGGCGATTGCCAGCGCTGCCGCCACTGATGCCGCAAGGATTGAGGCTTGGAGCGACGTCCCGGGTCAGGCCCGGGACGCGGGCAGGTTACGCGGCGCCGCGATTGGCGCGGGCGTCCATGAAGCGGTCGAACTCGGACTTATCCTTGCTCGCGCGCAGCCGGGTGACAAAGGTGTCGAAGTCGGTGCGTTCGCGCTCAAGCCGGTCGATCAGCTCGGCCCGGTAGGCGTCAAAGCTCGCGTTGCCCGTAGGCGCCAGCGCCGGCATCTGCGGCACGACTTCGCCCACCGCCTCGGCCATCGGTGCGTTCCGTCCAAGCAGCATCGCCGGGATTTGCGTCCAGAAATAGGCCAGCACCACGACGATCACGACGCCGAAGAACAGCGATTGCACAAGCGCGACGATCGAGACGGGGATGGCAAAGCCGGTGTACATGGCCATCAATACCACCAGCATCCAGTTGGGGACGCGCGGCTGGGACGGGGGCGTGTGTGCGGTCATCTTGTCCTCTTCTGCAAAGGCCCCGCCCTCGTGCGGGCGGGGCGGGGACCCTGTGGCGCCTTAGGCGTCGTCTTTCTGGTTCGAGGTGGCGCGCTCGTCCATGAACTGGTCGAACTCCGCCTTGTCCTTCGCCTCGCGCAGGCGCTCGAGGAAATCCTCAAAGCTCTGCTGCTCTTCCTCGAGGCGGCGCAGCGTCTCTTCCTTGTAGGCGTCAAAGGCGCGGTTGCCGGTGGTCTGGTTCATGCCAAAGCGCGAGGTGCGCACCGAGCGGCAGCTTTTCGAAAACATGCGTTTGCTCCAGATCATGTAGAACAGAAGGGCGAGGCCGACGGGCCAGAAGAAGATGAAGCCGAGCACCATCGCCGCGATCCAGGCACCTTTGCCCTTGTCGTCGAGCCAGGCCTCGGTGCGGCTGAACCACCCGGCGGGGCGGGGCGCGGAGTGAGGGGTCGTGGCGAAAGTGGTCATCGAGGTCTCCATATCATGTGTCCCATGTTGCGGTGTGATCGGGCTGCTGCCGGTTTGGCCTCATGTAAATCCCTTTCACATCACAAGAGATGGGACACCTTCGCCGTTCTTGCAAGGGCAAATGTGAAGGTTTTTTACATTTTTAAAATTGGAACAGCCGACCTGAAATTGCACACACAATAATGACTCAAAACAAAGCCCCCCGCCTGACGGGAACCGTCAGGCCGCGCCGACCCGCCCCGATGGGGCGGCGCGATTGCGCCACCCCTCGGGTCGGCGCGTGAACAACCGGTTCAAGTATACCCGCTTTCAGCCCGTCCGCGTTACGACGTAAATTCAGACACTTGCGCGCAGGAAATCCGCAAAAGAACCCGTGGCGGCAGGGCAAAGACGTGCCGCGGTGTGCCGCCCGCCGCCCAGACGACGTCGAATTCCGACAGGCGTGGGTCCCAAAAGGCGCGGATCGGCACCAGGTGCCCGACGGGCGCGACACCGCCGATGGCAAAGCCCGTCTGCGCGCGGATCAGCGCCGCGTCCGCCTTGCCCAGCGGCTCTCCTGCGACGAGCGCGGCCCTGGCGTCGTCCACGCGGTTGCCGCCCGCCGTCAGAAAGAGGAGCGCCGTGGCGCTGTCCTGACCGCGGTAGATGATCGACTTGGCGATCTGGTCGATGTGGCAGCCGACGGCGTCCGCGGCCTCCTGCGCCGTGCGCGCCTGCGCGACCTCGCGAAAGTCCGGGAACAGCCCCTCGGCCTCCAGCGCGGCCTGAACCCGTTTCAAACTCTTGCTCATCTGCGCGCTCCTTCGTCCTGCGCCCGAGGACAATAGATTGACGCCGCCGGGGTCAAGCACCAAGGCTGCGCGCATGACCCGACTTTGTCCGCACACCCGCTGTCCCCGTCCGTATGACAAAGCCCGGGCGGAAGATGTGACCCGCCACGTAGGGTGGGCAGACATGCCCACCTTACAGCTGCTCACGGGGGCGGCAGGCAGCGCGCCCTATCTCGCCGACCTGATCGTCAAGGAGCAGGCGTGGCTCGAGACCGCCGCCGCTGACATCACCGAGGCACGCGACGCGCTTGTGGCCGAGACCCACGCGCTGCCGCCCAATGCCGATCCGTCCAAAGACCTGCGCCGGCTCAAACGCCGCTGCGCGCTGCTGGTGGCGCTCGCCGATCTGGCCGGGCTCTGGACGCTGGAGGAGGTGACTGGCGCCCTGACCGACTTTGCCGACGCCGCGACCGAGGCCGCCCTGCGCTATGGCCTGCGCCGCCTGCCGGAGGACGTGCCGGTCCCGACCGTCTTTGCCATGGGCAAGATGGGCGCGGGCGAGCTCAACTATTCTTCGGACATCGACCTGATCTGCCTCTTTGACGACTCGGGCATGGACCTTGTCGACATCGCCGAAGCGCGGCGCAAACTGGCGCGCGCGGTGCGACAGATGACGGCGATCCTGAACGACGTGACCTCCGAGGGGTATGTCTTTCGCACCGACCTGCGGCTGCGCCCCGACGCCGGCACCACGCCCGTCTGCATCGCCATGGGCGCCGCCGAGCAATATTACGAAACCCTCGGCCGGACATGGGAGCGTGCCGCCTGGGTCAAGGCGCGCCCCGCCGCCGGGGATTTGGCTGCCGGGGAGAGCTTTATCACCGCACTGCGCCCCTTTATCTGGCGGCGGCATCTGGACTTTGCCGCCATCGAGGACGCGCACAACATGCGGCTGGCGATCCGCGAGGCCAAAGGGCTCTTCGGGCCGATCACGCTGCCGGGCCATAACCTCAAGCTGGGGCGCGGCGGCATCCGGGAGATCGAATTCTTTACCCAGACGCGGCAGATCATCTCGGGCGGGCGGGACGCTTCCTTGCGCCTGCGCGGCACGGTCCCGGCGCTGGCGCGCCTCGCCACGCAAGGCTGGGTCGACCAGGACACCGCCGAGACGCTCACGCGCCATTACCGCACGCTGCGCGAGGTCGAGCACCGGGTGCAGATGCTGCGCGACGCGCAGACGCATGATTTGCCCAAGACCGATGCCGGCTTTGACCGGCTCGCGGCGTTCATGGACACGGACACGGATGCGCTGAAACGCCACCTGACGGAGACGCTGGAGGAGGTGCACGCCTGCACCGAGACCTTCTTTGACCCGCCGCGCAGCAAGTCCGCGGCGGCCACGAGCAAGGTGGACGAGAGCTGGCTCAAGTATCCGGCGCTGCGCTCGGACCGGGCGGCGGCGATCTTCAGACGTCTCCAGCCCGAGATCCTCGCGCGGCTCGAGGCCGCCCCGCGTCCCGACGAGGCGCGCGCGGCCTTTGACCGGTTCCTGGCGGGGCTGCCGGCGGGGGTGCAGCTCTTTTCGCTCTTTGACGCCAACCCGCAGCTGATCGACCTGCTGGTCGAGACGGTGTCGATCGGGCCGGAGCTTGCGACGTATCTGTCCCGCAATGCGCATGTGTTCGATGCGGTGATCGCCGGCGCCTTCTTTGCGCCCTGGCCGGGAGAGGCGGCGCTTTCGGCGGAGCTGGCGGGCCTTTTGGCGCGGGAAGAGGATTACGAGGCGCAGCTCGACACCGCGCGGCGCTGGTCCAAGGACTGGCAGTTTCGCGTCGGCGTGCACCTTTTGCGCGGCATCACCCCGCCCGAGGAGGCCGCAAGTCACTACGCCGCGCTGGCGCGGGCGATCCTCGCGGCGCTTTGGCCGGTGGTCACCGCGCAGTTTGCCGCCAAACACGGCCCGTTGCCGGGGCGCGGGGCGGTGGTGCTCGGCATGGGATCGCTCGGGGCTGGGCAGCTGACCGCGCGGTCGGACCTCGACCTGATTGTGATCTATGATCCCCAGGACGCTGCGATGTCGGAGGGACCCCGCCCGCTGGCGGTGCGTCCTTACTATGCGCGGTTGACGCAGGCGCTGGTGACGGCGCTGACCGCGCCGATGTCCGAAGGGCGGCTCTTTGAAGTGGACATGCGCTTGCGTCCCTCGGGCAATCAGGGGCCGGTGGCGACGTCCTGGGCGGCCTTCCAGGATTACCAGCAGAGCGAGGCGTGGACGTGGGAGCACATGGCGTTGACCCGCGCCGCCGTCGTGGCCGGGGAGGCGCAGCTTGGCGCGGACCTGACCGCGTTCCTCGAAGCCCTTCTCGGGAAGGCCCGCGCTGCCGGTCTCGTCCTGCGGGACCTTGCCGATATGCGCGCCCGGATTTTCGAGGCCAGGGCCTCGCGCGCGGCCTGGGATGCGAAGCTGGGACCGGGGCGCTCGCAAGACATCGAGCTTTTTGCCCAGGCGGCGCTGCTTGTCGCGGGCGAAGAGGGACCCGGCGTGGAGGCCGGGCTTGCGGCGGCGGCCTCGCTGGGATGGGTGACGGAGGCGGAAGCCGGCCAGATCGTTGGGGCCTATCGCCTGTGCTGGGCCTTGCGCATGGCAGGCCAGCTGATCGGCAAGGGGGACCTCGACGCAGAGGCGCTGGGCGAGGCCGGAACGGCGTTTGTCTTGCGCCTGACGGGCTGCGATGCGCGCATGGACCTTGACGCAACGCTTGCGGCGCGCACAACTCGGGCGGCGGAGATCATCTCCCGCGTGCTGGACGAAGGCAGGGACACATGAGTGCGGACACGGACGCCACGGATGCGAACATCGATCACAAGGGCCTCATTCGCGAGGCGTACCGGATCGAGGGGATCACGGACGCGCAGTGCCGGTCGATCTTTCTCGACTGGGCGCTCAGCCTGCCGGCGGATGTGCCGCAGACCAGGGCCATCGCCGCGCTCCTCGAGCGGCACGGCGACGATGGGCATCCGATGACGGATGTGCTGAAGGCGGGTCTGCAGACGATCTCGGCGCCGCGCCGGCGCGGTGGGTGGCGGTCCCGACCGCGTCAGTGACGTGAGCGGTAGAAGGGGGCTTTGCCCCCCACGTTGAAACTCCAGGGAGTTTCAACGCTCCCCCCAAGGTATTTTCAAACCAGAGAAGATGGACCTTCGCGGCTTGTTTCGTTTTTGAGGTGCGCAAGGACGTAGAGGCGGATGGCGGAGGCGAGGCCGGTCTCGAGGTCGCGTGCGGCGTCGATTTCGGCAGCCAGCGCGTTGATGGGTTTGCCTTTCGCGGCGGCGATGCGGCGGAATTCCTGCCAGAAGGGGTCCTCGAGCGAGACAGAGGTACGATGGCCTTTGAGCGTAAGCGAGCGTTTGACGGGCCGCGCGCTCATGGGTCTCTGCGGTGCTGGTCGAGGTGGCGGATGGCCTTGTCCGCGGTGCGTTTGTCGGCGTCTTTCTGAGCTTTGGTCCGGCCGAACTTGACCGCGTTCTCGTCCGCCTTGGCGCGTTTTTGGGTGCGGGCCTTGGCCTTGCGGGCTTTGTTGAGGTTGATCGGGGTGCTCATTTGGCGACCTCGATCTGCCAGTTGACGCCGGTGGCGCCGGTGAACCAGGGCGCGAAGTCGTAGGGGCCGGCGGGCATCAAGATTGTGCCATCCTTTCCGAGGATGGCGGCGAGCGTTTCGGCATCCTCTTGGGTGGGGCAGGCGACAAAGTGGGACACCGAGGGTGTGAAGTCGAAGTCGTGCACCGGAGGGCTGTCGAAGGCGGTGAAGGTCTGGCCTGCGAGCTGTACCTCGACCGAGGCGGGCGGGCCCGCCCCGTCATCGAGGCGGGTGAGTGCCATGTCGGGGAAGGCCCGCTCCCATAGGGCGAGGGCCTCCGCAAGTTTGCCCTGAAACATCAGGTGCGGGCGGAGGGACCGCTTGGCTGCAATGCTCCGCCCCCGGTGGCTCACTTGGGTCCGACCATGTTCTCGGGGCGCACCACGCGGTCGAAGGTCTCTTCGTCGACAAAGCCGAGGGCGATCGCCTCTTCCTTGAGCGTGGTCTTGTTCATGTGGGCGGTCTTGGCAACCTTGGTGGCGTTGTCGTAGCCGATCTCGGGCGCGAGCGCCGTCACCAGCATCAGCGACTCGCGCATCAGCTTGTCGATCCGCGCCTCGTCAGCGGCAAGCCCCAACACGAGGTTGTCGGTGAAGGCGGAGGCGGCGTCGCCGAGCAGCTGCATGGATTGCAGGACGTTGTACGCCATCATGGGCTTGTAGACGTTGAGCTCGAAATGGCCCTGGCTGCCGGCAAAGCCGACCGCGGCATCGTTGCCCATGACATGCGCGCAGACCTGGGTGAGCGCCTCGCACTGGGTGGGGTTCACTTTGCCCGGCATGATCGAGGAGCCCGGCTCGTTCTCCGGCAGGATCAATTCGCCCAGGCCGCAGCGGGGGCCAGAGCCGAGGAGCCGGATGTCGTTGGCGATCTTGAAGAGCGACGCGGCGACAGTCTTCAAAGCGCCTGACATCTCGACCATCGCGTCATGCGCGGCGAGGGCCTCGAACTTGTTGGGGGCGGTCACGAAGGGCAGGGAGGTAATCTCCGCCATGTTGGCGGCCACCTCGACGTCCCATCCCTTGGCGGTGTTGAGGCCGGTGCCGACGGCCGTGCCGCCCTGCGCCAGCTCGTAGATGCGCCCGAGCGCGTCCTTGACCCGCTGGATGCCCATAGCGACCTGGTGTGTGTAGCCCGAGAACTCCTGGCTCAGCGTCAGGGGCGTGGCGTCCTGCGTATGCGTGCGGCCGATCTTGATGATGCCGTCGAACTCCTGGACCTTGGCCTCCAGAGCAGCGTGCAGCTTGGCCAGACCCGGCAGGATCACGTCGCGGGCGGTCATGGCCGTCGCGATGTGCATGGCCGTGGGAAAGGTGTCGTTCGAGGACTGCCCCATGTTGCAGTGATCGTTCGGGTGGACCGGGCTTTTCGAGCCAAGCGTGCCGCCGAGGATTTCGATGGCGCGGTTGGCGATCACCTCGTTGGCGTTCATGTTCGACTGCGTGCCGGACCCTGTCTGCCAGACGACAAGCGGGAAGTGGTCGTCGAGCTGGCCGGCCACCACTTCGGAGGCGGCCTGGATCATTGCGTCGGCGAGGTCCGCATCGAGCTTGCCCGACCGCTTGTTCGCCATGGCGCAGGCCTGCTTGATCACGCCGAGCGCGCGGACGATGGCGACGGGCTGTTTTTCCCAGCCGATGGGGAAGTTGAGGATCGAGCGTTGAGTCTGCGCGCCCCAGTACTTGTCCGCCGGGACCTCCAGAGGGCCAAAGCTGTCGGTTTCGGTGCGGGTGGCGGTCTCGGCAGCGGTCATGTGGCGCGATCCTCTGGTTTATGTCGGGCAGAGGGATACGGGGCGCGCGGCAGTGCGGCAAGCGCTTTCAATGCCAGTACGTTTAGTCAGTGCGTGCAGCCTGTGCGTGTGCACAGGCGGGTGCCGGGATCAGGTCTTGCGGAAACTGTCGAGGGAGACAACGTCAGCCGGGCCTGCCTCCTTGGCGTTCGGAGCGTCCGCCGGTTTGGGCGTCTCGGGCGCGGTCTGCTCCTGCACCACGGAAAGCTCGGACGCGGTATCCTCGGCATTCTCGAACCGCAGGCCGAACTCCACGGAGGGATCGACAAACGTCTTGATCGCGGCAAACGGGATATAAAGCGGCTCGGGCGCGTCCCCGAAGTTGAGCGTCACGTGAAAGCCCTCGGTCGTGACGTCGAGGCCGTCGTACCAGTGCTGCATCACCACGGTCATCTCACCGGGGTAGCGGTCGGCGAGCCATGGCGCGATCGCCGCGTCCGGGTGCGTCGTGTCGAACGTGATGAAGAAGTGGTGGTCGCCGGGCAGTCCGTTGGCCTGCACATCCGTCAGAACGTCGTGGATGAGGCTGCGCATCGCGCGGTGCATCAAGTTGCCGTAGTCAATGGCATCCGACATGGGGCTCTCCCGGGGCTGTCCCGCTGGTAGCTTAAGTATAGTGCAACATTGACGCAGCGAAAGCCCTAGCGTCACACGGCGATCAGATGGGCCGCGAGCGCTGCGCCGGATGTCGCGCAAAGGGTCACGCCGAGGGACACTTTCCGCCAGAGGAGGAGCGCTGCGGCGAGGGCGACAAGTGCTAGGGTGCCGAGGCGCAGGCTGTTTGGGTCGGGGAGCGTGAGGCCGAGGAGGGAGAGCGCGTCCGGGCGGGCAAAGAGGACGGTGCCGGCGAACCAGAGCGCGAGGCTGGCGATGACGCCGACCACGGCGACGGTGATGGCCGAGAGCGCGCCGGAGAGGCGGGGCATGCCTGCGAGCCGGTCGATGTAGGGGGCGCCCGCAAAGATCCATAAAAAGCACGGCACGAAGGTGACCCAAAGGCAAAGGAGCATCGCGGCGAGGGCGAGGCCCCATCCTCCGGCGCCGTATCCGGCGAGAAGGGCCACGAACTGCGTGACGAGGATGAGCGGGCCGGGGGTTGTTTCGGCAAGGCCGAGCGCGTCGATCATCTGGCCTTCGGTGACCCAGCCCTGCACCTCGACGAGGGTCTGGGCCATGTAGGCGAGGAGCGCGTAGGCGCCGCCAAAGCTGATCACCGCGAGCTGGCTGAAGAAGAGGCCGAGGTCGAGGAGGAACTCCGCTCCTGCGAGCCAGAGGAGTGCGAGGGGCAACACCCAGAGAGCCGCCCAGAGGGCGATGGTGGCTGGTGGAGTTGGTTTTCTTGCTGCTGTCGAGGCGGGCTTGGTTTGGGCCCGCGAATAGAAGAGGGCGCCTACACAGGCCGCTGTGAGGAGGAGCAGAGGGAAAGGGACGTCGAACGCCCAGATCGCGACGAAGGATGCGGCTGCCAGGGCAATGTCTCTTGTGCCGTCGAGAGCGCGTTTGCTGAGACCGATGAGGGCCTTGATCACGATGGCGATGACTGCGGCTTGCACGCCGGTCAGGAGCGCCTCGAACAGCGGCTGGGTGCCGATGGTCAGGTAGAGTGCGCCTAGTGCGGCGATCACCAAGGCGCCGGGGAGCACGAAGAGGAGCCCCGCGATCAGCCCGCCAGGGATGCCGCGGCGGTGCCAGCCTGCGTAGGTCGCGAGCTGCATCGCCTCGGGGCCGGGCAGGAGCATGCAGAAGGAAAGCGCGCGGAGGAAAGCGTCCTGGGAAAGATACTTCTTTTCCTCGACCAGCACCTGCTGCATCAGCGCGATCTGGGCTGCGGGGCCACCGAAAGACAGCACGCCGATCCGCGCGAAGGTGCGGGTGAACTCCGGCAGGGTTTCCGCGTCATTTGTAGGGGTAGGCTCCATCATCCCGTCTTGATGCCATGCGTGTGCAAAGGCAATGCGACAGCGTTTGGGAAGCTGGATGGAAAGGATGGAAGTGCAGGCTTCTGTTGCCAGGTGCCTGCGAACCCCGCCTAGGCCGGCTAGGGCCTAGGGCTTAAGATCGGTTCTACCCGGACTGCTTACGCAGCCAGAGCAACCGGAGCACGATTGTCGTTTGCAATTGTACTGTTTTCGCCGGTAACGGTGGCAGACAGCCGAGACAAAGCTAACCCCTTTAGACGTCCGTCGATCCTATTTCGGCCCCGCGATCCTCAAACGAAGGAAGTTGGTGGAGCCGCCGGGTACCGCCCCCGGGTCCGAGCCGTTTATTACGAGCGCGTTTATGTCCATAGTCCCGAAGGACATCCCAGAAATAGGCAAGCGCCGCGCCGGTTGTAAGTTTCGGGAGCCTCCGGCGGGAGTTTATTTAGGAAGATGAAGCTGGAGCGCTCTCAGAGGTGGCGGACGAGGAGCACGGCTGCCAGCGCGGCCTCGATACCGCCGAACATCAGGACCTTGCGGGTGGGCGGGCTGTCGAGCGCCAGCGAGATCACGCGCCCGAGGGCGGCGCCGGTGTAGGCAAAGCCGAGCATAGCCCAGGCAGCGGGGTCGTTCATCCACAGCCCGCCGAGGGCTGCGATCACGAAGAGCCCGCCGACGGAGGCGCGCATCTCGCTCATCCCCATCGTGCTGCTCGTGGTCGTCAGATCAAGGACGCCGAGCGTGTAGCGCGGGGCGAGAAAGCCAAAGGCGCCGAAGGCCAGGGTCAAAAGGGCAACGGTCAGGTCGAGCCAGTGCATGTGATTGCTCCATTATCTAGCTTGTCACATGCGGTGATGCACGCGCAGGTCAAGGCGCGGCATTTCTGGAAGACGGGAGCGGTGGACCTATCGGAAGGGCTGACCGGCGCGCAGGAGTGTCCGGTGATAGGGGCGCAGGTCCTCGAGGGTGCAGAAGCCCGTCGCGCGCGCGGCGGTCAGGACCTCGCCCGTGTTGCGCCCGAGGTATTCGTAGACCAGCCGCGAGACCCGCAGGCCCGACACGCCCTCCCGCACGGTGCGGGCGGCGTAGCCTTCCCAGTAGTTGTTCTCGAAGGAGGGCACCTGCGCGAGGAAGTTGAACGAGCAGGTCATGGCATTGCGCCGCGACACCAGCGCTGCGATCCCACCCTCTTGCGGGAGGAGGAACCCGCGGTACTCGCGTGCGCGCACGTGCAGGGGCAGGCCCTGCTGTTCCATCGCGGCCTTCGGCTCCATCCCGCGCAGCAGCGTGTATTTGGACGTGCGGTAGACGTAGATCATGCCCTGCACGTAGCTGCCGTCATCGACGAAGCTCTGGCGCGAAAAGCGGTAGAAGCCGGAGGGAAACGCGTCCTCCCCAAGGAAGGTGAAGCCGGAGCCGACGAAGTCCTTGAGGTCGGGGTGGTGCAACACATCGGTGTCGGCCTGGCGTATATCGGCGACAGGCTCGAGCAGGATCCGGGCATCGACATCAAAGAATGCACAGATCTTGTGCAATACATCGGGGCGAGGAAAACTTTCCCCAGACAAGTATCGGTTGAATTGCGTG
Organism: Pseudaestuariivita sp.; assembly: GCF_052825805.1. Classification (NCBI taxonomy): domain Bacteria; kingdom Pseudomonadati; phylum Pseudomonadota; class Alphaproteobacteria; order Rhodobacterales; family Paracoccaceae; genus Pseudaestuariivita; species Pseudaestuariivita sp. The sequence continues at coordinate 115,757 of NZ_JBRBVB010000009.1, read as the reverse complement.
CGATTTATGCCAAGCTCGCGGCACAAGGCCGAGATGGACGGCGCGTCCTGACACAATATGCGCAGGTTCTGTCCGAACATGCCGCGCAAGTCGGACGGGGTCGGGGGCATACCAGCATCAGTTTTGGAGCCTTTCGCTGGATTCGTCATCAGCATTGCACGTCCCTTGCAATAATGTGGTCCACGGGTCCCCACCCCCGTAGGTTTCTGTTTAGAGCTGTTCCGCTTTAGCGTCAATCGTGACGCTGTTTGGCGTCAGGGTCTTTCTGTCCTGCCACAAACCGCCCAAGGGTGTCCGGTTTGACGCCTATGATTGACCGGCTTTCTGCCGCACCATCATCGTGTCAAAGGGATGGGACTGATGGCACAGACAACAATGATGGGCGTCGTGCTCTGGAGTGACGCGGCCCACAACAAGGCGGTGATCTGGTGCGAAGACCACGGACGCCTGGCCTATTACACACCCGGCGCGACGTCGCTGCATGACGGCGCGCTGACGGACGCTGCGGCGGGCCTCGAATCCGGCGATCTCGTGCGGTTCGACCTGATGGAGCAGGACCAGCTGCGCCTCGCGCGCAACCCCAAGGTACTCTGCGGCATGGCCTACCAAGGGCTGGCGCAGGCTTTGGTGCGTGCGCCGTCGTCGGACGCGGCACGGCATCCGGGGGATCCGGCCAATTGCGACGGCGTGATTTCGCTCCCGCAGCGGCGCGGCAGTGGCGTCTCGGCGCGCGGGATCGCCTGATACTTGCCGAGAGGTTTGGATAGCGCCGCGCGCTGCGCCCACACTTTAAGCACGCACAACTCAGACGCCCTGTCTTCAAGTCCGCTCACGGGACAGGGCCCGCGGCGGAGGTCCCACCCGGGCCTTCGCCGCTTTGCTGTTCCGAGAGTGAAGCGCGAGGTTAGCTTTGGCTGTGCCGCGACAGCGCTGCTACTCCGGTGCGGGCCATCTCCGCCAGACCCAAGGGGCGCATCAGGTCGGCAAAGGCGTCGACCTTTTCCTGCGTGCCGGTGATCTGGAAGGTGAAGCTGTCCAGCGTCGAATCGACCACCTGCGCGCGAAAGATGTCGGCGAGCCGCAGCGCCTCCACCCGCTTGTCGCCGGCGTTCTCGACCTTGAGCAGCGCCAGCTCGCGCTCGACCACGGGGCCCTCGACGGTCAGGTCATGCACCTCGTGCACCGGCACCAGCCGGCCCAGCTGCGCCTTGATCTGTTCGATCACCTGCGGCGTGCCGGTGGTGACGATGGTGATGCGGCTGAGATGGCCCTGATGATCGATCTCCGCCACGGTGAGGCTGTCGATGTTGTACCCGCGCCCGGAAAAGAGCCCGATGACACGCGCCAGAACACCCGCCTCGTTGTCGACGAGCACCGTCAGCGTGTGCCGCTCCTGCGTGTCCGAAAAGGTCGGGCGCAGGTTGTAGGCCGAGTGTTTGGACGAGCCCTTCTTGATCTTGAGCGCTGACATGGGTCTCCCTCCCCCGAAGTTTTGAAACAATTACCCGCTGCGTGCGGCGGCGCCTAGGCCGAAAGAGCGCCAATTGTTGCAATATGCGGCAGGTTGTCACAGGTCCGTGCGTGGCCGTGTGCGCCGTTTCACAGGTCCGTGGCGGCGCTATCCCGGGCGCGCCGGGTCTGGCACACCCTTGGCCAGTTCAACCCCGCACCCTTCAGCAGACGCTCCTCGGTGCACACCAAACCACATGACGCACCAAGGAGACGCCGCCATGACCATGACCGCCACCACCCCGCTCGCCCCTGCAGACACCGGCCTTTTGCAGCAGGCGCTCAGCGTCCTGCTCGCAGGCGCGGCCGCCCTTTTGGCCTTTGACATCTTTGGCCAGGTCCTCTCTCCGGTCTCCGGCTTTGCCGCGCTGGCGCCCGTCGGGCTTGCCAACGCCACGATCAAAGCCGTCTTCGGCTCCGGTTACCGTCCCGCCGCCGAGGGTCTGCACTTCTTTGCCGGCCTCGTCGCCTACCCGCTGGGCTGGGTGATCGCCGAAAACATCCGCCGCCGCGTGCTGCCGGCGTTGCCGTGGCTCGTCGCGGCTGTGGCCTACGGCATCTTCCTTTGGGTCTTCGCGCTTTACGGCATGGCGCATCTCGTGGCCGGGATGAAGCCCTTCCTCGGGTTCACCGGCATCACCTGGGTCGCCTTCTGGGGACACATCCTCTTTGCGGTGATCGCGGCCTCGGTCTACCGCTGGCGCCACCCGGCCTGAGCCAGAACACCTCTCTCCCTCGCAGACGGAGCGCTTCGGCGCTCCGTTTGTCGTTTGTAAGGTCAGTGCATTCCCCGATAGGTGACGTAGCGGCAGGCAGATTCTTGGCAGGGTTGCACGATTTGTTAAGGCCCGGCTTGCTAGGCCACGCGCATGTCAGAGATGTGGCGCAAACCTCCGGCCTGTCAAAAGGCCCGGGACGCAGGGCAGATGTCCGAGCCGGCGCGGGACCGTGCGCCCTGGGCGCAGGTGTTCGAGGCGCTGCCGCTTTACCTGTGGGAGGCGAATACCGACCAGCGGTTTTCCTTTACCTCCGGCGGGTTCGAGCGGCTCAACGGCGCGCCGGCGGCCAGCCGCATCGGCGCGCAGATGCTGGCCGGCACGCAGGACCGCCAGTTCTCAGGCCCCCGTTACGCGCGTCACAACGCGCTGATCCGGTCGGGGCTAGGGTTCTCGAACCACACCTTTGTCAAATCGGTCGGCCCGCGCGACGCTGTGCTCATGGTCACCGCTGCGCCGCGCTTTGACGACACAGGCGCGCCTGCCGGTCTGCGCGGGGTGACGCTGGACCTGTCGCGCGCGCTTGAGCTCGCCGCCGAGGAAGAGCCGGCGCTCGCGGAACTTGCCCCGCCTTCGAGCGCGGTGCGCCAGGCCCTCGGCGTGCGCCGGGCGGAGCTCGAAAACGCCAACCGCCTGCTCGTCGAGGTGCTCGACGGGCTGGGCGAGGGGCTCTTGGTGACCAGCGGGGAGACGCTCGGCGATCCGCAGAACCGCATCGAGATCGTGAACCCGGCCTATCGCGAGCTCTTTGACCTCAGCGAGGATGACATCTACCCCGGCCAGCGGCTGGCTGATTACATCGCGGTGCTCATGGCGCGAGGGGACGCGACCCCGCCCGAGGCGTTTGCCGAGATCGAGCGCCGCCTGATGCAGGGGGAGACGATCTCGCTCAAGGTGCCGGGGCGCGACCGGCACTACCTTTGTAAGGCTGTGCGCCGCCCGTCGGGCGGGTTCATCCTCGTGCATTCGGACGTGACCACGCTGCAAAAGCAGAACGCGGACCTGGCTGCCGCGCGCGATGCTGCCCATGTCGCGAGCGAGGCCAAGTCGCGCTTTCTCGCCACCATGAGCCACGAGCTGCGCACACCGATGAACGGCGTGGTGGGCATGGCGGACATCCTGCACGGCACCACGCTCACCGGCGAGCAGCGCGCCTGCGTCGACACGATCCGCGCCTCGGCGCTTGCGCTGACCGACGTGATTTCGGGCCTTTTGGACATTTCCGGGATCGAGGCGGGCGATCTGCAAGTCGCGCCGCGTCCCGTCGATCTGGCCGGGCTCGTCTCGGACGTCTGCCGCGCCATGGCGCCGGCGGCGGCGGCCAAGGGGCTCGCCTTCGACGCCCACGAGATCGCGCCGCAGCGGGTGATGGCCGACGCCGCGCGGCTGCGGCAGGTGCTGACGCATCTCATCGGCAACGCGGTCAAGTTCACCGAGAGCGGCGCGGTGCGCCTCTCGATCCAGCCTGCAGGTGCGGAGCGCTGGAGCTTTGCGATCACCGACACCGGCCCGGGCATTCCGCTGGGGTTGCAGCGGCGCATCTTTGACCCCTTCGTGCAGGGCGAGACCGGCATGGACCGCGCCCATGACGGCAGCGGCCTCGGGCTCGCGGTGTCGGCGGGTCTGGTCAAGGCGATGGGCGGCACGATGCGGCTGCGCAGCGCGCCGGGCGAGGGCAGCACCTTTACGGTGTCGCTCCCGCTGCCCGCGGCGCCGGTTCTTTCCGAGCCCGCTCCGGCGATCCGGGAACAGCCGCTACAGGGCTCGGCAATTCTCGTGGTCGAGGACAACCGCACCAACCAGCGCGTCATCTGCGGCATGCTCAAACGCGCGGGCGCCGAGGTCACGCTGGCCGAGAATGGCGCCGAAGCTCTCGCCGCGCTCGACGGCGCGTCCCGGTTCGACGTGGTGCTGATGGACCTCTCGATGCCGGTGCTTTCGGGCCTCGATGCCACCCGCGCCCTGCGCGCCCGCCCCAAGGATCACCCCGCGCGCAAGGTGCCGGTGGTGGCCTTGACGGGCAACGCCTTCGACAGCGACCGGCGGGCCTGTGACGCGGCCGGCATGAATGGGTTTCTCACGAAACCCATTCAAAGCGCAGAGCTGGTCACCGCCCTGAAATCCCACGTGGCCCGCCCGGGCTGAGCGCACTTTATGCGGGCGCATAAAGTGCCTTGGCCGAAGACCCAGATGCGCCGATGCACTTTATGCCTGCGCATAAAGTGCGGCGCCTCGTGTCAGACCAGAACCGCGCCGGTGTCGCCGATGGCGTCCTTGGTCGAGGCCTCGCCCATGAGCATCTTGTTGTGCGGCGCGCCGGACGGGATCATCGGGAAGCAGTTTTCGTGCTTTTCCACGAGGCAGTCAAAGACGACCGGCCCCTCGTGGTTCAGCATCTCCATGATCGCATCGTCGAGGTCCGCCGGGTCCGCGCACTGGATACCCTTGGCGCCGAATGCCTCGGCCAGTTTGACGAAGTCCGGCAGGCTGTCCGACCACGAATGCGAGTAGCGCTCACCGTGCAGGAGCTCCTGCCACTGGCGGACCATGCCGAGCCGCTCGTTGTTGAGGATGAACTGCTTGACCGGCAGGCGGTACTGCGCGGCAGTTCCCAGCTCCTGCATGTTCATCAGCCACGACGCCTCACCGGCGACGTTGATCACCAGCGCGTCCGGGTGCGCGATCTGCACGCCGATGGAGGCGGGGAAGCCGTAGCCCATCGTGCCGAGGCCACCGGAGGTCATCCAGCGGTTGGGGTCCTCGAACCCGAGGTACTGCGCCGCCCACATCTGGTGCTGGCCGACTTCGGTACAGATGAACCGGTCCTTGCGGTCCTTGGTCAGCGCCTCGAGCCGCGCAAGCGCGTGCTGCGGGCGGATCGTCATGCCTTCCTGTTTGAACTTGAGGCAGTCGACGGCCTTCCACTCCTCAATGCGCGCCCACCACTTGGACAGCGCCTCGCGGTTGACCTTGCGCCCGCGCGCCTTCCAGACCCGTAAGAGGTCCTCGAGCACATGGCCCACGTCGCCCACGATCGGCAGGTCGGTCTTGACCACCTTGTTGATCGAGGACGGGTCGATGTCGATATGCGCCTTGGTCGACTTCGGGGAAAAGGCGTCGATGCGCCCCGTGATCCGGTCGTCGAACCGCGCGCCGATGTTGATCATCAGATCGCAGTCGTGCATCGCGAGGTTGGCCTCGTAAAGCCCGTGCATGCCCAGCATCCCGAGCCAGTGCTTGCCCGAGGCCGGATAGGCGCCCAGACCCATGAGGGTGGAGGTGATCGGGATGCCCGTCGCCTCCACCAGCTCGCGCAGGAGCTGGCTCGCGCCGGTGCCGGAGTTGATGACTCCGCCGCCGGTGTAAAACACAGGCCGCTCGGCGGTCTCGATGGCCTCGACCAGCGCGGTGATCGTGTCCATGTCGCCTTTGACGCGGGGCTGGTAGTGGCCAAGATCAGCCTTGGCCGGCGGGGTGTAGGTGCCGTTTGCGAACTGCACGTCCTTGGGGATGTCGATGAGCACCGGGCCCGGACGGCCTTGGGTCGCCACGTGGAACGCCTCGTGGATCACACCCGAGAGCGCGTCCGTCTCCTTCACCAGCCAATTGTGCTTGGTGCAGGGGCGGGTGATGCCGACGGTGTCCGCCTCCTGAAAGGCATCCGAGCCGATCATGAAGGTCGGCACCTGGCCGGTCAGCACCACGAGCGGGATCGAATCCATCAGCGCGTCCGTCAGACCCGTCACCGCGTTGGTCGCACCCGGACCGGACGTCACCAGCACCACGCCCGGCTTGCCGGTCGAGCGGGCATAGCCCTCGGCCATGTGCACCGCGCCCTGCTCGTGCCGCACGAGGATGTGCCGGATCGCGTTTTGCTGGAAAATCTCGTCGTAGATGGGAAGGACGGCGCCACCGGGATACCCGAATACCGTGTCGACACCCTGATCCTTCAGGGCCTGAACCACCATCTTCGCTCCGGTCATCTGACGTGTCATCGTGCTCTCCATCTTAACGTCAGCCACAAAAAAGCCCCCGAGGGTCAGTCGGGGGCGCATGGGTACCTGAATGGTTGCCGGTTACGGCTCCATGCGCCTTTCTCCTACAAGTACGACAAGAATTTGCATCGTCTGACCTCTTGGACTGCCGCGGACACTAGGCAGGGCTGTCCGGGGGGTCAACCGCCTAATTTGCGTTTGTGTCGTGAAAATGCGTGTGTGCGCAACTTTCTGTCTGGGATCGAAGGCGGCGGCGCAAATGCCCCGGCATGCCCCTTGCAAAGCATGTCGCAGGACATAACTGAACTGAACGGTTTAGATATGCGCTCACAGGCGTTTGTATGTTTAGGAGGACCCACGATGCCGACCTACCGCAAGATTGCCCTGGCGTTCGGTACGATGACCGGGGCACTGGCAGTGGCGGCAGCGATCAAGACCTCCGCCGAGCCGCCACGCGTGCTCAGCCAGGACGAGATCATCGGTGCCTTTGCCTACAGCGTCTTCGACCTCGAGGAGCAGGCGTTTGACGCGACCGTCAAAGTCGACAGCCACGGTGGTTTGCGGGTGCAGAGCCAAATCGGCGCCTTTGACGGGCGCTGGCAGGTGATCGACGACACGCTCTGCATCTTCTTTGAAGAAGGGCCACGGACGGGCGCGACCTGCAGCGCGGTCACCCAAATTGGACCGCGCGCCTATGCGACGGACACCGGGGCGGTGCTGCGCAAGCGGTTCGATGCGGTTGCCGAATAGCGTCTAGCGCGCCAAGCCGGACCCCTGCAGCACGCCGTGTTCGAGCGCGTAGCGGGTGAGGCCGGCGGTGGAGGAGATGCCGAGCTTGCGCTTGATGTTCTTGCGGTGCGTCTCGACCGTGCGCACCGAGATGTCGAGCGCGTTGGCCACCTCCTTGTTCGACTTGCCCTGCGCCAGCTGCAGCAGGATCGTCTGTTCGCGCCCGGTGAGCGCGCCGGCTGCGCCCGGGCTGGGCGTCAGGGAGCCCTTGGCGCCGGTGCAGAGATACGTCTCCCCGGCCATGACTTGCGTGATCGCGCGGTGGATCTCGTCGGTCGGCACGTCTTTGAGCACATACCCCTTGGCGCCGTGGCTCATCGCAGTCGAGATGTACTCGGGGCTGTCGTGCATCGACAGGATGAGCACGTGCGTCTCGGGGCGCTTTTCCAAGAGGAGCTCGGTCGCCGCGAGGCCGGACATGCCGGGCATGTTGAGGTCGAGCAGCACGACGTCGGGCGCAAGCGTGTCGATCTGGTCCACGATGGAGCGCGCATCCGAGAGGGAGGCGAGCACGGTGATGTCGTCATAGCTCTCGAGGATGGCCTCGATCCCTTCGGCGACCATCGGGTGGTCGTCGACAATGACGACGCGGGTGCGGGCGGCTGTCTCGATCATGCGGAAAGCTCCTGCCGGGACGAGGCGTCCTGCCGGGACGAGGCGTCCTGCCGGGATGGCGCATCCTGCGCCTCCGGCTCTTCGGGGGGCAGAACGTGGGTGAGGGGGACCTGCGCCTCGATCACAGTGCCTTGCCGTGTCGAGAGGATGCGCAGGCTGCCGTCCTGCTGCTCCATCCGCTCCTGCATGTTCCTGAGGCCGAGGCCGGGACCGCTGGGCGCGCGTCCCGCGGGCAGGCCGACCCCGTTGTCGGAAATGCGCAAGGTCGCGCCGCGGCGGTGGCCGCGCAGGTCGACGGTGCAGTGCGTGGCGCGGGCGTGGCGTTCGATGTTGGTGAGCGCCTCCTGCGCGATGCGGTAGAGCGCGATCTTGGCATCGGGGTCGAGGCGGTTGCGGAAGACGACGGTGCTGAAATCGGTCTCGATCCCGGTCCGGCTGGCAAAGTCGTCGGTGAGCGCCTTGAGTGCCGGGCCGAGGCCGAGGTCATCGAGCACGCCGGGGCGCAGGTCGCGGCTGATCCGGCGGACCTCGTTGATGGCGCCGGCGAGCTGGTCGATGCCCTTGTCGAGCGAGCCTTCGGCGCGGTTGTCGCCGCTGTGCAGGCGCCGCCGGGTGGCGTCGAGGGCGTAACGCACCCCGACAAGTGACTGGCTGATCCCGTCGTGCAACTCGCGCGCGACGCGGCCGCGCTCTTCCTCCTGCGCGTCGAACACGCGCTGGGTGAGCGCCTTGAGCTTGGTGTCGGCCAGCCGCCGCTCGCGCACCGTGATGAACATGCCGGAGGTAAAGACAAGCAGGAGCGCGGCGAGGGTGATCGCGCCGATGGTCAGGAACGTCTGGCGCACGCCGGCCTCGACGTCCGCCCGCGCGGCCGCGACGGAGGCGAGCACGTCGTCGATGAAGACCCCGGTGCCGACCGCCCACCGCCAGTCCTGCAGGCCCAGCACAAAGGTGATCATGCGCGCTTCCTCCCCGGTCGAGGGCTTGGGCCAGAGGTGCTCGTGATAGCCCGACCCCTGTCGCGCGAGGTCGATGAAGCTGTCGACGATGGGTGTGCCGGCGCTGTCGGTCAGGCCAGACCAGTCGCGCCCGATCATGTCCGTCTGGCGCGGGGAGACGAGGTTGGTGCCGTCGTAGTCGTAGACAAAGAAGAATCCGTCCTCGCCATAGATCATCGCGGCGAGGATCTGCGCCACCTGGTCCTTGGCCCTCTGATCGTCAAAGGGCGCGTTGCCGTAGATGAAGTAGAAGCCGTTGCGCGCCTGCGTGACGTAGTTGCGCAGCTCTTCCTTTTTGGCCTCCAGAAGGCGCGTCTCGAGCTGCTTGATCTCGCGCTCGGCGGTGGCGCGCGATTGCAGCGCGACGAACACGGCGATCCCGGCGACGGCAAGCACGACGGGCAGGGCCGCCACGAGCGACAGCTTCTGTCCGTAGTTCAGACGCGGCAGGAAGCGGGCAAGGCTTCGTGTATCGGCGCGGGTTTGGGCCATGCCGTTTGGTACGGGGGAATCAGCGGCGAATCAAAGTGATTCGTCGGGGCTGATTTGCGGCTTTGGGCGGTGGATCAAGTGTCCCGGGCGGTGTTCAAAAGTATACCGCGCGCCGTACTTGCTTGCCACAGACCAACGTTGCCGGGTGACGGAACCTGACACGCGCGTTAACCTTTTCAGCGCCCGGGCGACATAAAGTTGCGATCTATCAGTGCCTTGCCTTCGATCTGCAAAGAAATGCGCGCTCCGGCTGTGCTTCTGTTTCTCGCGCGCCCCTGAGCCTGCCCCGCCGGCGCTCCGTAGTGGCTCTACGTAGTCATGGGTATTCAGCCTTGCGCGGGATGTGCCTATGGTGCGCCCACTGAAACGATCCGCGCGGTGAGGGAGACCGCCGCGCATCGATAAATCGGGAGGATACCTCATGGATCGTCGTTCTTTTCTGAAAACATCCGCAATTGGTGGCGGCGCAGCTGCCACCACCGCTCTGGCCGCACCGGCATATGCCGCCGGCCACCGCACGCTGACGATGGTGACCTCGTGGGGCCGCGGCCTCGCAGGCGTGTTCGACGCGGCGATGAAGACCGCTGACACGATCAACGCGATGTCCGACGGCACGCTGACGGTCGAAGTCAAAGCAGCTGGCGAACTCGTCGGCGCGTTCGAAGTGTTCGACGCCGTGACCTCGGGTCAGGCCGACATGTACCACGCGGCGGACTACTACTTCATCAACCAGCACCCGGGCTTTGCCTTCTTCACGGGCGTGCCCTTCGGCATGACCGCGCAAGAGCTGAACAACTGGTACTACCACGGCAACGGCCGTGCGCTGCACGACGAGCTGGGCGAAATCTTCGGCCTCAAATCGTTCCTGGCGGGCAACACCGGCACGCAGGCCGGCGGCTGGTTCCGCAAGGAGATCACCGGTCCCGAAGACTTCAACGGCCTCAAGTTCCGCATGCCCGGCCTCGGCGGCCGCGTGCTGGGCGAGATGGGCGCATCGGTCCAGAACCTTCCGGGCGCAGAAGTTTACCAGGCGCTGGCCTCCGGCGCGATCGACGGCACCGAGTGGATCGGTCCCTGGGCGGACGAGAAAGCCGGCTTCCAGGAGATCACCAAGTTCTACTACACCTCCGGCATGCACGAGCCGGCGGCGGGTCTGTCGGTGGCCACGAACCTCGACGTCTTCAACGACCTCAGCCCGGCGCACCAGGCGATGATCGAGTCGGCCTCGGCTTACGCGAACGTCTGGAACCTGTCGCAGTACATGAACAACAACGGCTCGGCGCTGGCGCGTCTGCAGGCTGGCGGCGTTCAGGTCCTCGAGTTCCCGGATTCGGTCTGGAGCGCGATGTTCGAAGCGTCCAAAGCCGTCTACGGCGAGTTCATGGGCGACGAGCTCTTCAAGAAGATCAACGACGACTACTTTGCGTCGATGGACGACAGCTCGGGCTGGATCACCAACTCGGAATCGGCCTACCGCACGCAGCGCGACCGCGTTCGCGGCTAAGCGGGCCAGACCAACCATTGGACCGGGCGCCCTCGTGGCGCCCGGTTCTCAAGGTGGCGCGCGAGGCATGAGACCTTGCCACCACCACCGCTGACTGGCCGGAGCAGCGCCGCGCCGCGGGTCAGGGGGCAGCACACCACACGGGGGGAGGCATCATGCTGGACGCACTTGTCTGGTTCTTTTCCAACATTGGGCTCGCGTTCTACAACTTTGCCTATGCGCTCACGCATCCGGTGTTGTGGCTCGACTGGGTGACCTGGGGCAACACGACCGAAGACAAGCAGTCGGTGCAGCGCCTCGTATATTACGGCGGCTCGGTCGAATTCTTTTTCGTCTGTTTCACGGCTTTCCTGACGGTGACGGCGATCGGGATGTTCTATTCCCGCCAGTTCCTTTGGAAGGTGACGGTGGGCCTCGAGGCGGTCGCCAACACGGTGGGCCGTATCTTTGTCTGGGCGGGCCTGATCATGGTCCTCCAGCAGGTGATGATCGTCCTCTTGCAGCGCATCTTTGCGGTGGCGGAGATCTCCATCGGCCTCGGCAAGACCATGACGTTCGACGTCAGCTGGTGGGCCGAAGAGCTCAAGCTCTACAACGCCATCATCGTCTGCCTCTGCTGCACCTATGCCTTTGTGCAGGGGGCGCATGTGCGGGTGGACCTCGTCTATTCGGCGGTCTCGTATCGCACCAAGCGGGCGATCGACATGTTCGGCTCGCTCTTTCTGATGGCGCCGTGCGCGATCCTGATCTGGATGTACGGCTGGTACTTTCTCTGGCGGCACCTGATCGTGCCGAAGCCGTCCGCTTCGGACGGGCTCGACCGCCTCTTGACCAAGGCGCGCGCGCTGCGCTGGAACGTGGAGACCATCGGGTTCAGCCCAAACGGGTTTAACGCCTACTTCCTCTTCAAGGTGCTGCTGGTGCTCTTTGCGGGCCTCGTCTTCCTGCACGCCATCGCCTTTTTCTACCGCTCGTACCTCGAGTTCGTCGAAGGTGAGGAGAGCGCGGGCAAGTACCTCGACAAAGACAGCCTCGGCGACGGCGAAGAAGCCTACGAAGGCACGCATTAAGGGCAGGGACCAGGGACATGCTTTTCGGACTAGACGGCGTCGAGATCGGCCTCATCATCGTATTCCTGTGCCTCTTTGGCGGGATCCTGTCGGGATTTCCGGTGGCCTTCGCCATCGGCGGGGCGGGGGTGATCTCGTTCGCGATCATCGCCGCGCTCGACAGCGCGGGGCTCTTGATCCACCAGGCCATCGACACCTCCACGCAGGCGTTCAAGGACATCGTGGCGACGGGTGTGCGCCCGGACGACATCTCGGTGTTTCGATACCCGGACCTGCCGCGCATCGCCGAGCCGGTGTTCGTGAGCGGTTGGGAGACCGCGCTCGACCGCAACGTGTCGTTCATCGTGAACCGCATCAACGAGCGCGTGCTCGCCGGACAGTCCATCGAGACGCTGCTGGCGGTGCTGATGTTCGTCCTGATGGGCATCACGCTCGAGCGGTCCAAGATCGCCAACGATCTGCTCACCACCATGGCGCGTGTCTTTGGCCCGCTGCCGGGCGGTCTCGCGGTCTCGATCGTGGTCGTGGGCGCGTTCCTGGCCGCCTCGACGGGCATCGTGGGCGCAACCGTGGTGACCATGGGCCTGCTCGCGCTACCCACCATGCTGCGCAACAATTACTCGCCCGAGATTGCGACGGGGGTCATCGCGGCCTCCGGCACGCTGGGGCAGATCATCCCGCCGTCCATCGTGATCGTGCTGCTCGGGACGCTGGCCGGTGACCTCTACTCGGCCGCGCAGGAAGAGCGGGCACAGTCCGCGGGCTGTTCGGACGCGCTGACGTTCCTTGGCGAGCCTGCGGTTGTGTCAGTTGGCACGCTCTTTCAGGCGGCGCTCTTGCCGGGGATCATGCTGGCTGTGCTCTACGCGCTCTACGCCTTTGGCTACGCGCTGCTCAATCCCGAAAAGGCGCCGGCAGTGGAGATGGAGTCCACCAACTCGGAAGTCATCACCCGCAACGAGGCATTCACCTGGTTCCTCGGCGTGCCTGCGCTGCTGATCGTCGGCACCATTGCGCTGGGTCAGCTGAACATGGTCGGCTCGCAAACCGTGACCGTGTCGAGCTTCTCGGACGCCGGGCAGAGCGCGTCCCTGCGCACGAACGTCTCGGAGCAATGTGCCGCCTCGATGATCGAGTTGCACGGGCAGGAGGCCTGGGACGCGGCAGTCGCCGAGCAGCAGGCCATCGACAGTGCCGGCGGTGTGCAGCAGGCCGAACGCCTGACGCCTGAGCAGCAGGAAGAGGTGCGCCTGCAACGCATCGCGGATGCGGCGCCGATCGGGACCGGCACGGCCGTGCTGATCATCCTGTTGGGTCTGGTGCTGGCCTTTGGCCGCGGCGTCTCGCCGACGTCGGACCCGCGTCCGCTGATGGTCGGTGGCTTTGGCCTCGCGCTGGCGGTGCTCTTTGACCTGGTGATCGTCGGGCCGACCACGAGCCCGGGCCTTTACGTGCTGATCATGGCGCTGCCCTTTGCGCTGGCGCTCTACGGCACGGCGGTGGCGATGGGGCGTTGCGCGCAGAACGAGCTGATCCGCGTCGTCTTCCCGCCGCTGGTGCTGATCGTGGCCGTGCTCGGCTCGATCCTCGGCGGGATCACCAACCCGACGCCGGCTGCGGCGCTTGGCGCGGCGGGCGCGATCATGCTGGCGGCCTATCGCAAGCTGAGGGACCTTGACCGGTCTCCCAAGATCATCATCTGGTCCACGCTGGCGGTCATCATCTGCATCCTGATCGGCGTGAACTTTGACCTGCGGGTGAACCAGGAGGAGGTCGCGCTCGAGAACTGGCTGGGCTTCCTCGCCGCCTACGGCGCGTTTCTCTACGCGTTCTTCGGGCTGCTGTTCTCGTGCTGGATTCTTTACTCCAACGGCATTCTGACTCCTGTAGTGCGGGAGACGGCCAAGGTGACCTCGATGGTCTTCACCATCCTGATCGGCTCGCAGATCCTCAACCTCGTGGTGATCTCGTTCGGTGGGGAGCACTACATCCAGCAGTTCCTGAAGTCGTTCGACAGCGAGTTCCAGGTGTTCCTGATCGTGATGCTCGTGCTCTTTATCCTCGGGTTCGTGCTCGACTTTTTGGAGATCATCTACATCGTGATCCCGATTGTGGGGCCGGTGATCTATGGCGGCACGTTCGATCCCAAGTGGGTGACGATCATGATCGCGGTGAACCTGCAGACGTCGTTCCTGACGCCGCCCTTCGGGTTTGCGCTCTTTTACCTGCGCGGCGTGGCGCCGCCGGAGGTCACAACCGGCCACATCTACCGCGGGATCATTCCGTTTGTGTTGATCCAGGTGGCGGGGCTGGCCTTGCTGTGGTCCTTCCCGGGGATCGTGACGATCGTGCCAAACCTGATCCCGAACTGAATTTGGTGAGAGTTTGCGAAAGGGCCGCCTTCGGGTGGCCCTTTTGCGTATGGGGGTGCGGGGTGGCTCTGTCTTTCGGCAGTGCCCACCTTACGGAGCCTGGGCGCGGGGTAGGGTGGGCATGGCACGGCGGGCGCGTTTTGAGCTGTCGCCGCGGTTTTCGTTGGTCACGTCCGTTCCGATGGTTCGGCACCGCCCACCTTACGGGGCTGGTCGCGCGCCGTAGGGTGGGCAAGGCATAGCGCAGCCGAGTTGAGCCAGAGCCACGCGGGTCTTGCGGCACCACGGGCAACACTCGTTTCGGCACTGCCCACCTTACCCTGGGTGGCGCCGAACCTCATACAGCTGGCTCTGTGGCTTGAGAGATCCGTGACCAAGCGCGGCGAAGGATTGATGTACGATCCTCCAATGACTTGGCGCGACCGGATCGTGTTTCAGTGAGATAAGCCCCCGTCACGCGGCACGAGCCTTTTCGAAGCGCCACCCCAAACACCAAAAGGGCCACCCGAAGGCGGCCCTTTGAAACTCGTTTGTTGGTCAACTTAGAACGTGAACGGGTTGTCGTCGTGGAAGGCTTGGCCGACGAACTCGTCGGTGCCGTCCAGTTCGACGCCCAGCAGGACCACGGTGCCCGCGTCCTTCTGCGTCTCGCCGTTGATCAGGTGGAAGACCGTGTCGACATCGCCGTCACCGTTGAAGTCGTACTGAGCGATCTTGCCCATCACCATCTTCTGGTCGCCCATGAATACAAGCTCGTCGGCGTTCTCGTTGAAGTCGGTGATCTGAGCCACGTCGATGCGCGCGCCTTCGTCCTTGTTGAAGTCAAAGACAAACGTGTCAGCGCCGCGGCCGCCGGTGAGCATGTCCTTGCCGGACCCGTCACCCGTGCCCATGGTCACGATCTTGTCGTTGCCGCTGCCGGCGTGGATGACATCGCTGCCCATGCCGCCGTCCATGACGTCGTTGCCACGACCACCCGACATCTTGTCGTCGCCCGCGCCGCCATAGAGCACGTCGTGCCCGCTGCCGCCGTTGACCAGGTCGTTGCCGGCGCCGCCGTCGATCTTGTCGGCAGTGCTGCCGCCCCAGATCTTGTCGTTGCCTTCACCACCGGAGATCTTGTCGGAGTTCGAGCCACCGCGGATCACGTCGTCACCAGCGCCACCTTCGATGTAGTCCGCGCCGGAGCCGCCGTTGATGACGTCATTGCCTTCGCCGCCGTCGACCTTGTCGGCACCCGAGCCTGCGTTGATCAGGTCGTTGCCTTCGCCGCCGGACAGGGCGTCGTCACCGGAATTGCCGCTGAGCGTGTCGTTGCCCTCGTTGCCCTGGACGTTGTCGTTGCCGGAGCCGCCGTGCATCGCGTCGTCGCCTGCGCCGCCGTACATGGTGTCCGCGTCTGCGCCGCCGTAAGCCACGTCGTTGCCGTCACCGCCGGACATCTTGTCCGTGCCGGAGCCACCGTACATCTTGTCGGCACCTTTGCCGCCGTCGAGCACGTCTGCGCCGTTGCCGCCAACGAGCTTGTCAGCACCGTCTTCGCCATAGAGCTCGTCTGCGCCCATGCCGCCGATCAGGTTGTCGTTGTCCGCGCCGCCGTAGAGGACGTCAGCACCTGCGCCGCCAAGCAGCTTGTCGGCACCGTCGTTGCCCCAGAGCTTGTCGTCGCCAGCGCCGCCGATGATCTTGTCATTGCCGAGACCGCCTTTGATCTCGTCATTGCCATCGGTGCCGTTGAAGGTCCCGCCTTCGGCAAGCTTGCGCTCTTCTTCGGCAGCCGCTTCCTTGGCTTTCTCTTCTTCACGTGCTTTTTGCTTGGCTTCTTGCTCGGCCTTGCGCTTGGCTTCGGCTTCGGCTTGCGCTTTTTCGCGCGCCTCGGCTTCGGCTTTCAGCTCGGCTTCACGCTTGGCAGCTGCTTCTTCACGCTCCTTGGCTTCCTGCTCAAGGCGAGCTTGCTTTTCAGCTTGAGCTTTGGCTTTTGCGTCGGCTTCGGCTTTCTTTTCAGCGTCGCGCTTGGCTTTTTCCTCGGCGCGTGCCTTGGCTTCGGCCTCTTTCTCGGCTTGCTCTTTGGCTTCAGCTTCGGCCTTGGCTTTTGCTTCGGCTTCCTCTTGAGCTTGCTTTTCAGCTTCTTCCTTGGCTTTGGCGTCTGCTTTGGCCTTTGCCTCTGCTGCTTTCTCAGCGTCGCGCTTTGCGTCTTCCTCGGCGCGCTCTTTTTCGCGCTGGGCACGCTCTTCGTCGCGTGCGGCGAGGCGTTCCTGACGCTCTTTCTCGCGGGCTTCGTCGTCAGCCTGGTCTTGCGCTTCTTTCTCGGCTTTAGCTTTTGCGTCTGCTTCGTCTTGCTCGGCTTCGGCTTTGGCGTCCGCTTCGTCTTGCGCCTTCTCTTCGGCTTCCTTCTTGGCCTTCTCTTCTTCTTTCAGCTTGTCCTTTTCAGCTTTGGCAGCGTCTTTTTCTGCACGGCGATCGTCGCGCTCGGCGAGACGCTCGGAGCGCTCTTCGTCCGCGGCGCGGTCACGCTCGGTGCGGTCTTCGGCGCGGTTTTCCTTGTCGGACTCGCGCTGTGCGTCGCGCTCGGCCTTTTCCTTGGCCTTGGCTTCGTCTTCGGCAGCTTTTTCAGCGTCGCGCTTTGCGTCTTCCTCGGCGCGTGCTTTGTCTTTGGCTTCGCGCTCGGCATCGCGCTCGGCCCGACGTTCGTCGCGCTCTTTCAGGCGCTCTTCGCGCGTTTGCTTTTCTTCTTCAGGAGCGGGCTTGGGCTCGGGCGCCGGCTCTTGAATGTTGGATTGCATTTCTTTTTCGTCACCCGGTTGGGCGTTTGCGTTGTCGGACATGTCTGTTTCCCCAGGCCATGATGCGCCCCCACGCAGCAGCAGTCGTCGATTGCGAAATTAACTAAGATTGGGGTCGAAATGGGGCGGAACCGGGGTTCTTTAACGGAACGTAAGCCTGATTGAGACGACTTCTGTGCCGAAACGCGCGCAAAGTTTTCCAAGTGTCAAAAAACAACGTGATCCCGCCCTTTTGGCGCCGGATTCGTGGTTAATACGGTTCGTCATGTTCAAAGCATCTGGGCGGGGGCTTGATGTTTGAACCTGGGGATAAGGTTACATGACACAAAACAACAGTGCAGCACCATCGAGCACAAACCTGCTGTTGCATCCTAAAAGCGTACGCGAGGGATCGCAGACCGGCAAGGACGGTCACGCCAAGGCCGGCGACTCGGTCATCTATGACAATGCCGCCAAGTTGCCCGACGGCACGATCGTCGCGGTCAAGGTCACGGTGGAGAAGCTGTCCAACGAAAATCTGCGCGTCGATCTGACGAACCCGGTCGAGAACCAGGTTTTCCTGATCAACGGCGACCGCAACGACCATATGGAAGGCGAGAGCGTCAAGCTGCGCTTTGACTTCATGGATCAAGAGACCGGCAAGCCGGTCGAATTGGCGGGTAAGGCCACCTTTACCGACATCGACGAGAACAGCGGTGCCGAGCAGGTCATTCTGGACCGCAACGACTTCACTGCCGTCGCGCTCGACAAGGATTCGTCGCTCAAAGTCAGTGTGAACGAGGGCGAGGTCATCATCGCCACCGGCACCGAGCCGAACAATCCCAGCGATCAGGACGCCTGGTTCCAGGCGCAGTTCGATACCACCGAGACGATCTCTGTCTCGCTCGTCGCACCCAAGGTGGGCGCCGGCTACGGCTTTAATGGCGCGGACCTCAAGAACCCGGTCATCACCGAGATCGTCCCGATCTACGGTGGCAAGGACGATTGCCCGGACGGCAACTGCCCCGAGACGATCGAGTGGAAGGCGCCTGAGGATTACAAGGGCAACGGTGCCGTCTACCATGCCTCCGGCAAGGGCAAGACGCCGTTCTCGATCGAAGGCACGCCCGAAGAGGACCGCCTGCAAGGCGCGGCCGGCAACGACACGATCAAGGCGCTCGGCAGCAACGACTGGGTCTTTGGCGGCGACGGCGACGACTGGCTTTATGGCGATGCCGGCGACGACACCGTCAAGGGCGGCGAGGGCAACGACAAGCTCTCGGGCGGCGAGGGCGATGACACGCTGATCGGCAACGAGGGCAACGACATCTTTTACGGCCAGGGCGGCAACGACAAGATGTTCGGCAACGACGGCATCGACTGGATGTACGGCGGTGACGGCAACGACCTCGTGCACGGTGCGGACGGACAGGACTACCTGTCGGGCGCCAACGGCAACGACACCCTGCGCGGCGGTGCCGACAACGACACCCTCGGCGGCGAGGCCGGCAACGACGCGCTAGAAGGCGGCTCCGGCGACGACCAGGCGTATGGCGGCGACGGCAACGACGCGATCAACGGCGGTCACGGCAACGACACGCTCGATGGCGGCAACGGCAACGACAAGATCAAGGGCAGCAACGGCGCTGACAAGATCTATGGCGGCGCGGGCAACGACACCGCGCACGGCGGGGTCGGCCAGGACGTGATCTACGGCAACGGTGGCCGGGACAAGCTCTTTGGCGGCAATGGCGACGACGCCGTGCATGGCGGCAACGGTGCGGACCTCGTCTGCGGCAACGCCGGCAACGACAAGCTCGCAGGCGGCGCCGGCAACGACAAGATGTTCGGTGGCACCGGCAACGATTACATGGATGGCGGCACCGGCAACGACCTGATGGTCGGCGGGCTGGGCAATGACACCATGAAGGGTGGCAACGGCGCCGACCGCCTGGTCCAGCTGGGCAAGGCGAACGGCACCGGCGAGGACGTCCTGACGGGTGGCGCCGGCGCGGACCACTTCGACTTCTGCTGGAACAAGGATGAAGGTTCGTACATCGACCTGACGACCGTGACGGACTTCAACCAGAAGGAAGACAAGCTGTCGTTTGCCGCCAAGGAGAAGACGTACCTGGCGGAGGTCCAGTTCGACGACTTCAACGGTGACGGCGTCAAGGACACGCTCTTGTCGTTCAAGAACGCGTCGACCGACAAGGATGTGGGCGACGTCCTGCTCCTGTCGATCGCGCTGGAAGAGGCCGAGGCCATGGTCGGCGAAGGCTTCAACCACGATCACCCGATGATCTTCTAAGGTTTGCTCAGAGACCTTTTGAAAGGGCCGCTCCCCCGTGGGCGGCCCTTTTGTTTGTTATTAAAGGGAAGGTTCGGATGGAGCGCGCGGACCTACGGTATGCCGTAGCGAGGAGAAAAGTGCCGATGGAGATCGCAGGCTGCCAAGCCTGGACGCTCGTGTAGGTTTGCCGAGTTTAGCAAAGTCAAAGGCAAGACCGGCTGCGTCAAATTGCAAAGTACCCGCCATGTTTGCCTTTAGGAACTTCCGCTTAAACCAAAGCGCCCGCCTGACAGGCACTGTCAGGCCGCGCCGACCCGCCCCCATGGGGCGGCGCGATTGCGCCACCCCTCGGGTCGGCGCGTGAACGACCGAGTCTTGTTGCACAAGCTAGATGCACACCGGCACCAAGCTAGGAGGGTTTTATGCCTCAAAAGCAAAAAGGCCGCCCGAAAAGGAGCGGCCTTTCATAATCTTACTGATACCCTAAATCAGGCTTCGTCTTTAGTCTCTTCGCCCTCGGCGGCCTCTTCGGCGGCCGGTGCCAGCTCTTCGTCGTCCGATGCGGCGGAGCCGATGTCGTCGAAGAGTTCGGCGATCTCGAATTCAGCCTGCGCCTCTTCCTCGGCGGCGAGTTCCTGGATGGACTTGCCGGAGGCTTGCAGCTCGGCCTCTTCGGGCGAGCGCGCGACGTTCAGCGTGATCTCGCAATCGACCTCGGGGTGTAGGGTGATCAGCACGGTGTGCAGGCCCAGCTCCTTGATCGGTTGCTCGATGATCGCCTGCTTGCGGTCGATCGAGTAGCCCTCTGCGGTCGCGGCATCCGCCGCATCGCGCGTGGTGACCGAGCCGTAGAGGTTGCCGCCGTCCGACGCCTGCCGGATGATGACGAACTGCTGACCGCCCAGACGATCGGCCATCGCCCCTGCCTCTTTGCGGGTCTCGAGGTTGCGCGCCTCGAGCTGCGCCTTGCGCGCCTCGAAATCGGAGATGTTCATCTCCGACGCGGTCAGCGCCTTTTTCTGCGGCAGAAGGTAGTTGCGCGCGTAGCCGGGCTTGACGTCGACGACGTCGCCCATCTGGCCCAGCTTGGCCACGCGTTCCAGAAGGATCACTTGCATTGCAATGGCTCCTTATTTCACGGCGTAGGGCAGCAGAGCCAGAAAGCGCGCGCGTTTGATTGCACGGGCCAGCTCACGCTGCTTTTTCGCCGAGACGGCGGTGATGCGGGAGGGCACGATCTTGCCGCGCTCGGAGATATACCGTTGCAGCAGGCGCGTGTCCTTGTAGTCGATCTTGGGTGCATTGTCGCCCGAGAAGGGGCAGACCTTGCGGCGGCGGAAAAACGGTTTTGCAGCCATCTGTCTTGTCTCCTCTTAACGGCGCTCGCGGCGCCCGTCGCGCTCGTCACGTTTCTGCATCTGGACGGACGGGCCCTCGGCGTGCTCGTCGACCTTGATCGTCAGAACGCGCATCACATCGTCATGCAGGCGCATCAGGCGCTCCATCTCCTGCACGGCGCCTGCCGGCGCGTCGGTGCGCAGGTAGGCGTAGTGGCCCTTGCGGTTCTTGTTGATCTTGTAGGCCATCGTCTTGACGCCCCAGTACTCGTGATCGACGAGCTTTCCGCCATTGTCGCCCAGCACGGCGCCGAAGTGTTCGATCAAACCTTCGGCCTGCGTGTTCGACAGGTCCTGGCGGGAGATAAAGACATGCTCATAGAGTGGCATGTGAACTCCATTCGTTATCAAGGCGCGTTTCAAAGCACGGGGCATCCCCTTTGCGTCCCATGCACGAGAGGCCGCGCGGTCAAAAGTCTGCGGCAAAGGGTAGGGGCCTTCTACACGTGCCGCCCATGGGTGCAAGCGTTTAGAAGTCCGGGAGAGGCCCGGCCACAGTTTTGCCGCAAGCGCGCCGGTGAAAAACCGTCAAAGAACCCGACGAAAGCCGGGTTGCTGCCCGCGATGTGCCCGGATTGGCGCCAATCTAGGTAAACGAGCGAGATGACGGGAGTGCTTGCCATGACTGCCATGACTTCCATGACGACTGCCACCCTGCCTTCGGGCACAGCTGCCACGGGGACCGCGATGACCAAAAAGCCGATAACCCGTGCCGTGCTGAGCCAGAAGGCTTTGTTCGAGAGCTACCGCGGGGACGAGTCGCTGCGCCCGCAGCCGGCCCCCGAGCTGACCCAGACCGCGCAGTTCGTGCGCTGGATGGCGCGCATCGTCGGGGTTGCCCTGATGGTCGCGGCGCTGGGCCTCTGGGCGTTTCCGGGCGTCGACTGGACCGCCGAGCTGGCGGTCATCAAGCTGGGCCTGACCTGCTTTTTCACCATCGCCGGTGCGCTGAGCCTGACCGTGCGGAAGAGCTGACGCCTGCGCGTCTCCACCTTCTTACGCTGCTTAGTTCAAAGCGTCCGCCTGACGGCCACGTCAGGCCGCGCCGACCCGCCCCCCTGGGGCGGCGCGTGAACGATTGGTGTATTTGAAACCTGCTGTCATCACTTAGATCGTGGATTTCGGGAGCGACACTCCTTAGAGTCCTCCAGTCTCCCACTCGCCTCCAAACCCACCCCAATCGCCCTTTCCCTTGTTCGCACGCCCGCTCCCGTCTAAGACACGCGGCCAACGAGTGAGCACCAAGAGGGGAGAGCCGCGTGAAGGCTTTTGTGTTTCCGGGGCAGGGCGCCCAGACCATCGGCATGGGCAAGGACCTGGCGGACGCCTATCCCGCCGCGCGCGCCGTCTTTGACGAGGTCGACGAGGCGCTTGGCGAAAAGCTCTCCAGCCTGATCTGGGAGGGTGACATCGAAACCCTCACGCTCACGCAGAACGCCCAGCCCGCGCTCATGGCCACCTCGCTCGCTGCGCTGCGCGCGCTCGAGGCCGAGGGGGTCACGGTCGAAGCCGCCTCCTTTGTCGCCGGGCACTCGCTCGGGGAATATTCCGCGCTCGCCGCTGCCGGCACGCTCACCGTTGCGGACGCCGCGCGCCTCTTGCGCACCCGCGGGCAGGCGATGCAGGAGGCCGTGCCAGTGGGCGTCGGCGCGATGGCGGCGCTCCTCGGGCTCGACTACGACACCGTGCGCGCCGTCGCCGAAGAGGCCGCCGAGGGAGACGTCTGCCAGGCTGCCAACGACAACGACCCGAGCCAGGTCGTCGTCTCCGGCCACAAGGCCGCCGTCGAGCGTGCCGTCGAAATCGCCAAAGCCAAGGGCGCGAAACGGGCAATGCTGCTCCCGGTCTCCGCCCCCTTCCACTGCGCGCTGATGGAGCCGGCGGCCGGCGTCATGGCCCGCGCCCTCGAAGAGGTGGACATGCAGCGCCCCGCGGTGCCTCTGGTGGCCAATGTCGTGGCCGAGGCGGTCTCCGACACCGCAACCATCCGTTCGCTGCTGGTAGAGCAAGTGACCGGCGCCGTGCGCTGGCGCGAGTCGGTGGCGTGGATGGCCGCCGAGGGCGTCACGGAAGTCTGGGAGGTCGGCGCGGGCAAGGCTCTCTCGGGTATGATCCGCCGCATTGACCGCAACATCGCCTGCAAACAGATCGGCACGCCTGCAGACGTGACCGCCGCCACAAGCTGAACCGGGATGGGTGGAACCACCCATCCTACCCCTCAGCGCCTCACCCCGTAGGATGGGTGCTCGCACCCATCCCCGACCACACACGGAGCCTCACATGTTCGACCTTTCCGGGAAATCCGCCCTCGTCACCGGCGCCTCAGGCGGGATCGGCGCCGACATCGCCCGTGCCCTGCACGGCGCCGGCGCTACTGTCGGCCTTTCGGGCACGCGCACGGACCCGCTCGAGGCGCTCGCCGCCGAGCTGGGCGCGCGCGCGCACGTGCTGCCTTGCAACCTCAGCGATGCGGACGCCGTCGCGGCCCTCCCGAAACAAGCCATCGAGGCGATGGGCGCCGTCGACATCCTCGTGAACAACGCCGGAATCACGCGCGACAACCTCTTCATGCGGATGTCGGACGAGGAATGGCAGTCCGTGATCGACGTGAACCTCACCGCCACGATGAAGCTCTGCAAGGGCGTCCTGCGCGGCATGATGAAGGCGCGCTGGGGACGGATCGTCAACATCTCCTCGGTGGTGGGCGCCACGGGCAACCCCGGACAGGGCAACTACGCTGCCTCCAAGGCCGGCATGGTCGGCATGTCGAAATCCCTCGCCTACGAGGTCGCCAGCCGCGGCATCACCGTAAACGCAGTCGCGCCGGGCTTTATCGAGACGGCGATGACGGACAAGCTGACGGAGGACCAGAAAGGCGCCATCCTCGGCCAAATCCCCGCCGGCCGCATGGGCGCCCCTGCGGAGATCGCCAGCGCCGTGCTCTATCTCGCCAGCCCCGAGGCCGGCTACGTCACCGGCACAACCTTGCATGTGAATGGCGGCATGGCCATGTTGTAGCTACCGCGGGGCGCGCCTTGCGTTTCCGTTTGCCAAGCGCGCTCCCTATGCTATAGGCGGCGCGATCCACGGTGAGGGCGCCCTCGCCGCCACGCCCATCCGGGCCAGAGAGAACACCCCGCGGCCAAGCCGCGGCCAGACCGGGCCAAGCGCCCACCTAGAACGAGGAAAGACATATGAGCGACGTCGCCGACCGCGTGAAGAAAATTGTCGTTGAGCACCTGGGCGTGGACGAAGCCAAGGTGACCGACCAGGCTTCCTTCATCGACGATTTGGGCGCAGACAGCCTCGACACCGTCGAGCTGGTGATGGCCTTCGAAGAAGAGTTCGGCATCGAGATCCCCGATGACGCCGCCGAGACGATCCAGACCTTCGGCGACGCAGTCAGCTTTATCCAAAAAGCCTGAGGCGACACCGCTCCCGCAAACCGGCGGGCGACAGACTTCCCGAAAGGCGGTGCGCTGTGCATCGCCTTTTTTGCTGCGAAGGGCGCTGCTGTGCGAGGCTGAGCTATGCGATGGCAAAGCTGGAGCGGGTAACGGGAATCGAACCCGTAACTTAAGCTTGGGAAGCTCGCGTGATACCTTTTCACCATACCCGCCGCGAGGGGCGTGATAGCCCCGGCGCGGGGCGGGTGCAAGCCTCGGCTCATCCCCGCGGACGCGTCATGCCGGGATCGAAGGGGTTGGGCGCGATCACCTCTGCCGGGATGATGTCGCCGATGAGATCGAGCGTGAGAGGCGTGCCGATCCGGGCCTGCTCTGCGTCGATGAAAGCCAGCGCGAGGTTGAGGCCGGTGCGGTGACCAAAGGCGGCCGAGGTGACCGTGCCGACGACCTCGCTGCCGACCTGCACCGTCGCGCCCGGCTGCGCTTCGCGGTCGGTGCAGGCGATTGAGAGCGTCACGAGGCGTTTCGCCGGGTTTGCGCCAGTTCGCGCTTCGAGCGCGGGTTTGCCAACAAAGTCAGGCTTTTCCATCCGTACGAAGCGGTCCAGCCCGGTCTCGAACGGGGTGAACTCAGTCAGCAAATCCGCCTTCCAGTGCAGGAAACTCTTTTCAAGCCGCATCGACTCCACCGCGCGCGCGCCAAAGAGCGTCAGCCCGTGCGCCGCGCCCGTAGCCCGGAGCGCGCGGTAGGCCGGCACGAGCTGCGCGTTGCGCACGTGGATCTCGTAGGCCAGCTCGCCTGAAAAGCTGACCGACATCACCAGCGCATCGGCGATCCCGACTGTCGCAGGACGCGCCGAAAGCCACGGGAACGCCTCTGCCGACCAGTCGCCCCGCGCCGTTGCCGAGAGCACCTCCCGCGCCTTGGGACCGGCGAGCACCAGCGTCGTGTGAGTCTCGGTCAGAGGTGTCAGGCGCACGTCCTCCCCAGGCGCGATGTGCTGAGAAAGCCAGTCAAAGTCGTGCCCTTCGGCAGCCGCCGCCGACCCGTACCAATAGCGCGGAGCGCCATCTCGGTCTTCTAACCGGGTCAGCGTCGCCTCGCATTTGATCCGCCCCTGACCATTCAGAAGGTAGACAAGCGCGACCCTCCCGACCTTGCTCGGAATCCGCGAGCAGGTCATCCGGTTCAGGAAGGCCGTCGCATCCGCGCCAGTCACCTCGATCCGGGTGAAACCGCTGACCTCCGTGAGACCAACCCCGCTATGCAGCGCCTGTACCTCGGCGGCGATCACCTCGTGCAAATCGGTGCGGCGAAAGCTGTGCGCTTCGACAAAATCCGGGGCAGGGCGCATGTAGTCGAGCCGCTCCCACCCGCTGACTTGCGTCATCACCGCGCCTTCAGCTTCGAGCAGAGCAGTCAAAGGCGTCGTCTTGAACGGACGGCCCGCCGGGCGGTGCTCGTGGGGGAAGTGGAAGCGGAACTCGTTCTGGTATTCCTCGATGGCTTTCAGCGCTGTCAGCTCCACCGAATCGTGCCCGGTGAAGCGGCGCGGATCGAGCCCCCAGGTGTCGTAGACCGCCTCGCCGTGCACGATCTGCTGGGCAAGAAGCCAGCCGTGACCGCCCCCTTCACCCACGCCGGCACGGAGCCCGATGATGCAGAAGGCGTTGCGCTTGCCCGGGATCGGACCCACCAAAGGCGCGCCGTCGAGCGAGTAGGTGATCGGCCCGTTCACCACCGTCTTGATCCCCACCTCCATCAGCGCGGGCATGCGCGCAAAGGCGCCTTCGAGAACATCCGTGATCCGGTCGAGATCATCGGGGCAGAGGTCGTTGGTGAACTTGGGGTCGATCCCGTCCATCCCCCAGGTCCGGCAGTCCTGCTCGTAGAACCCGACCAGCAGCCCGTCCCGCTCTTGCCGGCAATAATAGTCGCTGATCGGACAGCGCAGGAGCGGCATCCGGTGCCCGGCGTCCCGCACTTGCGGCATGTCGTCGGTGACAAAGTATTGATGCTCCATCGACATGACCGGGTGGCGCACGCCCATCATCGCCGCGATCTCGTTCACGCGGTACCCGCCCGCGTTCACCACGATCTCAGCGTGGATCGTGCCGTTCGGCGTCTCCACCTCCCAGCTCATGTCCTTGCGTTGGCGCAGCGCCGTGACCGGCGTGTTGCGATAGACCTCCGCGCCGGCTTTTCGCGCGCGGCGGGCCAGCGCCTGGCACAGCTGCGCGGGGTCGATGTCGCCGTCCATCGGGTCCCAGAGCCCGCCGACGAGGTTGTCCGTCGAGATCAGCGGGTGCCGCCGCGCACATTCGGCGGCGTCGATCACCTCGAACTCGACCCCCATCCCGCGCGCCATCGAGGCAAAGTGGCGGTATCCGTCCATCTGCGCTTCGGTGTTCGCAAGCCGGATGCCGCCGTCGCCGTGGTGGTAGTTGATCGGGTAGTCGGGATCGTTCGCGAGCTCCTGATAGAGCTGGATCGAGTGTGTTTTCAGCCCGACCATCGTCTGGGTCATGCCAAAGTTCGTGACCTGCGCCGCCGAGTGCCAGGTGGTGCCCGACGTCAGCTCGTCCCGCTCGAGCAGGACAACGTCGCTCCACCCTTCCTGCGTCAGATGGTAGAGCGTCGAACATCCCGCGATCCCGCCCCCGATGACCGCCACGCGCGTCTGCGTTTTCATCCTTGCCTCCTCATCCGACTTGCGTTCAGTTGGGAAGCATGAATCGCGTAACGTCAAGCATACAAAGCGGAAATTCCTTTTTCGATTTCCCGAAAGAAGCGCCGTGAGACGCAGTGGCGGGCGCAAGGGACGGCTCGATCACCGCGCCGCTGGTCCCCCGCATCCCTGTCCTCCGGGGCAGCGGGGCGGGCAGTACACGCCTCTGTCCGAGCCGGACCTCAGGGCGATCTACGAGGGGGCTTTGGAGCTTCTCGAGACGCTCGGCATGGGCGAGGTGCCGGACCGTTTGCGCCGAGACCTTGTGGCCGCGGGCGCGTCGGAGGCCGAGACTGGCCGGGTGCTCTATCCCCGCGCTTTGGTCGAGGAGGCGATTGACAAGGCCGCCAAACGCTTTGTCCTGCATGGCCGCGATCCGGCGAGGTCCATAGAGGTGGGCGGCGACGCGGTGCATTTCGGCACGGGCGGGGCGGCGGTGCAGACGCTGGATCTGGAGACCGGGCTTTACCGCCCCTCGACCTTGCAGGACCTGCGTGATTTCACGCGGCTGCAGGACACGCTCGACACGATTTCCTGGTTCACCCGCTGCTGCGTGGCGACCGATATGCCGGACAACTACGCGCTTGATCTCAACACGGTGCACGCGCTGGTCACCCACACGACCAAGCCTGTGGCGACCTCCTTTACTATCGCCGATCACATCGATCCGATCGTGGAGATGCTCGACATTGTGGCGGGCGGGGAGGGGGCCTTTCGCGCGCGCCCCTTCCTCAAGGCGCACATCAGCCCGGTGATCTCGCCGCTGCGGTTTGCCGAGGATGCGGTGGACGTGGTCTATGGGTGTCTGGCGCACAACGTCCCGGTCTCCTGCATCACAGCCGCGCAGTCGGGGGCGACGGCTCCGGCGACCTTGGCGGGATTCCTTGTGCAGTCGCTGGCGGAGACGTTGGCGAGCCTCGTGATGGTGCATGTGATCAAGCCGGGCCATCCGATGGTCTTCTCGAACTGGCCGTTGGTGATCGACCTGCGAACGGGCGCTTTTTCAGGCGGGGGCGGGGAGACCGCGCTCCTCAACGCAGCCTCCGCGCAGCTTTCGAACTGGCTGGGACTGCCCTCGGGTGTGGCAGCCTCCATGACCGACGCCAAGGCCATCGACGCGCAACACGGGATGGAGAAGGCTTTGACCGCGAGCGCGGCGGCGCTGGCAGGGGGCAACCTGATTTACGAGAGCGCGGGCATGACGGCGTCGCTGCTGGGCGCGAGTTTCGAGGCCTTTGTGCTCGATCACGAGATGCATGGCGCGGTCCTGCGGATGTTGCGGGGGATCGAGGTGACGGAGGACACCTTGGGGCTGGACGCCATTCGCAGCGCGGTGCTGGGCGAGGGGCATTTCCTCGGCACCGATCAGACGCTGGCGGCGATGGAGCGGGACTACCTCTACCCTGCATTGGCCGACCGCCTCGCGCCGGATGCCTGGGAGGCCGAAGGGGCGCAGGACGCGTGGGCGAGGGCCAAGGCGCGCGCTCGGGAGCTTCTGGCCGCCCATCACCCGACCTACCTGTCGGAAGAGACGCAGGCACAGATGCACGCGACGTTTGATCTCGCACCCTGAGCCCGTTTGTCACAGAAGTGTCATTCGCCGCGCGTTATTCCCGCGCGTACGGAACGGGACGGGAGCGAACATGCAAAGGCAATTGGCGGCCGAGGGGCTCGGCACCTTCTTTCTGCTCGCAACGGTGGTGGGTTCGGGCATCATGGCCGAGCAGCTGGCGGGCGGGAACGTCGCCATCGCGCTCCTTGGCAACACGATCCCGACGGGTGCCATCCTCGTGGTGCTCATCACCGTCTTTGGCCCTCTGTCGGGCGCGCATTTCAACCCGGCGGTGACGCTGTGCTTTTGGCTGCGAAAGGAGATCTCGGCGCGGCTCGGCGGGCTTTATGTGCTGGCGCAGATCGTCGGCGGGATCGCGGGCGTCTGGGCGGCGCATGTGATGTTCGATCACCCTCTCTTTGACGCCTCGACCACGGCGCGCTGGGGGATCGGGCAATGGACGGGCGAGTTCGTCGCCACCTTTGGTCTCATCGGCACGATCCTTGGCACGCTCAAGGCGCGGGCGGAGATGGTGCCCGTGACTGTCGGGCTCTACATCACGGCGGCCTACTGGTTCACCTCTTCGACATCTTTCGCAAACCCTGCGGTGACGATCGCGCGCGCCTTCTCGGACACCTTTGCCGGGATCGACCCCGCGCATGTGGCCGTCTTCATCGCGGTGCAGCTGGTCGCGGCGGCGATTGCCACCTGGGTGTTCGGCTGGTTGTTGCACGACTGACCGTCGGTGTGGCGCGGAAGGTAGGGTGGGCAGTGCCCACCTTACGCAGGAGAGGAAGCGCGGTCGCGCGATCAGACGCGGCGGCGCGCCTAACCCATGATACGCTTCCGGCGTTCCTTCATCGCCGCATCCGCCTCCAGCGTCCCGTCATGGAACGAGCCGAACACCTTGTCCCACGGCACCTCGAGCGAGCCGTAATTGCACTCGAAATATCGGTGGTGCATCTGGTGGTGAAAGGTCCCGAGCGCCAGCCGCGCCTTGTCGCGCACCACCAGCGCCTCGAACCCGGAATGGGTCGTGGCCGCCGTCAGCGTCAGGTACTGCAAGTGGTAGATGATGTGCACCGGGCCGGCGGGCACGATCCAGTGGATCATCGCCGAACCAAGAAACAGCACATGTTCGACCGGGTGCATCGAAAGTCCAGACCAGGGCCCGATGTTGATGTTGCGGTGGTGCAGCGCGTGCACACGCCGATAGAGCGGCGGCCAGTGCAGCAGGCGGTGGATCCAGTAGAAGTAAAAGCTCTCCCAGATCGGCACGAGAAAGAAGACGAGCACGAACCAGACCGGCGCCATCTCCCACGTGAGCGCCGGGATCCAGCCGTTGGCCATCGCCCAGAAGAGCAGCACCTCGTACCCCGTCCAGACCGTCACACCCGAGCCGAGCGACCAGGCCATGTTGTCGCGCACCTGCCCGCCCCAGGTGAATTGCTTGCCTTTGCGCATGAGCGGGCGCGGGTCGAATTTGAGACGGTCGCCCTGCTTCTTCCAGCGGTGCAGGTAGAGGTGCAGACCGCCCGCGACCGCGGTGAAGAGCACCAGGTTGCGCGCGTAGATCGCGCCGATCCACCACAGCTCCAGCGTCGCCATGCTCTCGAGCGAGGGTGTCAGGAACGCCCAGGTCACAAAGGCGAGTCCCACGAGCAGCAGCTTTTCGGACACCCAGAACCATCGCGACCAGAACCATGCCACGATGTCCCACGGTTTGAACGGGCGGCGGAACACCGGCGAGACCTGCAAGGGCACGCGCGGTGTGTGACTCCAGCCGGGGAGGGCGGGCTCGCGGGGGTCAGGAGTTTCACTCATCGTGTGAGCCTAGAGCGCTTTTGCCCGTGCGCATAGCCCGCACGTCGCTTGACCTCGCCGCTGGTACGTTCACTTTGCGCGCTTCGTATGCACGGGGGGGCCAGTATTATGGCGCGGATCGTCTTTGACCTCGATGGCACGCTGATCGACAGCGCGCCGGACATCCAGGGGATTGCCAACCGCCTGCTGGACGAGGCCGGACGCGCACCTTTGAGCCTTGCGGAGACCAAGAGCTTTATCGGCAATGGCGCGCCCGTCTTAATCGCTAAGATGTGCGGCGCACGGGACCTGCCTGCAGAGGCCGAAGCCGATCTGCTCACTGCGTTTTTGGCGCGCTACGAGAGCGCTTTCGATCTGACGCATCCCTACCCGGGTGTGGTCGAGGTGCTGGCGCAGCTTGGCACCGCGCACCGGCTGGGCATCTGCACGAACAAGCCCAAGGCTCCGACCTACGCGGTGCTTGCGCACCTCGGCCTCGCGCCGCATTTCAAGGTGGTGCTGGGCGGGGACAGCCTGCCGCAGCGCAAGCCCGATCCCGCGCCGTTGCGGGCAGCGTTCGACGCGCTGGGTGCCGGGCCGTGCATCTATGTGGGCGACAGCGAGGTGGACGCCGAAACCGCGCGAAGGGCGGGGGTGCCGTTCCTTCTCTTCACCCACGGCTACCGCAAATCAGAGGTCTCCGCGATCCCGCACACCGCCGCCTTCGACGATTGGAGCGCCGTGCCCGCGCTGGTCGCTGGCCTCACCTGACACGCCAAGGACCGGCGCCGCTCCGCAGGCCGCACCGGTCCTTGTATTCGCAAGCCTACATGCGTCAGGTCACGACGATGTCGTCGAGCCCGAACTCTTCGCCTAGCGTACCCTCGACGAGAATGCGCATGGTAAATTCGCGGCTGCCGTCGTCGTTGGCATAGGTTACGAGCACTTCGCTGTCCTGCAGGTCGTCTGCAACCTGCTGCACCACGATGTCGCCGGTGATCCGCAGGCCGGTGGCCTGGCCTTCGGTATTCAAAAGTTCTTCCTGGATCACGATCTGGTCTGTGCCGAACGCGTAGCCGGTCAGCCGCATCACGGTGCCCGCGTCGTTGTTCTCTGCCGGTCCGTCCTCGTCGTTGACGAACAGGTTCACTTCGTATGTGTCCGTTCCGCCGCCGTTAAAGATCGCGTTGTCCACCGATCCGTCACGCGATGCGTCGGCGATGATGCGGTAGAGGTTCTCATCCGGCCCGCCGTTCAGTCGCGTGCCACTGTCGAACGAAGTGATGGTATCGTCGCCATCCCCGCCGGAGGCAAGAAATTCGGTATTCGTGACGTTGATCACATCATCGCCGCCAAATCCCAAGATGGTCGAGTTCCTGCCCTCAGAGTTGATCGTGTCGTTGCCGTCGTGGCCGTCAATTTCAAATCCATCGGCTGTTTCGTCCAGCTCGAACAGGTCGTCGCCGTCGTTGCCGCGCGCCTCGAGCCCGCCGGAGCCGCCAAGGACAAAGGTATCGTTGCCGTCGCCGCCGTTGGCGATGAACGTTTCACCGACCCCGTTCGTGACGAACAGGTCATCGCCCTCTTCGCCGTCGGCAAAGCCGTCGCCCGCGACCCTGATCGTGTCGTCGCCTTCCTCGCCGGTTGCACGCATGCCTTCGCCGTCTTCGTCGAAGACGATCATGTCATCGCCATCGGTGCCAAAGATGTTCTCGCGGTCGCCAACTTCGATCACGTTGGTGTCAAAAACACCTTCGTCATCATCATCGTCGCCAGCGTCATCGTTCCCGCCCGCGTCGTTTCCGCCGTCGTCGTTGCCCGAGCCTGTGTCGTCACCCGCGTCGTCTCCGGCAGAGCCGCCGGAACCGCCCTCTCCCTCTTCGCCGTCCAGCAGGTCGCCGCCGTCCGTCAGGTCGTCGTTGTCCTGGGCAAAGCCGTCGCCCGAGTCGGTGTCGTTGTCGTCGTCTCCGTCGCCAGAGAAATCGAATGCGGCGGCAAAGACGCCGAGGCTCAAAAGGCCAATCACAAGAAGGACGGACATGGGTGTCTCCGGTCAGTCGGGGGCTTGAAACGCAAGCCGGTGTCGGGGGCCATCGCGGCCGGTTCAGGCGGGTGAGGCGCGGCGTCGCGCCCGTCACACCACGGGAAAGCACCGGCGATACGCGGAACCTTTGGACCGGCGTAGCGCGCAATTGAGGCGTGTTTTTTGCAAAGTCGCGGAAAAGCTGCGGAGCCTTTGCGGCAGAGCCGCGGCCCTGGTCCGTCCAGCGCAACCTGCCGCTCAAAAGCGCCGGGCGGCGCACCTGCGCTCTGGTCAAGCGGTATTCATTTGTATACCGCTGATCTCGTGCCGATACCCTCGCCTACATTCTCCGCCGCAAGGTCCCCGGTTTGAAACCCGTGGTCCTGGCCTTTGTCGTCGCCGGGGTGGGCGTGTGGCTCTTTCACCTTGCGGCGCTGCCACTGCCGTGGCTGCTGGGCCCGATCTTTTCCTGCCTCGCCGCAGCGCTCGCGGGCGTGCCGATGGACGGGATTGCGCCGCTCAACACCACGATGCGCACGATCCTCGGCGTGGCGGTGGGGGCCACGCTCACGCCGGCGGTGCTGGTGACGCTGCCTACGATGTGGCCGACGCTGCTGCTGGTGCCGGTGATGGTGGGGGCGATCGGGCTTGCCGGCGTGCCGTATTTCCAGCGCCTCTGCGGGTACGACTTTCCAACGGCCTACTACGCGACGATGCCGGGCGGGCTGCAGGACATGATCCTTTTCGGCGAGGAGGCGGGCGCCAATGTCCGCCAGCTTTCGCTGATCCACGCCACGCGCGTGCTGGTGATCGTCTCGGTGCTGCCGTTTGCGCTCAAGCTGATCTGGAGCGCCGACCTCAGCCAGCCGCCCGGCGCGCCGACGGCGGACATCCCTCTGGTGCAGTTGGCGATCATGGTGGTCTGCGCCATCGCCGGGTGGAAGATCGCCGCCCGCGTCGGCCTATTCGGCGCGTCGATTCTCGGGCCTTTGATCCTTGCCGGCGCCGCGGCGTCGACCGGGCTCTTGACCTTCCGTCCCCCGGCGGAGGCGATCTGGGCGGCGCAGTTTTTTATCGGGATGACCATCGGCACCAAATACGCCGGGATCACGATGGAGGAAGTGCGCCGCGACCTCATTGCCGGCCTGGGGTTCTGCGCGATCCTGCTGGTGCTGACGTTTCTGGCGGTCGAGGCGGTCTACGGTTTCGGCCTCGCCCCGGGGATGGAGGCGCTTCTGGCGCTCGCGCCCGGCGGGCAGGCCGAGCTAACGGTGCTGGCGCTGATCGTTGGCGCGGATGTCGCCTTTGTGGTGGCGCATCACATGCTGCGCATCTTCGTGGTCATCCTCGGCGCGCCGCTTATGGCGCGGGTCTTTGCGCCGCGGGGAAGGGACTGAGTCGACCGATTTTTGCGTGCCGATTTGACACGGATGAGCACGCGCCGTCCCGCGGGGTGGCGCAATCGCGCCGCCCGTTTTGCCGGAGGCAAACCTACGGTTTGACGGGGGCGGGACGGCGCGGCCTGACAGTGCCTGTCAGGCGGGTGCTTTTGAATTGAGCGATCATCAAACCGAATTGTTTCAGTACACGCCCCTAAGCCCGCGCCTTTTCCCGATTGGGATCGAGGAAGGGCAGGCCAACCACCTCGCAGGGCAGGCGCTTCATATGGCCGTCGAGCTTGCCGACCTCGAGCACTGTCCCGAGCGCCGCGTCCTCGACCGCCACCCGCGCCATCGCGATCGCGTGGCCCAGCTGTGGCGAGGGGCAAGCCGAAGTCACCACCCCCACTTGCTCGCGCCCGACAAACACCGGATCGCCATGCACCGGCGCCTCGTCGCTCGGGAATTTGAGCCCCACCAGCGCGCGCCGGGGCGCCGCCGCGTTGCGTTCCAGCGCCGCCTTGCCGAGGAAGTCGGGCTTTTTGAAGTTCACCGCAAAGCCCAGGCCCGCCTCCATCGCGTCGGCGTCCGGGCCGAACTCGGCGCCGGCGATCATCAGCCCGGCCTCGATCCTGAGCATGTCGAGCGCAGCGCCTCCCATCGGCACCATCCCGTGCGGCGCACCTGCCGCCATCAATGCGTCCCAGATCGTGAGCGCATCCGCCGCGTCACAGAACACCTCGTAGCCCAGCTCCCCGGTAAAGCCCGAACGGCAGAGCATGAACATCGGCCCGTCCCGGTTATGGAGCCGCGCGATGGTGAAGCCGAACCACTTGAGCGCAACGAGGCTCGGACGTGAGGGCTGGGTAAAGACCACCTCCCGCAGGATATCGCGCGACTTTGGCCCCTGCAGCGCGAGGTTGGCCATCCGCGCGCCGGGTGACAGCACACGCGCCTTGAGACCGCGCGCCTCCGCCTGTTCGCGCAAGTGCAGCGCCGAATTCTCGGACCCGCAACACCAGCGGAACGCCGTCTCCTCGAGCCGAAAGAGCGTACCGTCGTCGAGTACCGACCCGCGCGCGTCGCACATCAGCGCGTAAAAGCCCCGGTGCACCGCCAGCTTGCCCACGTCCCGCGTCAGGCACAGCTGCAAGAGCTCCTGCGCGTCCGGCCCGACCACGTCGAACTTGCGCAGGCCCGACATGTCCATCAGCGTCGCGGCCTTCTTGCAGGCCCAGTACTCCTCCACCGCGCCTGTGGCGCCGTACTCCACCGGCATCCACAGATCGCGCGCGACGGCGTAATGCGAGGTCAGCTGCGAGGTGCGGGGGTGAAAAGGCGAATGGGCCGTCATCTTGGCAGCGTCCTTGGGATTGGCCCGCCACGCAACGGCGTGCGGTATCGCGGTGTCTTGCTCGTAGATGCGCACGTGCACATCCGTCGGGTTCCAGCCGTTGATCGGGTCCACATCGTCCGGGCAGGCGGTCGAGACGCACACGAGGTCCGTCAGTGCCTCCATCGCGACGTAATCGCCCGGCCGCGACCACGCCTCGTCCGCGGCGATCTGCGGATGGCTCGGGTCGATCCACGAGTTGAAGAAGAAGTTGATCGCTGGCCAGGCGCGCCGCCTCTGGATCCCATAGGGCTCAAAGGCGTCGCTGATGTTGTCCGAGCAGTTGATGTGACCGGGAAAGCCGCGCTCTTCGTACCCGCGCGCGGTGCAGGCGAGCGCAAAGGTGTCGTGCCGCCCGACGGTGTCCTGCCGCACGGCAAGCAGCGGGCGGATGTCCTGGTCAAAGAACTTGTCGTGCAGCCCCGGGAGGGGATAGGCGCCCCGCACCATCGTGCGCGAGACGGTGCTGTCGATGTACCGCTCGAGCCCCGCATCGAGGCTCGCCGCGCGCATCGCCATGAAGTCCGAGCATTGCTGCCCCTCGACATCGAGGATCTGGATGAACTGGCCCTGCTTGACCTCGTAGGCGCGCGCCGTCGCCCGGTCCACGCGGAACTCGTCCACCACCCGGCCAAGCGGGTCCGGCAGCAGCGCCTCTGCGCCGAGCCCGGCGGGCGGTTTCGCCTCCAGCGTCAGCGCTGCGCCGCCGCCGGTCTCGAGAAATCCCGCCACCTGCGGCAGTCCCAGCACCAGCAGGCAATCCGTGACAGTTCGCGTGACAAATTGCGTGCCGGGCTCGGTCTCGGCATCGAAAAGGTGCAGCGCAACCGCCCGCGCCAGATCGCCGTCCCGCGCCGCGACCCGCGCGCTGAGCTGGCGCATATCGCATCCCGCGCGCGGCAGCGGCTGGCCCAGCTCCTCCGGCACATCGAGGCACGCAAGCCCCGGCGTGCGCGCCTCCGCGCCCAGAGCGCTCAGCCAGGCACCCGCACCCCCGTCGACATTTGTGATGGCAATCGTGGCGCCCGCCGGCACCTCCATCGTTGTGACCCCTCCGTATTGGAGGTCGCGGCGCCAGACATCTGTCCGGCCCAGCCCATCATAGCGCCTGCGCTGCAGGATGGGCGACTGCATGGAACTGAGCACTTTGGCCCCCTTCGCCGCGACCGCCGTCCGGCGGCCGTCGAGTCAGATGTCATGTCACATCCGCTATAGGGTGAAAGGTCGAACGCAACGTCAAGCGCCATTGCGCGCTTTTTCGGAATCCCGCCCGGATCCGCCCTGCCTGCTGTAGCCGACCGGAAACTTTGCAGGCTTTGATCGCGGGCCGATGACAGCGCCGCGCAAACCTGTCAGACCTCGACACCAAGAGGCGGCAGAAGCCGCGGCAAGGAAAGGCTTTGGTCACATGGACAACGCGCGCAACTTTTACATCAACGGAGCCTGGGTGGCGCCGCAGGCTGGCACTGAGTTTGCGGTGATCGACCCCTCAACCGAAGAGCAGATCGAAACGATCTCGCTGGGCGGTCAGGCCGACACCGACGCTGCCGTCGCCGCGGCCAAGGCGGCGTTCCCCAAATGGCGTCTCTCCTCGCGCGCCGAGCGGCGCGAGTTGATGGAGAGCATCCTCAGCGTCTACCGCAAACACTCCGATGCGATGGCCGAGGCGATCAGCGCCGAGATGGGCGCTCCGATCGACATGGCAAAGGTCCAGCAATCCGGCACCGGGACCTACCACCTCGAGGGGTTCCTCGACGCCTTCGACGCCTACGCGTTCGAAGGCCCCCTGCGCCCTGGCGAGGAAGACACCCACATCATCAAGGAACCCATCGGCGTCTGCGCGCTCATCACGCCCTGGAACTGGCCGATGAACCAGATCACGCTCAAGGTGATCCCGGCGCTCGCCACGGGCTGCACGATGGTGCTGAAACCTTCGGAGCAATCGCCTCTGTCGGGCATCCTCTTTACCGAGATCATGCACGAGGCGGGTGTGCCGGCGGGCGTCTACAATATGCTCAACGGCGACGGGCCGGGCGTAGGCAGCCAGCTTTCGGCGCACAAAGACGTCGATATGGTCAGCTTCACCGGCTCTACGCGGGCCGGCAAGGCGATCACGATTGCAGCTGCCGAAACGATCAAGCGCGTTGCGCTCGAGCTGGGCGGGAAGGGCGCGAACATCGTCTTTGCCGACGCCGATCCCAAGGCAGTCAAGCAAGGGATCATCCGATGCTTCAACAACACCGGCCAGTCCTGCAACGCGCCGACCCGGATGCTGGTCGAGCGCTCGCGCTATGACCAAGCGGTGGAGGAGGCCAAGGCCGCTGCCGAGGCAACCAAGGTCAACGCCGCCTCAGAGGAGGGCCGCCACATCGGCCCTCTGGTGTCGGAAATGCAGTTCGGGAAGGTCCAGGACCTGATCCAGAAAGGCATCGACGAGGGCGCGCGGCTTGTGACCGGTGGGGTGGGGCGCCCGGAAGGCCTCAACCGCGGCTTCTACGTCAAGCCGACCGTCTTTGCGGATTGCACGAACGACATGACCGTGATGCGCGAAGAGATCTTCGGCCCGGTCCTTTCGATGATGCCGTTCGACACCGAGGACGAAGCGATCGAGATCGCCAACGACACAGACTACGGCCTGACGAACTATGTTCAGACCACCGACCCCGCCAAGGCCCGCCGCGTGGCGCGCGCAGTGCGCTCGGGCATGGTGGACATGAACGGCAAGGCGCGCGGCGCGGGCTCTCCTTTCGGCGGGATGAAACAATCGGGCAATGGCCGCGAGGGCGGTCACTGGGGGCTCGACGAGTTCGTCGAGGTCCGCGCCATCGGCGGCTGGCCGGTAGAGTAAAGCGGTCTCATTTGCTTCGGGTGGGTGGGTTTTGCGCGTGACATCACCCGCGCGCTTGCCTACACCCACCCTACACGGCGCTGAGGCGCCCGTGCCCAAGTGGCGGAATGGTAGACGCAGGGGATTCAAAATCCCCCGCCTTTGCGGGCGTGCCGGTTCGAGTCCGGCCTTGGGTACCACACTTTCCTCAGTTTGAAGCTTTCGAGTGCGTGTGTAGCGGGCGATCTTTGAACGGATACATTTGAAACGGCGATCCACGCGCCGGCCCGGGGGGTGGCGCAACCGCGCCGCCCGTTTTGCCGGAGGCAAACCTCCGGTTTGACGGGGGCGGGTCATGCCGGAGGCATGCCTTCGGCATGACGCGGCCTGACGTAAACGTCAGGCGGGCGCTTCGATTTAAGCCAACAGCTATAGGGTTCGACGTTGCGCGCTGGAGCTGGCGAGGGCGAGCACCCGGCGATTTGTGTCAAACCTGCGGCATTACCCTTGTGATTCGCCGCGGCGTGGCCCCGATTGACCACTGCCTGAAAACGAAACCGCGCCTGCGGGTTTTTGTTTCGCGATAGGGAACACCGGCCCCGCCGACTTGGGCAGAAAAGTGGCGGGATGGTTAACGAAAGCGCGTTTCAGGCAATGTCCCCACATCGCGATCAATCTTCAAAAATTTGAGCCATTAACATCTCGTTAATCTCGAATGCCGCCGCAATTCTCACGCAAATCGCGAAGTGTTCGCGATCTTGCAACCATGCGTTGAAAATCATGGCAAAAACAAGGCAGCTTTGAGGTCCCCCGCGTCCCGACCGCACCACGATCCTGCCACTTTTCCCTTTGTCCGCGGCACATCTGGTGGCACCACTAAGGACAAGAACCCGCTGGGAGGGTTCGCAAGTCTGCTGGTCACGGGGGCGACCACCACATCATTGTGCACCGTGTGAGGGGTGCGAGACAGGCCGACCCTTCGGCCTTGATGTGGCGGACCGCGCTTGAAGCGCAGTCTTCCACCCGTCTCGTGGACCGATCACCGCACCGTTTTGTCACTGGTGGCCGCGTCGCCGCCACGGCCCATTGCGGCCTGGGGCGTGCCCCGTTGGAGAGAGAGGATCGAAGCTATGGCTGATCTGAATTTGAGCTGGGGGCAATTTGGACCCTACGCCGCCGGGCCGTTCACGCCCGGCACCGTGGACACCGGCGGCATCGCCGTGACCGTGGGTTTCAACCAGGAAGACGAGCATGCCTTTGGCATCACCGTCGAGGAAGAGGTGTACGTCGCGCCCGGCGAGGGCTTCGACCCGAATTCCTCGCTCGAGATCAAGGGCTTCGGCGGTGAGGGCGGCGTCGATGACACCGCGACCACCACCTTCAGCTTTGCCTCGACCGACGCGGCCTTTGCCGACGAAGTGCAAAACGTCTCGTTCCGCCTGAACGACATCGACGGCGGCGCCTTCGACGACCGCTTTGGCGGCCCGTCGTCCACACCCTACAGCGACATCGTTACGATCCGCGCATTCGACGCGGACGGAAACCCGATCCCGGTCACCCTGACCGCCGGCGGCGCCGTCTCGCAATCGGGCGACACGCTGACCGGCTCGGGCGAGAGCTTCTTCAACAACGAAGCAAACTCCGCGCTTGTGTCGATCGCTGGCCCTGTTGCGTCGATCGAGGTCGACTATAACAACGGCGGCGAGGGCAATCAGGTCCTGCTGATCTCGGACGTGTGCTTTTCGACCATCGAGGCGGACGTGAACGAGCCTCCCGTGGCGACGAACGACTCGGCTGAAACCGAACTGGTCACCCCGGTCGAGATCGACGTGCTGACCAACGACAGCGACCCGGACGGCGACACGCTCTTGATCACGTCGGCGACTTCCACAGACGGCACGGTTGTGATCAACGACAATGGACCCGGCGTGCCGCAAACAGTTACGTTCCAGGCCAATTCCGGGTTCGTCGGCGCCACGTCGATTAGCTACACAATCAGCGACGGCAATGGTGGTACCGCGTCGGCCACAGTGGCGGTCAATGTCACGGACCCGGGTCCGGGCAACCGTCCCCCGGTGGCCAACGACGACACCGAGACCTCGGACGGCAGCACGATTGTGATCTTCCCGCTCGGCAATGACACCGACCCGGACGGCGATACGCTCTCGATCACCGGCGCGACCACCGGCGATGGAGCCGTGGTGGACAATGGCGACGGCTCGCTCAGCTTCACGCCCGCGGACGGGTTCGTTGGCGACGCGACGATCGTCTACACGATCACCGACGGCAACAACGCGACCGATACGGGCACGATCACCGTGACGGTGACGGACGAGCCTCCCAGCGACGGCCTGATCGACACCGACATCCTGACCCCGATGGGCGGGGGCGTGGACGCGTTTGCCGGTCTCGACGAGGATCCCGATCCCTTTGACGACCTCGACACGGTCGAAGGCACGTCGGGCGCGGACCTCATCAGCACGGGCGACGATGACGACGTCATCACTGGCCGCCAGGGCGACGACACGATCTTTGCCGGCGTCGATGACGACCAGGTGTTCGGCAACCAGGGCAACGACAGCATCGTCGATGCGCAGGGCGCGGACACGATCGACGGCGGGCAGGGCGACGACACGATCATCGCCGGCGTGGACACGTTCCTCGACGACACCGACGTGGGTGACCCGATCCTGGCAGCGGCCAACCGCACCGTCGACACCAATACCGACGACGGGCGCGACAGCGTGTTTGGCGCCAACGGCAACGACCTGATCCTGACCGGGGATGATGGGGATAC
Organism: Pseudaestuariivita sp.; assembly: GCF_052825805.1. Lineage (NCBI taxonomy): Bacteria > Pseudomonadati > Pseudomonadota > Alphaproteobacteria > Rhodobacterales > Paracoccaceae > Pseudaestuariivita > Pseudaestuariivita sp. Next base: position 75,276 of record NZ_JBRBVB010000009.1, on the reverse strand, counting down.
AGTGGACGGAGGCCAGGGCAACGACACGATCGACCTCGGCATCGACGACGACCTCGCCTTTGGAGGCGCGGGCGACGACGAGATCACCGGCGGCCACGGCAGCGACACGATCGAGAGCGGCGACGGCGACGACATCATCATCGCCGGCATCGAGACAACCGATCCCGCGCTCGAGCAACTGGACGAGGGCCCGGACGGCATTGCCGGCACCGCCGACGACGACATCAACCCGGACAACGACCGGGACGATGTCTGGGGCGGCAACGGCAACGACACGATCACGACCGGCGACGACGATGACACCATCGGCGGCGGGCGCGGCGACGACCTGCTGGACGGCGGCATCGACGACGACTCCATCGGCGGCGGCGAGGGCAACGACACGATCATCGGCGGCCAGGGCGCGGACACGCTCAATGGCTTCGAGGATCGCGACCTCTTCGTGGGCGGCAACGCGGGCGACGTGATCGACGGCGGCGGCGGCGGAGATGACGTCGACACGCTCGATCTGACGGGCACAGCTCCGGCCGGCGGACGCCTCGACATCACCTTCACCTCCGATGACGGCGAAGACGGCTTTGTGACCTTCTTCGATGCCGATGGCGTCGACACCGGCCGCCTCGTCTTCACCGAGATCGAGAACGTGATCCCCTGCTTTACGCCGGGCACCGTGATCGCAACGCCCCTGGGCGAGCGCCTCGTAGAGGACCTGCGTGAAGGCGACCGGATCATCACCCGGGACAACGGCCTGCAGGAAATCCGCTGGATGGGACGGCGCGATCTGACCGGGCACGAGCTGGCGCGCGACCCGCACCTGCGTCCGATCCTGGTGCAGGCCGGCAGCCTTGGCCCGAACATGCCCGAGCACGACATCGTCGTGAGCCCGAACCACCGGATGCTGGTGGCCAATGACAAGACCGCGCTCTTCTTCGAAGAGACCGAAGTCCTGGTCGCGGCCAAGCACCTGACGGGTCTCGACGGTGTGGACGAGGTCGACACGCTGGGAGTGAGCTACATCCACTTCATGTTCGACCGCCACGAAGTCGTGCTGTCGAACGGCGTGTGGACCGAGAGCTTCCAGCCAGGCGACTACACGCTCAAGGGTATGGGCAACGCGCAGCGCAACGAGATCTTCGAGCTCTTCCCCGAGCTGGAAACGCAGGACGGTCTCAAGGACTATACCGCCGCGCGGCGCGCCCTCAAACGGCACGAGGCAGCGCTGTTGACACATTAGCGCCGAGGGACAGCCAACTAAGCTACACACATCTCGCACGAAGGGGAGCGCGTGCGAAATTAAAGGGGGCGGAGCCGCAGGCTTCGCCCCCTTTTGCCTTGGCAACGCTGGCCTTTTTGCCGGCGATGCCGCATTTGGCCCGGTCTTAAACAAGGCTTAGGCAATAAGACGCAATTGCGGCGCGCCCGCCCTAATTTTGTGCCGGAATGCGCATGTCATCGCCATATGTAGCCAAGCGGCTGTCCAGTCCGGCGCTAGCCGGAACCAAGAAATGTCATTCAGTAACAGATATTTACGGCTCTGTGCCTTTGCTTTGGATGGTACATCGGGCTCATGCAAGCTTTGCCTAAATTGCACGGCACTTTCCTGCGTCCTTTCACCAAAATGTCCAGATCGGCCCCAATGAAGGCCGGGATTGGCAGGCATAACCACCCTCGTGTCCATCCGTTCAAGCGGCGCCAACTGGTGCCTGGTGCGTGGGACTGCGCTCTCGGGCGGACACGTGTGAAAGGAACGAGACATGTGCTTGCAGCGCAAAACACAGGCAAAGCTACAGACCGGACGGGCGTCGGCCCTCTTCGGTGAGGCGCGTGTCTTATTGACCCAGACCTGGGGAGCGGAGGGTGCGCCGGGCGCGCTAGAACCCGCAACCCGGCCGACGCTCCCTCAGATCAATCTGTAAAGGTTCACCAAAATGACCGACTTTTCGAGCAAGTTTATCACCCTTTCCGACGGCGCCAGCATCGCGGTCGGATCGCAGCTTAACTACAACGGGTTCTCCGACCCGTCGGGCGGTCTTTGGACGGACCAGCACACAGCTGATACGCTGGACCCCTCTGGTACGATCACGCTCAACACGAGCATCCTGCACAACGGCAACCGTGTCGATCCGGAGCAGATTTCCGACCTGCTCGTGGACGTTGTCTATGACAACGGCAACTCGTCCGTCACGGGAATCCCCGCCCTCGTCATCGACGTACGCGACCATACAACCAACGAGACTTTCCAACTCCTGATCTTCCAGGACACGCAAGCCACCTACGGCAACGTGTCTCAGGTCACGATTGCAGCAGACAACGGCGATCTGAACCAGACGCAAGCCGTGAACTGGGCCGACACCGGCGTCGGGACCAACTCGAACACGAGCGACTATGTCGTCTCGGGCACGGATGATGACAACGTCATCAGCGCCGAGAACAACTACGCCGACGGCGAAGGCGACAAGATTGACAACAACGACCACTCCGACGGGTCGAACGACGACAGCGTCCACGGTGGCGGCGGCAACGACAACATCAGCTCCGGCTTTGGGAACGACACCGTCGACGGCGGCATCGGCAACGACACGATCGTCGGCGGGTCGGGCGATGACAGCCTCATGGGCGGTGACGGCGACGACTCCATCGGCGGCGACACCGGCAACGACACGCTGATCGGTGGCGCTGGCGCGGACACCCTCAACGGCGGCGCCGGCGACGACCACATCTACGGCGGCAGCGGCGATGTCGTGGACGGCAACCTCGGCTTTGCCACAGACCCCAACGACACCGACCAGGACACGCTCTACGTCGACAACGTCGACAACATCACGATCACCGGCGCCGACAGCAACGGCAACGGCTACAACGGTGTCGTGACCTTCCTCGACCAGACAGAACTGGCTTTCTCCGAAATCGAGAACTTCATGGTCGATGGCCAGGCCTGGAACCCACCGGGTGGCGGTGGCGAAGGCGGCGGCTCCGGCGGCGAAAGCGGTGGCACCACGGTCGTCTACGACCTGATCCAGATGAACGGCACCCCGACCACGGGCGCAACGTTCACCAAGGCAAACGGCGACCTGATCGAGGTCGACGAGCCGATCACCTTCACCAACCAGACGGCTGGTGAGATGAACATCGGCGACACCGCGGTTATCGATGGCGTCACATTCACGGTGACCAACGTCTACGCGGCCGGGTCGACATACACCCACGATAACGGCTCCGGCACGCAGACGACCAACGACAAGTCGTTGGGTCTCAAATTGGTTGAGCAAGGCGGGACCAAAGGCAACCAGCTCGAACTGGACTACCTGATCCCGCAAGACGGCAAGACGATCGAGGACATCACCGAGATCAACTTCTTTGGCGTCGACGACTATGATGCAACCTCGACCTACAACACTGACGTCTTTGACGGGCAGGACAGCGTCACGATTGTCGGCGGCACCGAGGGTGGCGGCGGTGGCCGCGAGTTCCTGCTCTATGACGCGATCGAGATCCAGGGCGGTGTGCCGACAGCCGGCGCGACCCTGACGACTTCGGGTGGTGAGCTGGTCGAGGTCGACGAGCCGATCAAATTTACCACCACGTCGACCTCCAAGGAGCAGGCGCTCACCGGTGGCGAGACGACGACCATCGACGGCATCGAGTATACCGTAGTCGAGCTGCACCTTGGTATGAACGACGTGACGCACTCGGGCGGCACGGAGAAGGACTTCGACTTCGGCACGATCCTGCTCGAAGCCGCGGACGGCTCGCAGCTGACGTACCTTGTCCCGGCGGATGCGACCCCGATGCCCGAGATCACGTCGATCTCGATCAACACGATCGGCCCGGCAAAGTCGGTTGCCGCTGCCGGGTTCGACGACAACGACAACGTGACGCTTGATGCTGGCGGGACGGTCGTGAACGTCTACGACGCGATCCAGTTCACCGGCGGCATGCCGGCCGACAACTCGGTCATGACCACCGACAGCGGTCAGCTGGTTTCGGTCAATGACACGCTCAAATTCGAAGCTGCGAGCCCGGGCGAGCTGGCCGTGGGCGACACCGTCGAGATCGGCGGCGTCCAGTACACGGTCAACCAGCTGAATGCAGCCAAAACCAACGTCGAACACGACGATGGCGGCACCACCACGCCGGTCGAGCTCATCATCGTCTCCGTGGGAAGCCAGGCTGGCACCCTCCAGTTCATGATCCCGCCGGATGGACAGACGCTCGAGAACATCACCTCGATCACGACGCTCAGCACGGGCGCCAATGCGAAGGTGTTCAAATCGAGCCTCGTTGACGACAACGACTCGGTGACGCTGTCGACCAAGCCTGCTCCTGACTACATCGTGTCTGGCACCTCCGGTGACGACACCATCAACTCGGCGTACGACCGCGACCCAGAAGGCGATGAGGTCGACAATAACGACGCGGCCGACGGCTCGAACGACGATGTCGTCCAAGCCGGCGCCGGTGACGACTATGTCAACGCAGGCGCGGGCGACAACGCCGTCTACGGCGGCGAGGGTGACGACTACCTGTTCTCCGGGTCGGGATCGGGCGACGATTCGCTCTACGGTGAGAGCGGCGACGACCAGATCGTTGTCGACACCAGCAGCGGGTCCAACACGATCGTCGGCGGCGAGACCGGCGAGACCGCCGGCGACACGATCCTGATCAACTCGGATTCGCCAGACCCAGCCGTTGTCGACCTGACCTCCGCGGACGCCGAGGCCGGCACGATCACCGACGGCGCGAACACCACGACGTTCAGCGAGATCGAAGTCATCGAGCTCAGCCAGAAGTCGCTCCAGATCGTCAAGCTCGCGGATGGCTCGGGCATCGACGTCGTGCATGGCTTCCAGGCGCCGCGCGACAATGGCGACGGCACTTATACACCGCAAGACCAGCTCGATGTCTCGGGCATGACCGATGGCACCGGTTCGCCGGTTGACACCGACGACGTAACGGTGACCGACACCAACGGCGACGGCACCGGCGACGCGATCCTGACCTTCCCGAACGGCGAGTCGATCACGCTCGTGGGCGTGACCCCTGATCGCGTAGACAGCCCCGAAGAGCTCGAGGCGATGGGAATTCCGGCAGCCGCAGCGCCGCCGAGCGATTACATCGTGTCCGGCACCACCGGCAACGACAGCATCGGGCTCAGCTATACGGGCGACCCGGAAAACGACCGTGTGGACAACAACGACGCGCTGGACGGCTCGAATGACGACGTCATCAAGGCCGGTGCGGGCGACGACTATGTCTATGCCGGGCAGGGCAATGACGAGGTCTACGGCGAAGACGGGAACGACACGCTCTTCGGCATGGAAGGCAACGACAGCGTTTACGGCGGCGCCGGCAATGACAGCGTCGATGGCGAGACCGGCGATGACTTCCTCGACGGTGGCGCAGGCGACGACAGCCTTGTCGGCGACGAGGGCGCCGACACCATGAAAGGGGGCGAAGGCCACGACACCTTCTACGAAGGCCAGGAAGACGGCTCGGGTGACCAAGTCTTTGGCGAGGGTGGCAACGACACCGTCTACATGGGTGGCGGCAACGACACCATCGACGGCGGCGTTGGCAACGACAGCCTCAGCGGCGGCGACGACGACGACAGCATCCTCGGTGGTGATGGCGACGACACGCTCGAAGGCGGCGACGGCAGCGACACGCTGAAAGGCGGCGAAGGCGACGACAGCGTCCAAGGCGGCTCCGGCGAGGACCACATCTATGGTGGCAGCGGCGACACCGTCGACGGCGGCACGGACGACCTGAACGACCCGAACGCGCCGAACGACCTCGACACGCTTTATGTCGACAACGTCCAGTCGGTGAACATCACCGGCCCGGACAGCAACGGCAACGGCTACGACGGCACGGTCTCTTTCCTCGACGGAACGTCGATGTCCTTTGCGGAGATCGAAAAGTTCGTGGTGGACGGCCAACCCTGGACCCCGCCGAGCTCGGGCGACCTGGTGATCTACGACCTGATCCAGCTGTCCGGCGGCGCGCCGATCGACGGCGACAACCTGACGGTTGCCGATGGCGAACTGGTGGAGGTCGATGAACCCGTCACCTTCAACCTGCAGGACAACACGCAGGTCCAGACCGGCGACACGGCCACCATCGACGGGGTGACCTACACCGTCTCGACCGTGCAGGCGACCGAGGCGGTTTATACCCAAGCAGACGGGTCGACCCATCCGCTCAAGTCGGTCACCGTCACGCTCGACGACGCAACCGGCACCGAGCCGTCGATCACCTACGTGATCCCGTACGACTCGGCCACGGACCTGTCGCTGATCACCGAGATCGACGTCGCGCAAATTCACAGCAACTCGGCGCACCCGGTCGAGACGATCGACGACAACAACACCGTCACGCTCGGTTCGGCAACCAACACGCTGAATGTCTACGACGCGATCGAACTGGCAGGTGGCCTTCCGGCGGATGGTGCAAACCTGACGACCGCAGGCGGAGACCTTGTCGAGGTCGATGAGCCGCTGGCGTTCGAGTACACCGGCGCGCTCTTCGGCGCGGGGGCAACCGTCACGATTGACGGGGTTCTCTATACGGTCGACCAGATCCACGAGACCTACGCGAACTTCGATTACAACGAGGGTGCGTCGTCGACCAACGACACGCCCGTCCTGAGCGTCGAGATGACGGGGGACGGCGGCCAATCGCTGGTCTACATGATCCCGCTCGACGGCCACCAGTTGCCGGACATCACGGAACTGACGGTCACCGCAATTGACCCGATCCCGACCTCGGGCGGGGCTGACCCCAACCGGATCGACACCGACGACAACGTCACACTGCACTCCGGCCAGCCGCTCAACTTCATCGTCTCGGGCGATGGTTCGGGCAACCTGATCGATGGCGCTTACGACGGCGATCCCGAAGGCGACATGATCGACGCGGGTGACAACCAGGCCGGCAACGACGACGATGTCGTCGAAGCGGGTGGCGGCGACGACACCATCAACGCCGGCGCCGGCGACGACTCGATCATGGGTGAAGACGGCGACGACCTGATCGTGGTCACCGGCCAGCTCGACAACGACACCGTCGTTGGCGGCGAGGGCGGCGAGACCAACGGCGACACGCTGGATCTCTCGGCGCTGGGCGACGACATCACGGTCACGTTCTCCGGGCCCGAAACCGGCACTGTCACCGATGGCAACAACACCACGCATTTCTCCGAGATCGAGAACATCGTCCTCGGCGACGGCAACGACTCGGTCACCGGCTCGAGCGGCGATGAAAACGTCGACACGGGCGGAGGTGACGACTGGGTCGACACCGGCGCAGGCGACGACACAGTCATCGGCGGGGACGGCAACGACGACATCAATGTGGGCGAAGGCAACAACTTCGTCGACAGCAGCGATGGCAATGGCGCTCCCGACCAGGGCGATCCGACGAACCCGGTGTCCAACATCGACGCCGACCCGTCGAACGACCTCGACACGGTGACCTCCGGCTCGGGCAACGACACGATCTGGACCGGCGACGATGCAGACGTCATCTTCACCACCGGCGGCGACAACCAGCTTGACGGCGGGTGGGACGACGACACCATCACCGCAGGTGCAGGTGCCGACACGATCCAGGGCGGTGAAGGCCGCGACTTGATCAAGGCTGGCGACGGTGACGACCTGATCGGTGGCGGCAGCTCGTCGACCGGGGCGCAAAGCGTCATCGACATGCCGGACGACACCGACCCGCTGACCACCAACGACACCGACACGATCTACGCCGAAGGCGGGAACGACGTGGTGTTTGCGGGCGACGACGCGGACCTCGTCTACGGCGGGACCGGCAACGACTCGCTGCACGGCATGGCCGACGACGACAAGGTCTTTGGCGAGGAGGGCGACGACCTCATCACCGGCGGCCATGGCGCCGACAAGCTCGACGGCGGTGCAGGTGCCGACAGCATCCGCGGCGACGAGGGCAACGACAGCATCTACGGCGGCGCGGGCGAGGACACCCTCGAAGGCGGCGCGGACGATGACATCATCCTCGGCGGCATCGACGACGACCGCATCAGCGGCGGCACCGGCGACGACAAGCTCGACGGTGAGGAAGGCAACGACACCATCATGGGTGACGACGGCGAGGACACCATCTTTGGTGGTGAAAACGCCGACGACATCTCTGGCGGTGAAGGCAACGACCTCATCTACGGCGACGACGGCGACAACACCACGTCGACCGACTTCTCGCCGACCGTGGGCTGGGGCGGATTCGACGGCACGCACAGCCAGGGCGACCCGTTCACCGGCGGCTCGCAGCAATACGAATCAGTCACCGTTGACAGCTCCGTCGACAACGGCCCATTCACAAGCGGCGGCCAGACCTACGAGAGTGCGGTCCACAATGGTTCGGGCGGGGTCGACCTGATCACAGACGGCGACAACGGACCGGTCACGCAGACCATCTGCTTTGACACGCCGGCGACGTTTGTCACCTTCTCGGTGGCCGACATCGACGCCAACTTCGACGACCCGTCGACACCGGACGACGACAACGAGGACTTCTGGCAGGACTCTGTCCAGATCCTCGCCTACGACGAGGCCGGCAACGCCATCCCCGTCACGCTCAACGCCGGTGGCAACCTGACTGTCGACCCGTCGACCAATACCGCGACGGCGACCGAGGACTACCAGGCGTCGGGCGGTGAAGCCTCCAACGCGCTTGGCGTCACCATCAACGGCGCGATCTCTAAGATCGAGATAATCTACTCGAGCAACATCCCCTCGGGTGACCTGCCGCGGCACGTCGAAGTGTCCGAGATGGAGTTCGGCATCAGCCACGATGACAACATCGAGGGCGGCGCCGGCAACGACACCATCTACGGTGAAGAGGGCGGCGACTTCCTCGCTGGCGAGGACGGCACCGACGAGCTCTACGGCGGCGACGGCAACGACCTGCTCGAGGGCGGCGCGGATGCCGACACCGTGGTCGGCGGCTCGGGCAACGACACGATCGTCGGCGCAACCGACGGCGACGTACTCGACGGCTCGACCGAAGGCTCGGACGTGGACGTGCTCGACGTCTCTGGCCAGAACGTGGAAATCACCACGTTCACCCAGGACGCGGACGGCGACAGCTTCTCGGGCTCGGCGAACATTCTCGACGGGGCAGGGGGCGTCATCGGCACGTTCACCTTCTCGGAGATCGAGCAATTCGTCGGCACCTCCATCCCGTGCTTCACGCCGGGCACGCGCATCAAGACCGCGCAAGGCGAGATGCCCGTCGAAGAGGTCCAGCCTGGCACCCGCGTGCTGACCCGCGACAACGGCTACCAGACCGTCGTCTGGGCCGGACGCCGCGACATCGTCGGGTCCGAGTTGGCCGCACAGCCCGCGCTCAATCCGATCCGCATCAAGGCAGGCGCCCTTGGCGACGGCCTGCCGGAGCGGGACATGCTGGTCTCCCCGCAGCACCGCGTGCTGATCGGCGGCGCCCGCACCGAGCTGTGGTTCGGCGAGGATGAAGTGCTCGTGCCGGCCAAGTTCCTGACCGTCCTCGACGGTGTGGACGAGGTCGCGGCAGAAGAGGGTGTGAGCTACATCCACTTCATGTTCGAGGCCCACGAGGTGGTCATGTCCGACGGCTGCTGGACCGAGAGCTTCCAGCCGGGTGACCTGACGCTGGGCGCCATCGGATCGGAGGCCCGCGCCGAGATCATCGCGCTCTTCCCGGAGCTCGAGACTGGCGATGCGGCCGAGGTCTACCCGGCGGCGCGCGCAACGCTCACGGCCCACCAGGCCAAGGTGCTGCTCGCCTCCTAACGATACCCCGCGCCGCCTGAACTGGGCGGCGCGATCCAAGACCAAGACAAAGCCTCCGCATCCCGCAAGGGGCGCGGAGGTCTTTTGCGTTCAGACACGCAAAAATGGCCGCACAAGTGCAGCCAACACGTGTAGTCTGTGAAAGAAGGTAAAGTCGGATGATTTGGTCGGGCTAGCAGGACTCGAACCTGCGACCTTCCGTCCCCCAGACGGACGCGCTACCAGGCTGCGCCATAGCCCGACTAATGATTGCGGTGTACCTCAATTGGCCTCAGGAGCAAGCGCCTTTTTGCGCGCTCCGCTTCGTCCGGCACCCCAAGGCCCCAGCGACCTTCAGCCGGACGTCACGCGGCCAAGCCACGCCTCGAGTTTGCCCGCTGCGTCCCGCGCCCCATCGTGATCCTTGATCTCCGCAGACCAACTGCGGCCCAGCAGTTTTGGCCCCGCCGCAATCGATGGCACATCGAGCGCCGGCATAGCCGCTGGCGCGACGGCATCGGTCTCTTCCGGTTCTGCAGGCTCAGGGCTCTTCGGCGCGGTCAGAAAACTTGGCAAGCTTTCGGCAACAGGCGGTTCAGGCTCTGCCGGCACAGGATCTTGCGCAGGCTGCGTCAGGAAAGAGGGCAGGGCGCCTGCTGGTTCAGCCGTTGCCGGCGCAGACGCGGCAGTCTCGCTCTCCGGCTCCGAGTCCGGCGCCTCCTCCGACCTGTCCGACAGGGATTGCGTCAGGAAACCGGGAAGCTCGGGCTCGGCGGGCGCAGGATCGGCCATGGCCTCTGCCGGGGCCGGCTCAGGCTCTTTCTTGAACGGCAGGACCTTCGCCGTTTCAGTCTTCACGTCGACCGCGATGGGCGCCTCGGCGACGGGCGATGCAACCGGCGCGTCGTCCTCGAAGAGCTCGTCCTCGGTCAGACCAACCACGTGTTTGACGCCCTTTTCGCGCAGGATTTTCTGCACGCCTTTGATGGTCATCCCGTCGTCGTGCAGCAGCCGGCGAATGCCAAGCAAAAGCGCCACGTCTGCAGGCCGGTAGTACCGCCGCCCGCCCGCGCGCTTGACCGGTTTGACTTGAGTGAACTTGCTTTCCCAGAACCGCAGAACATGCGCCGGCGTGCCGAGCGTCTCGGCCACTTCGCTGATCGTGCGAAAGGCGTCGGCGGATTTGGCCACGGCGTCAGCGCTTGTTGCCGGCGGCGACGCGATCTTTCATCAGATGCGAGGGCCGGAAGGTCAGGACGCGGCGCGGGTTGATCGGCACTTCCTCACCGGTCTTGGGGTTGCGGCCGACGCGGGCGGCCTTGTCGCGGACGCTGAAGGTGCCGAACGACGAAATCTTGACCTGTTCGCCGCTGACGAGCGCACCGGACATGTGGCCCAGCACCGCCTCGACGAGGTCCGCGCTTTCGTTGCGGGAGAGCCCGACCTCGCGAAAAACCGCCTCGCTCAAGTCCATTCGCGTCAACGTTTTGCCCGACATCCTCGCACTCCCACCGGCTCGTGATGCGGCAAGTTAGGTCGGAAGGCTTTTTCGAGTCAATATCAAGGGCTTGGAAACACGTCTTGAGACGGCGCATTGCTGCGCATGCAGCAAGCCCGTGGGCTTACCAGCGCAGCACCACCGCGCCCCAGGCCAGCCCGCCCCCGATTGCCTCGGTCACGATGAGATCGCCGGGCTTGATCTGGCCATTTGCCACGCCGACCGACATGGCCAGCGGGATCGACGCGGCGGAGGTGTTGCCGTGATCCTGCACGGTCACGACGACCTTTTCCATCGGCAGCCCCATCTTTTTGGCGGTGCCCTGGATGATGCGGATGTTGGCTTGGTGCGGCACGATCCAGTCGACGTCCGACGCAGTCAGCCCGGCCTTGTCGAGTGCGGTTTCCGCTGTCGCGGCAAGCTTGGCCACGGCGTGGCGGAAGACCTGGTTCCCCTCCATCCGCAGAACGCCGGTGGTCTGAGTCGAGACGCCCCCGTCGACGTAGAGGAGGTCCTTGAAGCGTCCGTCGGAGTTGAGGTCGGTGGCGAGGATGCCGCGGTCCGCGGAGGTGCCGGCGCCGTCCTGTGCCTCGAGCAGCACCGCGCCCGCGCCGTCGCCAAAGAGCACGCAGGTCGTCCGATCGGTCCAGTCCATGATGCGCGAGAACGTCTCCGCGCCGATCACCAGCACGCGGTCCGCTTGGCCCGAGACGATGAGCGCGTTGGCGTTGCTGAGCGCGTAGACAAAGCCCGCGCAGACCGCCTGCACGTCGAAGGCAAAGCCGCGCGTCATGCCGAGTTTGGCCTGCACCATGGTTGCAGCGGACGGGAAGGTGAGGTCGGCGGTCGAGGTCGCCACCACGATGGCGTCGATGTCCTCCGCCGTCAGCCCGGCGTGGGCAAGAGCGGCGTTAGCGGCGTGAGTTGCAAGGTCGGAGGTCGTTTCGCCCTCCGCGGCAAAGTGCCGGCGCTCGATTCCCGTGCGGGCGCGAATCCATTCATCCGTCGTCTCAAGAGTGCTCTCGAAGTGGCTGTTCTCGATGACTTTTTCAGGAAGGTAGTGGCCGACCCCGCGGACCACGGCGCGTCGTGTCATGTGCTCTGCTCACCTTCGCTGCCGGGGGTTTTGTCCTGTGTGTCGATTTGCGCCGTGGCGGAGGCGACGCGGGCTGCGAGCCGCTCGTTAAAGCCGTTTTGCGCCAGCTGGTAGGCCAGCTTGATTGCGGCGGAGACCCCTGTGGCGTCGGCGCCGCCGTGTGATTTGACGACGGTGCCGTTGAGCCCGAGGAACACGCCGCCGTTCACGCGGCGGGGGTCGATGCGTTTCTTCAGGCGGCGCAGCGACGTCAGGGCCAAAAGGGAGGCGAGGCGCGACAGGGGCGAGAATTTGAACGCCTCGCGCAGGAAGTCTCCGATCAGCGACGCGGTGCCTTCGCCCGTTTTGAGCGCGATGTTGCCGGTGAAGCCGTCGGTGACGATCACGTCAACGCGGTCGCCCGGGATGTCGCTGCCTTCGGCAAAGCCGACGTAGTCGTAGTTGCTGCGCGCGGCCTCGGCGGCGATGAGCTCGTGCGCCTCTTTGAGCTCGGCGCGGCCTTTGTTCTCTTCGGTGCCGACGTTCAGAAGGCCCAGCCGCGGACGGGCGATGTCCATGCCGTTGCGCGCGTAGCTGACGCCCATCAGCGCATATTGCAAGAGGTCCGACGGATCCGCTTTCACATCCGCGCCGACGTCGAGCATGATGTTGAACCCGGCGGGATTGCGCGAGGGCCAGAGCACGGCGATGGCCGGGCGGTTCACCCCGGGCAGCTTGCGCAGGCGCAGCATCGACATGGCCATGAGCGCACCGGTGTTGCCGCAGGAGACGGCGACGGTCGCGTCGCCGGCGCGCACCGCGTCAACGGTCGACCACATCGAGGTGTCCTTGCCGGAGCGCACGACCTGGCTCGGCTTGTCGTCCATGCGCACGATGCCGGCGGCGTTGCGAATCTCTACCCGTCCGGCCAGCTGCTTGCGCCGGTCGACGAGTTGCTGCAGCTCGTCCTCGGGTCCGTGCAGGATAAAGTGCAGGTCGTCGTTGCGCGCGGCCGATTGCGCCATGCCCGCAATGACAACGGATGGGCCGGCATCGCCGCCCATCGCGTCAATCGACAAAACGGTGCGCCCGTTCACCGACTCATGCGGGTGGGGCGGCTGTGTCATGGGAGGTCACGCCCGACGCGGGCCGTTATGCCGCGTCTTCGTCCAGGTCGATCTCGTCGACCATCGCCACGACTTCGCGCTCACGGTAGTGACCGCAGGCGGGGCACACATGGTGAGGGCGTTTCATCTCGCCGCAGTTCTCGCACTCGTTCGGGTTCGCTGCGACCAGGGCGTCGTGCGCGCGGCGATTGTTGCGGCGCGATTTCGAGACTTTGTTCTGCTGGACGGCCATGTCCTAAACCTATCTTTCGAGGGGCTCGCCGCCGATGGGCTTGCCCGGTGTTCTCGCTCGCGCGCGGGGGCGCGGCGTCGGAATTACGCGTGTCCGCGGCTGTTAGGACAGAACGGGCCTGCGGGGCAAGCGCTATTTGCCGGTTGGCGGTGAAAAGGCGCTGAATCCCGCCGCGCGGACGCGCTCAGTTCTGGAGCTTGTCCTTGAGCCCGGCCAGCCCGGCAAAGGGGCGCGCGTCGGCGTCGGTCATCGCCGCCTTGCCCGGCTCGGTAAAGACAAGCTCGCCGGCCTCGGCAGCGGTGCTGCGCGGGTAGCTCGGCAGGTGGAGCGAGAGCGCCTCGTGGAGGACCGCGATCAGGTCGATCTCTTCGGGCAGGGGTTCGAGCGTGTCGTCCTCCGGCATCTCGGCCTCCTCCCCCTCGGGCAGGGTGAAACGGGACAGGTACATGCGCTCGACCGGCACATCGAGGCGCGTCGTGACCGGCTCGAGCGTGAGCACGCAGGGCTGCACTACGGTCGCGCCGAGCGTCGCGCGCAGACGGAAATCCTTGGACCCGACCGGCTCCACCGCGCCTTTGAGCGAAACCTTGCGCAGCGCGCTCAGCCGGAGCGACGCCTTGAGCGCCTCCACCGTTTCGGGCTGCGGCAGCACGGCAAACTGCGTTGGCTTGCGGTGGGCGAGGTTCGCCACGCGCAATACAAAGGCCGGATCGACCAGCGGATCGGGCAGGGAGGTCGGCATGGTCGGTGTCCTTGGCTTGATTGACAGCGCGTGCTTTAGTAAGCCGAACCTAAAGGCGGGCAGCGCCAAAACAAGAGGGCAGCGATGCCGGGCACATTCAAAGCGCTTCGCGGCGGGATAGTGGTGGCGTTGGTCCTGGCGACCGCCGCCTGCACCGCGCAGTTTCGCAACCACGGCTACATCCCTCCCGAAGACGAGTTGAGCCTGATCGTGCCGGGTCTCGACACCCGTGACACGGTGGCGGACATCGTCGGCACGCCCTCGACCGCGGGGGTGCTCAACCAATCCGGCTATTATTATGTGCGCTCGCGCGTGCGCACGTTTGCCTACCGTAAACCTGAGGTGATCGAGCGGCAGGTGCTCGCGATCAGCTTTGACGCGGCGGGCGTGGTCACGAACATCGAACGGTTCGGCCTCGAGGACGGTCAGGTTGTGCCGCTGGCGCGCCGGATCACCAAGAACAACACGGCCGACGTGAGCTTTGTCCGCAAACTGCTTGGCAACATTGGCAGATTCAACGCCGGTGATCTGCTTGGCGGCCGCTGACGGCACAGCTACAGGCGGCAGCATGACTTTGGTGCGGGGCCGGTATCGGGCCCGCGAAGCCTCCAGCGAAGACGATTTGCGCGCGGCGCAGGCACTGCGCTACCGCGTCTTTTCGCGCAGCGGCGGCATGGTGGGCAACGCTGGACAGCTCGACAGCGACACCTTTGACGACAGCTGCGTGCATGTCCTGATCGAAGATCAGGAAACCGGGCAGCTGGTGTGCTGCTACCGTCTTCTGGTGTTGCCCGCCGGTCGCGACATCGATCACAGCTACTCCGCGCAATACTATGATCTGACACGGTTATTCGCCTTTCCCGGTCCGCTGGTGGAACTTGGGCGGTTTTGCATCGACCCGAACGTGCGCAATTCCGACGTCTTGCGTGTCGCCTGGGCGGCCTTGACCCGGTTTGTGGATGCGGCAGACGTCAAGCTGCTTTTTGGCTGCACATCCTTTGCCGGGACGGAGCCTGCGCCTTATGCCGCGACCTTTGGGTTGCTGGCGGAGAGGCACCTCGCTCCGATGGTTTGGCTGCCTGGTCAAAAGTCCAAGCAAGTCGAGAGGCTTGCGCGGCATAGCTCACGTTGGGATCGCGCCTCGGCCTTGCGCGATATGCCGCCGCTCCTGCGCACGTATCTGGCGATGGGGGGCTGGGTGAGCGATCACGCGGTGGTCGATCCCTACATGAACACGCTGCACGTCTTTACCGGGGTCGAGATCGCGCGCATCCCTGAGGCACGCAAGCGAGCGCTGCGCGCGCTGGCCGAGGACGCCTAGGGGCTTGAGGTTGGCGGCGCGCGGCGCTAGCTCCGCAGCATGGCCGCACCTTTGCTTCAGCTCAACGATATGTCGCTCACCTTTGGCGGGGAGCCTGTGTTCGACGGCGTCTCACTGGTGGTGCATCGCCACGAGCGGATCGCGCTGGTGGGGCGCAACGGGTCAGGAAAATCCACTCTTCTCAAGGTCATGGCGGGCCTTGTTGAAGCGGACACCGGGCTGCGTGTCGTGCCGCCCGGCATCAGCGTCGGCTACATGGAGCAGGACCCCTCGATGGAGGGGTTTGCAACGCTGGGCGATTTTGCCTCGGCCGGTCTCGACCCGGGCGAGCTCTACAAGGTGGAGCGCGCCGGTGAAGGGCTCGCGTTCGATCCTGCGCGCCCCGTTGAGACGGCCAGCGGCGGCGAACGGCGGCGGGCGGCGCTTGCGCGCCTGCTCGCGGACACGCCTGATCTGATGCTGCTCGACGAGCCGACCAACCACCTTGATATCCAAGCTATTCAGTGGCTTGAAGGCGAGCTTTCATCCACTGCATCAAGTTTTGTGCTGATCTCGCACGACCGGGCGTTTCTGACGGCGCTCACGCGGGTCTCGCATTGGATCGACCGCGGCGTTGTGCGGCGGCAGGACAAGGGCTTTGCCGCCTTCGAGGCGTGGCGGGACAAGGTCTGGGCCGACGAGGACATGGCACGCCACAAGATGGACCGGCTGATCAAATCCGAGGGACGCTGGGCGGTCGAGGGGATCAGCGCGCGGCGCAAGCGCAACATGGGCCGCGTGCGCGCGCTGCAGGATCTCAGGGCCGAACGCGCCGCGATGATCCGGCGGCAGGGCACTGCGGCGATGGCGCTGGATGCGGGGCCAAAGTCGGGCAAGCGGGTGATCGAGGCGGACAAGATCACCAAGAGCTTTGGCGATCGGACGATCCTCAAGCCCTTCTCGATCCGCGTGCAGCGCGGGGACTGTGTGGCCTTCGTCGGACCCAACGGCGCGGGAAAAACCACGCTGATCAAGATATTGACGGGTGATCTTGAACCAGACGAGGGCCAGGTGAAACTCGGCACGAACCTCGAGATCGCCGTCTTTGACCAGGCCCGTGCGCAGCTCGACCCGGAGGCAACGCTCTGGGATACGCTGGCGGGCGACCGCGAGATCGGCGTGTCCGGCAAAGCCGATCAGGTGATGGTGCGCGGCACGCCGAAACACGTGGTGGGTTACCTCAAGGAGTTTCTCTTTGACGAGCGGCAAGCCCGGGCGCCGGTGCGTTCGCTGTCTGGGGGTGAAAAGGCGCGGCTCCTGCTGGCCAAGCTGATGGCACGCGAATCCAACCTCTTGGTGCTGGACGAGCCGACCAACGATCTCGACGTCGAAACGCTGGACTTGTTGCAGGACCTGCTGGGCCAATACGATGGCACCGTTCTGCTGGTCAGCCACGACCGGGATTTCATCGACCGCGTGGCGACCTCGACGGTGGTGATGGACGGTCACGGTGGCGCGATCGCATATGCCGGCGGGTGGTCGGATATGCTGAGCCAGCGCGGGGACGAAAAGCCGGAAAAGGTCGCGAAACCAAAGGCCAAGGAAAAGAAGCTCACGCAGAGCACGAAGGTCGAGACGGGGCTTACGTTCACCGAAAAGCACCGGCTCGAAGAATTGCCTGCAGAGATCGAGCGGCTGGAAGCGGAGATCGGCAAGCTCGAAGAGCTGCTGTCGGACGCGGAGCTTTTTACGCGCGAGCCGGTCAAGTTCAAGAAAGCCACCGAGGCGCTGAGCCTGAGGCAGGAAAAGCTGTCGGCGTCTGAGGAGGAATGGCTGACGCTCGAGGAAAAAGCGTCAGCCTGACAGGTGTTTACTTGCCGTACTTCAGGTGATCGAAGCCTGGTAGGTCGCGTCGATGGTTTCGGCCAGCGTCGCGTCGAATTCGGCGTCGGATTGCTGCGCAGAGAGCCCTTGGGTCAACGCGCGGGAGAAGCTGGCGATCATGCCGGCGTTTTTGGTCAGGCGGGCGTTGGCCTCCTCGCGGGCGTAGCCACCGGAGAGGGCCACGACGCGCATCACTTGAGGATGGTCGATCAACTCTTTGTAGTGATTGGCATTTTCAGGCAGCGTCAGTTTGAGCATGATGCGCTGGTCGTTCGGCAGGGTCTCGAGCGAGCGCAGAATCGACGCTTTGAGCATGTCTTCGGCCTCTGCCTTGTCCGCGATTGAGATGGTCACTTCGGGCTCGAGGATCGGCACCAGACCGTGTGAGAGGATT
This sequence comes from Pseudaestuariivita sp., assembly GCF_052825805.1. Taxonomy (NCBI): domain Bacteria; kingdom Pseudomonadati; phylum Pseudomonadota; class Alphaproteobacteria; order Rhodobacterales; family Paracoccaceae; genus Pseudaestuariivita; species Pseudaestuariivita sp. Next base: position 57,248 of record NZ_JBRBVB010000009.1, on the reverse strand, counting down.
TGCTGACCGATTTCAAATTGTTGCGCGACGTTCTTGTCGATCATGCCGGCATGGGCGGCGCTTACGACGGAGCGCATCTTGGTGCCGAAGACGCCGTGCGAGACAGCGCGTTTGCAGACGTCGTCGAGGGTGGGCATCGGCTTCATCAGCTGTACGCCGTCCACCGCGTCTTCGAGGCCCTTGTCGACCTTGAGGAACGGGACCACGCCGCGCTTTTCCCAAAGGTATTGCGCGGACGGCGTGCCGTCGATTTCGCGGTCCATGGTCATCTCGAAGAGAATCGCGCCCATGACCTTGTCGCCGGTGAAGGCGGGGGATTTCACGATCCGGGCGCGCATGGCGTGGATCAGGTCGAACATTTCGGCTTCGGAGCTGTAGGCGTCTTCGTCGATGCCGTAGAGTTTGAGCGCCTTGGGCGTCGAGCCGCCCGATTGGTCGAGTGCGGCGATGAAGCCCTGTCCGAATTCGGCCTGTTTGGCCATGTCTGCTTGCGACATGTGTCCTGTCCTTTGCTCGTTTTGCGCCCCTGGGAAGTGCCTAGGCCATGGCGGCCCGGGCATTCAATGTTGATTGCGCTAACGCGCGCAGATCGTGGGCCTAGCGCTGCTTTGCTGCACCAAGGGCGGAGCCGAGGGCGTTGGACGTCCAGAGGTCGAGCGCGGTGTTTTCGGCGCGCGCGCGGAAGGCTGGCCAGGCCGGATCGCGTCCGAACCGGTCATAGAGGCTCCGCATCAGCGCGCCGCCGGTGCTGTCATGCGCGGCATTGAGGACAAGCGCGTAGACAAGCGCAAGCTCGTAGCTGCGGTCGGCGCCGAGGCCGGTGTGGTGTGCCAGCGCCATGTCGCGCAGCTGGGCGAGGCTTTCGGGGACCACGGGGGTGCCGCTGCCGCCCTGCTGGACGAGGATCGCGTCGAGCGCCAGCCCCGATTCCAGCCGGTCGAGCACGCCCACCGCGGCGGTCGAGCCCTGGGCTGCCGCATGGCGGGCAAAGGTCAGCGCCGAATTCGGGTCCTGGGTGATCCAGGCGTTTGCTAGGTCCGCGACGATGCCGGGCGCGGCCGTCGGGTCACGCCGCAAGAGCTCGACGGTGGTTTCGGTGGCCCGCGCGAGGTTGCGCGGCACCCCGAGGCCGCTGAGCAGCGCGCGCGCCAGGCCGGCGAGTTGCCCGTCCGAGAGCTGCGAGAGATCGCTGCTGACCACTTGCGCGAGCACGTTCTGGCTGACGAGCCGGATCGCCGGGATCGGCTCGGTCGTCAAAAGCGGGTGGTACGCCTCGATCATGTCGAGGGGCGACTGCTCGATCTCCTCGAAGTCGACGAACGTCGGGTCGGGCGGGGAAAGCGTGAGCGAGAGGCTTGTGTCGCCATTGAGGAACGCGGTGAGCGCGGTCTCCATCGAGGCGAGCGCGGCGGTCTCCGCCTCGGTCAGCGGCTCGGGCCCGGCATTGGTGAGCGCGTTGCGCGCCTCGCCCACGATCGCAGGCACTGCGGCGGGGGTTGTGAACATCGGCGGCAGGAAGCCCTTGGCGATCTCCCAGGCGCCGAAATCCGTCACGCGCAGGTCCGCCTTGGTCAGAAAGAGCACCGGGTTCGGATCATCGTCGAGCCCCTCGAGCGCGGCGTAGTCAAAGGTCGCGTTCATGTCGACCTGGGCCAGCGCGTCATTGGTGAGGGTTGCAGACATCTGCAGGCCGGCGCTGGGAATGTCGTAGTCGAGCGTGATGAGCGCGTGCTGGAAATCCAGCGTTTCGAAGCCAAGCTCGGTCAGCGTGTCGCTGATGTCGGGTGGCAGGCAGGTGCCCAGCATCGACACGCCGAGCGCGTTGACGTTGAGGCTGAGGGTCGCGAGGTCGGTCCAGGGCGCGGTGGTGACCGAGACCTGGTCGACCGCAAAATCGCAGTCCTGCCCGTGGTCGGGGAAGGCGAACCCTTCGATCCCGGTGAGCGAGATCGCGCGGCCAAAGTCGCGCGAGGAGATCGCGTCAAAGGTGATGTCGATCTCGGACCTGAGGGCCACGATCCCGGACTGAATCAGCCGGTGGATCAGCGCGTCCGGCGAGAGAAGCTCGCTCCAGGTCGGCGCCTGAGCGGCGGCCAGCGAGGGGACCAGCGCGGTCGTGCAAAGGGCGAGGACGGGCAAACGGGGCATGGCGAAATCCTGTGTTGGTCAATGCCATGAGCCTAGGCCGTGCTCCCCGTATGCCGCAAGCGTTAACGCCTTATCCGAGGGCGGCGACGCCGGGCAGGGTCTTGCCCTCCATCCATTCGAGGAACGCGCCCCCGGCGGTCGAGATGTAGGTGAAGTGCTCCGCCGCGCCCGCCTGGTTGAGGGCGGCCACGGTGTCCCCTCCGCCCGCGACGGAGATGAGGTCCCCGGCGGCGGTTTTCTCGGCGGCGTAGGCGGCGGCGGCGTTGGTGGCCGCATCGAACGGCGTGAGTTCGAAGGCCCCCAGCGGTCCGTTCCAGATCAGCGTCGCGGAGCGGTCGATCACCTGTTTGATATGCGCCACGGCGTCCGGGCCAGCGTCGAGGATCATCGCATCCGCCGGGCAATCCTCGGCCGTGACGACCTCGTGCGGGGCGTTTGCCGCAAATTCGCGCGCCACCACCACGTCACGCGGCAGCAGCAGCTCGCACCCGGTGGAGGCGGCCTTGGCGGCGATCTCCTTGGCGGTGTCCGTCATGTCGTGCTCGGCGAGCGATTTGCCCACATCGAGGCCCTGGGCCGCGAGGAAGGTGTTGGCCATCCCGCCCCCGATCACCAGCGCGTCGACCTTTTCGACGAGGTTGCCGAGGAGGTCGAGCTTGGTCGAGACTTTGGCGCCGCCTACCACCGCCATCACCGGGCGTTTCGGCGTGCCGAGTGCCGCTTCGAGCGCGGTCAACTCCGCCTCCATCAACTTGCCCGCGCAGTTTGGCAAAAGACGCGCGAGCGCCTCGGTCGAGGCATGGGCGCGGTGCGCGGCGGAGAAGGCGTCGTTGCAGTAGATGTCGCCCAGCTTGGCCATCTCGGCGGCAAGGTCTGCGTCGTTCTTTTCCTCGCCGGCGTGAAAGCGCGTGTTTTCGCAGAGGAGCACCTGGCCGGAGGAGAGCGCGCCCACGGCGGCTTCGGCGGAAGGGCCGCGGCAATCGGCGACAAAGACGACGCCTGTGCCGAAGGCGTCCTCAAGCGCGGGCACCAGGGGCTGCAAGGACATCTCCGGCACCACCTTCCCCTTGGGACGGCCAAAGTGGGCGAGGAGAATCGGCGTGCCGCCTGCCGCGAGGATGTGCTTTACCGTTGGCACGATCCGGTCGATGCGCGTGATGTCGGTGACCCGGCCATCCTCGACCGGCACGTTGATATCGACGCGGGTGAGCACCCGTTTGCCGCCAAGCTCGAGGTCAGTCAGAGGGGTCCAGGCCATGTCGCGTCTCCTTGTCCGTTGCCTTGCGTTGCACCCGATCCCCGCCAAAAGGTCAACCAAGCCGCACGCTTCTCCCCTTTTGATCCGGGGCCAGACGCGCTACCTCGCAACCCAGACAAACGAGGAGGGCCCGATGGCCGATTATGACGATCCCGAGAACACCATCCTGATGGAGCTGAAAGGCGGCACCGTGGTCATCAAGCTCTTGCCCGACGTGGCGCCCGGTCACTGCGACCGGATGAAGGAGCTGGCACGCGAGGGGCAGTACGACAACGTCGCGTTTCACCGGGTGATCGACGGGTTCATGGCGCAGACCGGCGACGTGCAGCACGGTGACATGGAAGACGGGTTCAACATCCGCATGGCAGGCACTGGCGGCTCTGACAAGCCGAACCTCAAGCAGGAATTCTCCAAGGTCCCGCACGCGCGCGGATCGCTCGGCGCGGCACGCTCGCAAAACCCTGACAGCGCGAACTCGCAGTTCTTCATCAACTTCAAGGACAACGATTTCCTGAACGGGCAATACACGGTCTACGGCCAAGTGATTTCTGGGATGGAGCATGTGGACGCGATCACCCGTGGCGAGCCGCCCGCGCAGCCCGACCGCATGATCTCGGTGAAGGTGGCTGCTGATGTTGCGTAACGTATTGACGGCTCTCTGCACGCTGGCGGCAGGCCCTGCCTTGGCTGGTGGTATTTCGATCACCGTGGCGGACGGCGAGGGCGCTGAGAAAGGCGTTATCCAGATCGATCTGCTCGAGGACGTCGCGCCCCAGCACGCCGAACGCATCAGCTCCTTGGCGGCGGCCGGTGAATACGACAACGTCGTCTTTCACCGCGTGATCGACGGGTTCATGGCGCAGACCGGCGACGTGGAGTTCGGAGAGGCCGGCGGCAACACCCGCATGGCGGGCCGGGGCGGCTCGGACATGCCGGACCTTCCGGCCGAATTCTCGGATGTCCCCTATGACCGCGGCATCGTCGGCATGGCCCGCGCGCAATCGCCGAACAGCGCGAACTCGCAGTTCTTCATCATGTTCGACGAGGGGTATTTCCTCAACGGTCAATACACCGTGGTTGGCCGGGTGACCGAAGGCATGGACGTCGTCGACGCCATCAAGCGCGGCACGGGCCCGAACGGGGCCGTGGTCGGCGCGCCCGATCAGATGCTGTCGGTGACGGTGACGGAGTAGTTCTTTCCGTTGAAGTCTGAGAAACGCGGGCCGCCAAAGCCCGCGTTTTTCTTTTTCCAAGTGCGGAATCAAGGCCAAAGGCCGCCGCACATCGCCGGGCCGCCCGTCGCACCAAAGGTGCGCCATTTGTAGATGGCACGCCTACGGCGTGACGGCACGGCGATATGTTGAAGTAAGCGCGTCGCTCAAAGCCCTCTCGGATCTGGCAACCATAAAGGTGCTTAGAACGCCTGTTGGATCGCCGCACCGCGGCCCGACGATGTGCGGCTGACGTTCTCCATACTTGAGTGGCGCTAGACTTTTGGCCCTCGCTTTTTCTTTCGCCCATGCGCGGCTGACGCGCTTTCACTTTCCCGTGGCAGGGGATGATCGGCGGTCAAAGACCTGCCATGCTCTGCGCAAATCTGGAGGAAAACCGATGCGCAAGCTCTTGACCGCTGCAGCGATTACCTTGGCCCTTGCCAGCCCCGCCGCCACCGATCCGAATTTCTGGAAGCACGAGTGGCCGGACACGGACTTCTCTCAGACCAGCGTCGAAAACTGGGTCGAGATCCTTTCGGGCGGACCTCCCAAGGACGGCATCCCGGCGCTTTCGGACCCGGCCTTTATCAAAGTCGCGGAGGAGACGCGCATCGGTGCCCGCGAGCCGGTCATCACGGTCGAGATCGAGGGCGCCACGCCGCGGGCCTACCCGGTGCGGTATCTCACGTGGCATGAGATCGTGAATGACACGGTGGGCGGCGTGCCGGTGGCGGTCACGTTCTGCCCGCTGTGCAATTCCGGCATCACCTTTGACCGGCGCGTGGCGGGGCAAGTGCTGACCTTTGGCGTCTCGGGCAAGCTGCGCAACTCGGACATGGTGATGTACGACCGCGAGACGCAAAGCTGGTGGCAGCAGGCGCTCGGCACCGGGATTGTGGGCGAGATGACGGGGCAGGAGCTGACGGCGCTGCCGACCTGGATGGAGAGTTTTGCCGAGTTCTCCGCGCGCAATCCGCAAGGGCTGATCATGGACGCGCCAAACTACAATCGCGACTACGGGCGCAATCCCTATAGGGGCTACGACAGCTCGCACCGCCCGTTCCTCTATTCCGGCGAACTGCCACCCCACGACATTCCCGCGCTCGAGCGGGTGGTGCGGGTCGGCGACAGGGCCTGGCCGCTCACCCGGTTCGGAGACGTGACCGAGATCACCGAGGCCGGCATAACGCTCAGCTGGGCGCCGGGGCAGGCGTCGGCGCTCGACACGGGCAGGATCAACGAGGGACGCGACGTCGGCACCATCCGCGTGCGCGATGGCGCGGGACGCGATCTGCCGCATGACGTGATGTTCGCCTTTGCCTTCCACGCCTTTTGGCCGAACGGCACATGGATGCTGGATTGATCGCTAGAGACTGTGCTGTAGAAACTGACCGCTAGAGACTGCGTGCAAACCAGCGCCAGTCCGGGCGCAACGTGTCCACGCCGGTCGGTGCAAAGCCGGCCTTGAGCAGCACGCCTTGCGAGGCCGGGTTGCCGTTATGCACCTTGGCCGTGAGCTGGCTCAGCCCCCGCGCACGCAGCGCTTCGCAATACTGCCGCACCCCGCTCGACGCGTAGCCCTTGCCCCATGCCTCTGGCGCGATCCAGTAGGACACCTCGGCGCTGCCTGCGCCGTCCGAGAACTCTGCGCGAACCTGTCCAACCGCCGCACCGTCCGCCTCGATCGCCTGCACATGGTGATGCGCCGCCGAATTGGCGAGCGCGATCAGGGCATGCGCGCTGGCAAGGTCGATCGGTCCGGGGAAAGGGTCCGGCATATACGTCCAGAGCGCCGCATCACTCAGCGCGCGCGCATAGACTTCCGCGTCATCGTCGGTCCAGTCGCGCAAGGTCACCTGCGCGGTGGAGCGTTGAAAGGCGTGGCTCAGCGCAAAATCGTCCGCGCACTCGGCCAGCACCCAGCCGATCTGCATCGGGTCGAACGCCAGTGGCAGGTTCTGTTCGCGGCAAAACGCGATCTCGTTCGGACGCAGAAGACCGGAACTGCGCGGCAATTGCCGCAAGGCGTCCAGATGCGGGTTCACCTCCGCCTCCGTGGCACCTGCGTAAAAGGCCGTTTCCGCACGTTCGAACTTGGTCACCTGAGACCTCCACCACTGCCAATCAAACCCGCCGCTCTACGTCGGCTGCGTCATAGATTAAGGCTTAATGCTGCCGTATCTAGCATAAAGTCGTGGCCAAGTTGCCGCAGACAACGGAAAACTGCGACATGCTGCCGCGATTTTCCGCCTCTCGCGGGAAACACTCTGTTTCGCACAACCTTAGGGTCAGCACCTCAGGTGAGCCTCACCAGCGCGTGCCTCTTTTTGCCCGCGCTGAGCTTGATCGGCGACGACAAAGCGCCCGCGTCCAGCATCAGCCCCGCATCGGTCAAAGGCGCATCATCGAGCCGCGCGCCGTTCTCGGCGATGAGGCGCTTGGCCTCCTTCCCGGACTTGGCGAGGCCGGATTTCACCAGCGCCTGCACGATCGAAAGTGGCAGCTCGTCGAGCGTCACCTCGAGCGTCGGAAGATCGTCCCCGGTGCCGCCTTTCTCGAAGACCTCGCGCGCCGTCGCCTCCGCCGCCTCTGCCGCCGCCCGGCCATGCAGAAGCGCGGTGACTTCGTTCGCGAGCACGATCTTGGCCCCGTTGATCTCCGCCCCGCCCAAAGCGCCGAGCCGAACGCACTCGTCCACCGCCAGCTCGGTATAGAGCTTGAGGAAGCGCCCCACATCGGCGTCCGTCGTGTTGCGCCAGAACTGCCAGAACTCATAAGGCGAGAGCATATCCGCGTTGAGCCAAACCGCGCCCGATTGCGACTTGCCCATCTTCTTCCCATCTGAGGTGGTCAAAAGAGGCGAGGTCAGCCCGTAAATCTCGGCATCACAGACGCGCCGCGTCAGGTCGATCCCGTTCACGATGTTCCCCCACTGGTCCGAGCCGCCCATCTGGAGGAGACACCCGTACCGCCGGTTCAGCTCGAGGAAGTCGTAGGCCTGCAGGATCATGTAGTTGAACTCGAGAAAGCTGAGGCTTTGCTCCCGGTCCAGCCGCGACTTGACGCTCTCGAACGACAGCATGCGGTTCACCGAGAAGTGCCGCCCGATGTCGCGCAGGAACTCGAGGTAGTTGAGACCGTCCAGCCATTCGGCGTTGTTGATCATCAGCGCAGCGTTCTCGCCCTCGTAATCCACGTAGGCGGCGAACACCTTTTTGATCCCGGCGATGTTGGCGTCGATCATCTCGGGCGTCAGCAGAGGACGCTCATCGGCGCGGAACGACGGGTCCCCTACCTTGGTCGTCCCGCCACCCATCAGCGTGATCGGACGCCCGCCGGTCTTTTGCAGCCAGCGCAGCATCATGATCTGGATGAGGGAGCCCACGTGCAGCGATTTCGCCGTCGCGTCGAACCCGATATACCCGGTCAACCCGCCCTTCAGCGCGGCCTCGTCCAGCGCCTGATAATCGGTGCAATCGGCAAGAAAGCCGCGCTCCATCATCACGGTCAGAAAGTCGGATTTCGGGTGGTACGTCATGGCTTGCCCCTGGCTGAGGCGTTCAGTCTATAAGGGGGGCCGGGACGGAGGAAAAGCCGTGAAAAAGTCAGGTGTGATCCGCGCGCTGGGCGCCATGTCGGGCACGTCGCTCGACGGGGTCGACGCTGCCGTGGTGGAGACCGACGGCCACCGCATCCACGCCTTTGGTCCGTCCCGCTACCGCGCCTACACATTGGACGAGCAGGCCAGCCTGCGCGCCGCCCTGGGCAAGTGGCAGGACGACGAGCTGGGCGGCGCGCCGCGCGTTCTGGAGCGCGCGCACCTGGAGGTTTTGCAGGGCTTTGACGCAGAACTCATCGGCTTTCATGGCCAGACCCTCGCGCACGAGCCGGGCGGACGCGGCACGCACCAGATGGGTGACGGGCAGGCCTTGGCCGATGCTCTGGGCGTGCCGGTGGTCTGGGATTTTCGCAGCGCGGACGTGGGGTTGGGCGGGCAGGGCGCGCCCCTTGCGCCCTTCTTCCACTTCGCCTGCGCCAAGTGGATCGGTGCAATGGAGCCGCTCGCATTTCTGAACCTGGGCGGGGTTGGCAACCTCACCTGGATCGATCCCTCCAAAGACGCGCCTGAGGCCGAGGGCGCACTCCTCGCCTTCGATACCGGACCCGCCAATGCTCCAATCAACGATCTGATGATGGCGCGGAAGGGGCTTGCCTACGACAAGGACGGTGTGCTCGCGGCCAAAGGGAGGGTCGAGGAGGGGGCGCTCGAGCTCTTTCTCGACGATCCCTTCTTTCCCAAACGTCCGCCCAAATCGCTCGACCGGGACAGCTTTGCCACGATGCTCGGCCTCGTGCGCGAGCTGGGCGATGCCGACGCCGCTGCCACGATGACCGGCATGGTCGCGGCCTCGGTCATGCAGGGGGTGCAGCACTGTCCGTCGCCGCCGTCCCGCGTGCTGGTCACGGGCGGTGGGCGGCGCAATCCCGTGATGATGGAGATGATCTCCGCCGCGCTCGATTGCCCTGTCCAGCCGGTCGAAGACGTGGGCCTCGACGGTGATATGCTGGAGGCGCAGGCGTTTGCCTATCTCGCCGTACGTGTGGCGCGGAGACTGCCGACGTCCTGTCCTTCCACGACCGGCGTGCCGGCGGCGGTTGGGGGCGGGACGCTCAGCCAGCCATCTTCACCCATCACATGAGCTTGGCCGTGTAATCCTTTGTAAAGACACTGTATCCGTTAGACGTGGTCACCAGGGGTGGCGCCATGTGGCGGTGCAGTTCGGGCAGGTGATGGAATGGCACGGAGGGCGCCGAGTGATGCTCGATGTGATACGGCATGTTCCAGGCCACCCACAGCACGACCCTGGTCGTGAAGGTCGTCCGCGTGTTCTCCAGCATGTTGGCGACCGGAGGGCAGCGCCCGTGTTCAGCCAGCAGATAAAGACGCAGGAAGGGTTGCCCCAGCATCAGCGGGATCAGCCACAGCCAAAAGAGGGCGCTCGTCCAGAAAAAGCTCGCGAAGAGAACGAGATAAAGCGCGATGTTGATTCTCGCTTCGCGCTTGATCCGGGGCAAAACACGCTCCGGCAGGTAAGGCGCCGGCCGCGGTGCAATGGCCATTTGAACAAGACCGCGCAACGCCGCCCACCACGTCGGAAGGCCCGAGACGTGCCAGAGGTAGGTGCGCCAGGTCTCCGGCTCGGCGCCTTCGGTGAGCTCGGGATCATGTGCCGGGTCGTTGGTGTGACGGTGGTGGGCGAGATGGAAGTAGCGGAACCACGTGAACGGCTGAAAGATCATAAAGCCTGCCGCGTGCCCTGCCCAGCGGTTGAGCCATGGCGTGGCAAAGGGGGTCTCGTGCGTGCATTCGTGCTGCAGCGTGAAGAGGAAGACGAGCAGGATCCCGTGTAAGATCAGTGCGATGGGCCACAAAGCTAATCCAAGTGCAATCCACCTTCCGGTCAGCAGGAGTGCGCCCAAATGGCCCGCCAGATGCCAGAGGCCGCGCGCATCTGAGCGGGTCTGAAGGCGCGCGCGCAGCTCGGCAGGCAAAGCCTTGAGGACCTCTGTGTGGGTCACGCTCATACCCGCGCCAGCAGCAGGCTGGTTTCGGAATTGGTCACGCCCGGGATTTCCCGGATGCGGCGGAGGACGGCGTCGATGGTCGCGAGGTCGGGGGAGGCGATCTGCGCCACGAGATCCCAGGCGCCATTGGTCGAATGCAGCTCTTCGATGTCGCCGATCGCCTTGAGCGCGCGGATCACCGAGCGCGACAAAGCGCCGTTGAGCGCGATGGTCACGATGGCGCGCACCTGCTCCTCGGTCACGGCGGTGTCGATGGTAAAGCGCTGGATCGTGCCCGTCTCCTGCAGGCGCGTGAGGCGCTGACGCACGGTGTTGCGCGACGCGCCTGTTTCCGCGGCCAGCTCGGTCAGGGAGAGGCGGGCGTCGCGTTTGAGCAAGGTCAGGAGGTGACGGTCGATATCGCTGAGCATTATGATCTGATTGGTGTGCGTTTTGCGGTCAGTCTTTCCCTTTTGCGCCATTTCGGCAAGTTCTGCTGTGCGGTTTGTCCTGCCATGTCGTTCGGAAACCAACGGAAAGGTAAGACATGCAGGCGACGATTATCGGGGCTCCGGTGCAATCCGGGGCGGGACAGCTTGGGTGCCTCATGGGGCCGGACGCGCTGCGCACGGCGGGGCTTGTGGCTGCGCTCGAAGGGCAGGGCGTGCAGGTCACCGATCGGGGCAATTTGACGGTAAAACCGGGTGCAGAGGTGATGCACGCAAATGCCGCGCTCAAGAACCTCCAGCATACGGCGGACTGGATCGGGACGATCCGGGCGGAGGCGGACCGCGTGATGAAGGATGAAGGCGTGCCGATCTTTATCGGGGGCGATCATTCGCTGGCGGCGGCGACTTTGCCGGCGGCGGCGACACGCGCGGCGGAGGCGGGTAAGCCGCTCTTCGTGCTGTGGCTCGACGCGCACCCGGACATCAACACGCTCGAAAGCACGGTGAGTGGCAATCTGCACGGCACGCCAATGGCTTACGCGCTCAAGCTTGCGCAATTTCCGATCTTTCCGGGCGTGCCGCATGCCGTGAAAGGTGATCAGGTCACGATGCTCGGCCTGCGCTCGGTCGATCCGCCTGAGGCCGAGGCGATCCGGGTGGCGGGCATTGACGCGCATGATATGCGGGCGATCGACGAGCACGGGATCGCGGCGCCCCTGCGCGCTTTTCTCGACCGGGTGGAGGCTGCGGACGGGCATCTGCACGTGAGCTTTGATGTGGACTTTCTCGATCCGACGATTGCGCCAGCCGTGGGCACAACGGTCCCGGGCGGGGCGACCTTTCGCGAGGCGCATCTGATCATGGAGATGGTGCACGATTCGGGCCGTCTGATCTCGCTCGATCTCGTCGAGCTGAACCCGTTTCTCGATGACCGCGGGCGTACGGCGCTCTTGATGACCGATCTGGTGGCGAGTCTCTTTGGCCGCACCGTTCTTGACCGCCCGAACCGGACCTTTGCCGGGAGGCTTTCCGCATGAGCTTGCACACAACCAAAATCGCCCCATCGCCGATGGCCTTTGTGCCATTTGTGAGCGTCGATCACATGATGCAGCTGGTGCACCGGATTGGGGTGCGCCCGATGCTGCGCGGGTTGGCGGAGTACATCGAAGAAGACTTCAAACGCTGGGCGCTCTTCGACAAGGTGCCGCGCGTGGCCTCGCATTCGCAGGCCGGTGTGATCGAGTTGATGCCGACCTCGGATGGGGAGGTCTATGGCTTCAAATACGTGAACGGGCATCCGGCGAACACCAAAGGTGGGTTGCAGACGGTTACGGCCTTCGGGCTTTTGTCGAACGTGGCGACGGGGTACCCGGCGCTCTTGTCCGAGATGACGCTGCTGACGGCTTTGCGCACGGCGGCGACCTCGGCGATGGTCGCCAGGGCGCTTGCGCCCGAGACGGACACGATGGCGGTGATCGGCAATGGCGCGCAATCGGAGTTTCAGTCGCTGGCGATGGCGGAGCTTTGTGGGATCAAGAAGCTGAGGCTCTACGATATTGACCGGGCGGCGTCGGAGAAGCTGGCGCGCAATCTGTCGGAGACAGGGCTCGAGGTCACGATCTGCGCCGCGCCGGAGGAGGCGGTCGAGGGGGCGGGCATCCTGACGACCTGCACGGCGGACAAGCAATACGCGACGATCCTGACGGACAACATGGTCGGCGCGGGCGTGCATGTGAACGCGATCGGCGGGGATTGCCCGGGCAAGACCGAGCTGCACCCGGATATTCTCGAGCGCGGCGATGTGTTCGTGGAATACACGCCCCAGACGCGGATCGAGGGGGAGATCCAGCAGAAGGCGGACGATTTTCCGGTGACCGAGATGTGGGAAGTGCTGGCAGGCGCGCGTCCTGGGCGGACCTCGGCGCGGCAGATCACGATCTTTGACGGGGTCGGGTTCGCGGTCGAGGACTTCTCGGCGCTGCGCTACGTGCGGGATCAGCTGGAGGGCACGGGGCTCGGGCTGCCGCTGGACATGCTCGCGGACCCGGACGATCCGCGAGACCTGTTCGGGATGCTCATGCGCGCCAAGGCGTAAGAGGGATCAGTCCCAGCAGCTGACCAGCACCACCATATCGCGGGCGAGAGCGGTCATGTCGACCGGGTCCATGGACTGCTCGGCCACGGTAAAGCCCGGATCGACGCCGGCCTGATCCAGCACGGCGCGCAGGCTTTCGGCGCTGGCCGCGAACTGGGTGCCGGGGGGCAGGACGCGGCCGCTTTGCGCCGGTTGCGGGGTGAGCATGCCGACCACCGCGCCGCCACCGTCGAGCACCGGGCCGCCGATGTCTCCCGTTTGCGGGGTCACCGTGAGGCGGCGCACGGCGTCGCTGCCGTCAAGGCCGCGCAGCTCGGAGAGCTCGCCAAAGGTCAGCGTGGGCGCGCCGAGGCGGCCTTCGAAGGAGTAGCCGGCCACCGCGATTTCCGAGCGCAGGCGCGGCGCGTCACCGCGGAAGGCCGCGCTGACGGGGGGCACCACGGCGCCCTGGGCGCGCAGGACGGCCACGCCGGAGGCGGCGTCGGAGGCGATCACGTCGGCCTCGAATTCGGTGTTCAGCGTGATGCGTGTGCAGGATGCGACCCCGTCGGCGGACGTCAGGACGGTGCCGTTCCGCCCGACCCAGAAGCCCGAGCGCGACAGTTTCGGCATGCGCAGCTTGAGGCCAGAGACGAGGTCGAGCGCTTGCTCTTCGGTGCTGCTGTCGCTGCGGCGCAGGGTGGCGCCGGGCAGGGCGCGGAAGGAGGCTTGCATCTCGCCCAGCACGCGGGTGCGGCGCTCCTCGTCGCCGGCGGGCCAGATCAGGGCAAAGCCCTTGACCTCACCGCGCTCGAGCCGCGCCTCAACGTGGGTCGCGATGCGGGCGTTTGTGCCGGTCAGGGTAAAGCTCGACCGCCGCTTTTCGCGGGTGCCGTCGAGCGGCACGATCTCGAGCGTTTCCATGATATCGTAAAGCCCGTGCAGCGTCGCCTGATCGCCCGGCTGAGAGATCAGCAGCACGCGCGCGGGCAGCTCGCTGGTTGGGGCGTATTGCGCGAACGGGAACTCGTATTGCGCGAAGTCGACCACGCCGGTCGGCAGCTGCATCTCGATGCCCGCGCGGGTGTCCGTGACCACTTGCAGGCCCATGCCGTCGAGCACGGCGTTGTACTGGCGCAGCAGCTCGGCCCGCTGGCGGGTCGTCAGCACGCCGGTCGGCTCGAAATTGTTGTCCACCTGAAAGGCTTGCATTGCGCCGCGTGTGCCGCGTCCAAAGGCGCCGTCGATCGCGGCGGTGTAAAAGCCCGCCCATCTCAGCGCGATTTGCAACTCTTCGCGCTCGGCCCGGGTCAAACGGCTTTCCGAGGCGCGCGCCTCGCGCACGGTCTCGTCTGGCACCTCGGTGGGTTCAGGTTCCGGGGCAGGCGCTTGCGCGGGTGTTTCGGGCGCAGGCGTTGGCGTGCCGCCGGGTGCGACAACGCCGGTGCTGGCCAGCTGGTTCACGCCTTCCGGCCAGAACTGCAGGCGGAAGGCGCTCGAAAACGCGATGAAGCTGTCGCGCGGGATTTGTCCCTGCACGCGATACTGGCGCAGCAGCTGGTCCGCGGCATCCCGCTCGTAAGGCCCCAGCGCGATGCCGTACCAGCCGCCCCCCAGCGCAAAGCCGTTCACATCCGGCAGGTTCTGCGCATAGACTTGCAGGCGGTCCTGCGCGAGGGAGAGGCTCGGCTGCGCTTCGATCTGGATCCACGCGCGCCCGTCGCGCGACTGCGCCGCCGCCATCTGCGCCATCACGCACAGCGCCACCAGCGCCGCGATCACCCGCTTGAACATGCCTGTCATCCTATGCCTGCTGGACCCGCAATACGCCCGGGCCTTGTCTATCATTACGTCTGCTGCGTCCTTATGCCCGGCAGTCTACCAAACGTCAGCCCGTGCGCACGCATTTTCTGTGCAAAACCCCGCTGGATTTGAGGCAAAGCGCCCCGTTGACCCTGCTGAGGGAGGGCCGTATTCACCCGCCGAGCCAGCCGCCACCGCACAAGGATGCCCCGCTGATGGACGTGACCGCCCCGCGCAGCTTTCAGGAGATCATCCTGCGCCTGCAGACCTACTGGGCCGCCAAGGGCTGCGCGGTGCTGCAACCCTACGACATGGAGGTCGGCGCGGGCACCTTTCACCCGGCCACGACCCTGCGCTCGCTGGGGGGGAAGGCGTGGGCTGCCGCCTACGTGCAACCCTCGCGCCGTCCCACGGATGGGCGCTATGGCGAAAACCCGAACCGGCTGCAGCATTATTACCAGTACCAGGTGCTGATCAAACCCTCGCCGCCGGACCTGCAGGACCTCTACCTGGGCTCCCTGAGGGCGATCGGGATCGACTTTGACCTGCACGACATCCGGTTCGTCGAGGACGATTGGGAGAGCCCGACGCTCGGCGCCTGGGGGCTGGGTTGGGAGGTCTGGTGCGACGGGATGGAGGTCTCGCAATTCACCTATTTCCAACAGGTCGGTGGTCACGATTGCAAACCCGTCTCGGGCGAGCTGACCTACGGGCTCGAGCGGCTGGCGATGTACGTGCTCGGCGTCGATCACGTCATGGACATGCCGTTTAACGATCCCTCCGCGCCGATCCCGCTGACATACGGCGACGTCTTTCGCCAGACGGAGCAGGAGTACAGCCGCTGGAATTTCGACACCGCCGACACCTCCGTGCTGCTGCGCCATTTCGAGGAGGCCGAGGCGCACTGTGCCCACATCCTCGCCCAGCCGGTAGACGACCCCAAGACCGGCAAGCGCATCATCATGGCGCACCCGGCCTACGACCAGTGCATCAAGGCGTCCCACATCTTTAACCTGCTCGACGCGCGCGGCGTGATCTCGGTGACCGAGCGGCAGGCCTACATTGGCCGTGTGCGCGCGCTGGCCAAGATGTGCGCGGACGCCTTCGTGCAAACGGATGCCGCGCAAGACACGGCCCAAGACAATGCCGAGACGGCGGCCTGACCCCATGGCGCTGCGCCGATCCCTGGCCCTTGCGGTACGCCGCACGCAGGACCGGCTGAAACGCCCGTCCGGGATCATCACGCGCAACTACATGGACGTCTTTCGGGACTTGCCCCCGGCGGAGGCTGTGGCCGAGGTCAACCGCACCCTTCACGCCCGCGGCCGCACGCAGCAACGCTATGTCTACGAGCCGGACACCGGCCTCTACCGCTGCGAGGACGCCGGACGCACCCACGTCTTTTCCGAGATGACATGGCTCCGCACGCTCTCCGCAGGACTTGAAGAGCGCGCCGCAAAGCTTTGGAACGCCTACCTTTTGCAACACATCCCGTTTGCTGCCGGCGATCACGTGGTCGAGGTTGGCGCAAATGTCGGCGACGTGGCACTGACGCTCCAGGTCAAAGGCTGCAAGGTCAACCTCACCTGCTTTGAGCCCGCTCCGCGCGAGTTCGCCGCCCTCAGCCGGAACCTCGCCGCGGCCTCTGACCTCGCCGCCGCCCGCGCGCACCAGATGGCGCTCTGGCATTCGGACAGCGAGGGCATGACGTTCTACCTCAAGTCGGGCACCGCCGACAGCTCGCTCCTGCCGATGGAGGCGTATGATGACACGGTCACCGTGCCCTCCGCCCGGCTCGACAGCGTCCTCGAACGCCGGCCATACCGCCTCTTGAAACTCGAGGCCGAAGGCGCCGAGCCCGAAATCCTCGAAGGTGCCGATGGCGTGCTCGATTGCTTTCAGTACATCACCGCCGACGTCGGGTTCGAACGCGGCATGCGCCAGGAGAGCACCCTGCCAGAGGTCGCCAACCACCTGATCGCGCGCGGCTGGCAGGCGCGCGTCTTTGGCAAAGGGCGCCACGTGCTGCTCTTTGAAAACCCGGGATGGACGCCATGATGGGACGTGTGATCGTGGTCGGCATGGTGCTGATCGCCTTGGTCGCGGGCGCCGCGATGTACTATCTGCAGGTCTACGGGTTCTACGAGGAGATCGACTCCGCGGACCGTGACCCGGTGCTGCTGACGACGCTTTCGGGTGAGACGCAAACGCTGAATGTCACACAATTCCAGGCGATTGACGCGGAAAGTTCACCTATCCGCTACCGCGCTTGTTTTACCACCGACGCGCGCCCGGGTGCACTTGCTGAGACCTTTGAGACCCTCCCGCGCACCTTTCCCCGCACCGCGCCGCCGTGGTTCGAGTGCTTTGACGCCGAGGCGCTGGGCGCCGCGCTGAGCGCTGGCACGGCGCAAGCCTTCATGGGTGTGCAGAACCTCGAGTTCGGTATCGACCGCATCGTCGCCGTGACCGAGGACGGACGCGGCTACATCTGGCACGACATCAACGACTGCGGCGACAAGGCGTATGACGGCACGCCGCTCGGCGACGATTGCCCTGAAAGAGAGACGAACTGATGCCCGATCTGCTGATCGAACTCTTCTCCGAGGAAATTCCTGCGCGCATGCAGGGCAAGGCGGCGGAGGACCTCAAGCGTTTGATCACAAACGGTTTGGTCGAGGCCGGCTTGACTTACGCGAGCGCCGCGAGTTTTTCCACGCCGCGCCGTCTGTGCCTGACCGTCGAGGGGTTGCTCGATGCCTCGCCCACCGTGCGCGAGGAGCGCCGCGGCCCGCGTGTTGACGCGCCGGAAAAAGCAATTGAGGGGTTCCTGCGCGGCGCCGGCGTCAGCCGCGATGCCCTCGCGGAACGGGAAGAAAAGAAGGGCACCTTCTTCTTTGCCACCATCGAAAAGCCGGGCCGCCCCGCCGCCGACATCGTTGCAGAAGTCCTTGAAAACGCCATCCGCACCTTCCCCTGGCCCAAGTCCATGCGCTGGGGATCGGGGAGCCTCCGCTGGGTCCGGCCACTGCAGCGCATCCTCTGCGTCCTGACGGACGAGGCAGGCGCATCCGTCGTCCCGCTCGAGGTGGAGGGCATTCGCTCAAGCGACGTCACCGAAGGCCACCGCTTCATGGCACCGAGCGCGTTTTCTGTAACGTCCTTCGAGGATTACAGCGCAAAGCTAAAGCGCTTTAAAGTGGTCCTGTCCGCCGAGGAACGGATGGAGACGATCCGCGCCGACGCCGCCAACCAAGCCTTCGCGCTGGGTCTGGACGTTGTCGAGGATTCCGGCCTCTTGCGCGAGGTCGCGGGTCTGGTCGAGTGGCCGGTCGTGCTGAAGGGCGCGATCGACGACGCCTTTCTCGAGCTGCCGGCAGAAGTGCTACAAACCTCGATGAAGGAGCACCAAAAGTTCTTCTCCGTGCGGGACAAGGCGGGGAAGATCGTGCGTTTTGTGACCGTCGCCAACCGCGAAACGGCGGACGACGGTGCGACGATCCTCGCCGGCAATCAAAAGGTCCTCTCGGCCCGGCTCGCGGATGCCAAGTTCTTTTGGGAGAACGACCTGCGTGTGGCCAAAGACGACATGAACGTCTGGCTGCAATCCCTTGAAAACGTGACGTTCCATCGCAGGATCGGCAGCCAAGCCGAGCGTATCGCCCGGATCACGGCTCTCGCGCGCGAACTTGCGCCTGTCGTGGGCGCTGATCCCGACCTCGCCGCGCGCGCGGCGGAGCTGGCCAAGGCCGACCTCAGCTCCGAGATGGTCTATGAATTCCCGGAACTTCAAGGGGTTATGGGTGGATATTACTGTGCCGCCGCAGGTGAAGATGCCGCGGTGGCCGAGGCGTGCGCTGCGCATTACCAACCCCTTGGCCCTTCGGACGCGGTCCCGACGGGGCCGGTCAGCCAGGCGGTGGCGCTCGCGGACAAGCTGGACCTGCTGACCTCGATGTGGGCGATTGGCGAAAAGCCGACCGGCTCGGGCGACCCATTTGCCCTTCGCCGCGCGGCGCTTGGGGTCATTCGGATTGTGCTCGAGACGGGGGCAACACTGCCGGTTGCCACCTTCATCCAGAACATGAAGACAAACGCGGATGTTGCTGATCTTGTGTCGTTCTTCCACGATCGGCTCAAGGTCTACCTCCGCGATCAGGGGCTGCGGCACGATGTGATCGACGCCTGCATTGCGATGCCCGGTTCGGACGATCTGGCGCTGCTCGTGAAGCGGGCGGAGGCGCTGGCCGAGACGCTCAAGACCGACGATGGTGAGAACCTCGTGCAGGGTTTCAAGCGGGCCAATAACATCCTGAGCCAAGCCGAGGCCAAGGACGGCGTGGCTTACGAATACGGTGCGGATGTGAAATACGCCGAAGCGGCTGAGGAGAAGGCGCTGTTTGCCGCTCTCGATGCGCAGGGGCCAAAGGTCGCGGCGGCGATGCAGGCGCAGGACTTTACCATGGCCATGGCCGAGATGGCCGCGCTGCGCGGGCCGATTGACGCGTTTTTCGAGGCGGTGCAGGTCAACGCAGAGGCGGACATTACGCGAAGAAACCGCCTCAACCTCTTGGGCGACATACGCAAACTCTGTTCCGGTGTGGTCGATCTCACGCGCATCGAAGGCTGACATCTGAAAGGCTTGCCTGACAAGTCCACCTGTCTATGCTGCGGCTGCGAAAGGATGCGCTGATGCCTCAGGCCCCGTCTATCACGCTGGTGACCCCGACCGCCCCGATTGCGACGGCGACGCATGGCGGGCGGGCCAAGTGTCTGCAGCGGCTGGTGCGGCTCGAGTTGCCGGTGCCGACGACGGTTGCGCTCAGCTTTGACACGGTGCTTGGGATCGCAAACGGGGTGATGCCGGACCCTTCGGTGATCCTGTCGCAGTTTGAGCCGGGCGCGCTTTTGTGCGTGCGTCCGTCGTCCGAAGATCCCGATTGGGGCGGTCCGGGCGCGATCCTCAACGTCGGTATGACCGAGGAAAAGCACGCGCAGCTGGCAGAGACGTTTGGCGCCGAGACCGCGGCGCGCATGTACCTGCGATTTGTGCAAACCTACGCGGTGCACGTCGCGCGGCTCGACCCGGACATGTTCGAGGACGCCGAAAGCCCGCCGGCCGAGGCGCTCTATGATGCGCTCCGCGCATACGAGGACGAGTACGAGGAGCCTTTTCCGCAGGACCCCGGCACGCAGCTGATCGGCGTGTTGCGGTCGATGGCGCGGGCCTGGCAGGGCACGACGGCGCGGCTTTTGCGGCAGGCCAAGGGCGCGCCGGCGGACGCGGGGCTGGGCCTGATCGTGCAGCACATGGCGCAGTCGGCCGGGCCGGGCGACAGCGGCGCGGGGGTGATGCAGCTCGTGAATTCCGACACCGGCCTGCCGCAGATCACCGGGCGCTATGCGGGCCGGGCGCAGGGGCGCGAGGCGCTCAATGCGGGGGCGGACGTGCTCTATCTCGAGAAGGACCCGCGCGGTCCCTCGCTCGCAGAGCAGCTGCCGGACGCCTTTGACGCGCTCAAGCGCTATTCGGTGCTGATGCGCCAGCGCCTGCGCGAGGAGATGCAGTGCGAGTTCGCCATCGAAAACGGGCGGGTCGCGATCCTCGATGGCGTGCGGGTGCAGCGGTCGAACCGGGCAGCGGTGCGCATCGCGGTGCAGTTGGCCGAGGATGGCGTGATCGCGCGCGAGGAGGCGATCTGCCGCGTCGAGCCGCGCGCGCTGAGCGAGCTGTTGCACCGGCAGGTTGCGCCGAATGCGCCGCGTGATGTGCTGGGGCGCGGGGTCGCGGCAAGCCCGGGCGCGGCCTCTGGCGTCATCGTCTTTACCGCGGCGGCGGCGCAGGCGCGTGCGGCGCAGGGCGAGCCCTGTATCCTGGTGCGGCGGGAGACGTCGCCCGAGGACATCCGCGGCATGCACGCGGCGAGCGCGGTGTTGACCGAGCGGGGCGGGATGTCCTCACACGCCGCCGTCATCGGGCGCGGGCTTGGGTTGCCGTGCGTGGTGGGCGCCTCGAGCATCCGGTTCCAGACCCGGCGCCGGCAGCTGATTGCGCCCGACGGGCGGGTGATCCGCGAGGGCGACACGGTGACGCTCGACGGCTCGACCGGGGACGTGCTGGCAGGCGCGCCTAGGCTGATCGAGCCGGCGCTCGATGACGCGTTCCAGACGCTGCTCGGCTGGGCGGACGACGTTCGCGACGTGGCGGTGCGCGCCAACGCCGACACGCCGGAGGACGCCAAGACGGCCCGCGCCTTCAAGGCGGACGGGATTGGCCTCTGCCGGACCGAGCATATGTTCTTTGAGGACGACCGTCTGACGGTCATGCGCGAGATGATCTTTGCCGGGTCCTCCGAGGACCGGCGTGCCTCGCTCGAGCGGCTGCTGCCGATGCAGCGTGAGGATTTTACGCGCCTTTTCAAAATCATGGCGGGCAAGCCGGTCTGCATCCGTCTGCTCGACCCGCCGCTGCACGAGTTCCTGCCGAGCGACCGCGCCGGGCACCAGGCGCTGGCCGAGGCGCTGGATCTGCCGCTGTCGGACATCACCCGGCGCGTGGAGGCGCTCACCGAGTACAACCCGATGTTGGGGATGCGGGGTGTGCGGCTCGGGATCGCGGTGCCCGAGATCTACGAGATGCAGGCGCGCGCCATTTTCGAGGCGACGGCGGCGGCCAACGTGGGCGCGGCGGTTGTGCCTGAGATCATGATCCCACTCGTGACGGCCAAGCGCGAGGTGGAGCTCGTCAAGACGCGCATCGACGCGGTGGCCGCGGAGGTGCGCACGCGGATGGGCGTCGATTTCGACTACAGCCTCGGCGTGATGGTCGAAACGCCCCGCGCCGCGCTCCGCGCCGAGGAGATCGCGCAGCACTGCGCGTTCCTGTCCTTCGGCACGAATGACCTGACGCAGATGACCTACGGGCTCAGCCGCGACGACGCGGGGCGGTTCATGTCAGCCTACGTGCAGCAGGGTGTGTTCCCGGAGGATCCCTTCCACACGCTCGACCGCGACGGGGTCGGAGAGCTCTTGACGATGGCCGCCGAGCGCGGGCGCCGGGCGGCGCCGGACATCACGCTCTCGATCTGCGGAGAGCACGGCGGCTCGCCCGAATCGATTGCCTTCGCGCGGGACGCGGGGTTCCACTACGTCTCCTGTTCGCCCTTCCGGGTGCCGGTCGCGCGACTGGCCGCGGCGCAGTTGGCTGTTACCCCCAACATTCGGTAGTTATCCACAGCTCCGCCGCGACATTTTGCGTTTTTTCGCGCTTGCGCTAAGGTGGCGGATATGCGCCCACCGCCTGCGTGGACTCAGGCTTGTCATTTGAGGTAAGGCCAGCGCCGGAACTGCTGAACGTTGAGGGAGCGTGCTGTCATGCGCCGTCAGATATTTGGGTTGATCGTCGGGTCTTTGCTGGCCACCGGGGCCATGGCGCAGGACGCGCTGCGCCAGATCGAGGCGCTTGTCTCGCTGGAGGCTGCCGCTCTGGCCGCTCAGCCCGACCGGGTGCTCAAGGCGTTGATCAAGCCGCGCAAGCGGCCCGAGGGCCTTTTGGCCGACACCGGACGCACATCGGTGCGCTACACGGCCGACTGGCTGGCCGCGCAGCCGCGCGCCACGGGCGGCGCCGAGTGGAAGTGCCTGACGGAAGCGCTCTACTTCGAGGCGCGTGGCGAGACGCTCAAGGGGCAGTTCGCCGTGGCCGAAGTGATCGCCAACCGCGTCGACAGCGGCCGGTTCCCCGACAGCTTTTGCGGCGTGATCAACCAGGGCACCGGGCGCAAGTACGCCTGCCAGTTCACCTACACCTGCGACGGCCTGCCCGAGACGATCGCCGAGCCGCGCGCCTACCAACGCGTCGGCAAGGTGGCGCGCGCGATCCTCGACGGCGCGAGGCGCCCGCTCACCGAGGGTGCCACGTTCTACCACACCACCGCCGTGCGCCCCAGCTGGTCGCGCGTCTTTGACCGGACCACCCGGATCGGCGTGCACGTCTTTTACCGCCGCGGCTGATCCCCGCTGACCTTTCCGCGCGCCGGCGGTTTTTGCGTGCGTTTCGCCTCCGTTCGGCCTAACCCGTGAGCCAAGTGCAAGTGGGATAGGGGCATAGCGGCATGAGCCAGGACATCACGCACGCCTTCGATCATCCGGTGGCGCGGGCGCGGGCGACGACGGGCGCGGCGATGCCGGACCGCATCTCGCTGCGCGATCACACTGTCGAGGTCGAGATCGGCGCCTTTCAGGCCGAGCGTGGCACCACCCAGCGCATCTGCTTCAACGTCGTCGTCGAGGTCGCCGCGCGCGACGTGACCGAGACGGACGATGTGGACACCATCCTCAGCTATGACCGCGTGACCGAGGCGATTGCCGCCGAGCTGGCCGCCGAGCGGCTGAACCTCCTCGAAACCCTGGCCGAGCGTGTGGCCGAGCGCATCCTGATCGAGCCGCAGGCGCTGCGCGTCTTTGTGCGGATCGAAAAGCTCGACCGGGGTCCCGGCGCGCTCGGGGTCGAGATCGTGCGCGCTGCGGCGCAAGTCACCCCCGTCGCGGTGGAGCCAGACCCGGTTGCGCCCCATGTCGTCTTCCTCGGCAATACCGGGTTCGGGTCCGGGGTGGTGGACTGGCTCGACACGGTCGATCCCGAAGTGACGCCGCTGGTGCTTTGTGTTGGGGCGCCCGAAGCGCCGCCGCCCACCACGGATCACAAGATGGTTCAGCGGCGGATCAACCTCCTCGCGATCGAGCAGAATGCCTGGATGCTCGCCGCCCATGACGACCGCTGCGTTGTGGTCGGGACCCGGACCGAGCTCGACTGGGCGATGAAGAACGGCCAGATCTGCGTCTGGGCGCCCTCCAAGATGGTGCTCGACGCCGTGGACGGCCCGGTCAGCCACGCGCCCGAAGTCCTCGCGCTTTGGCTTGCCGAAACGCTTGGCGATGCGCGGGTCAGCTTTGTGGCGACAGACGGCGCGCTGCCTGCCGAGGCGCAGCCCGCGGGCAAGCCGGCGTATGTCTCCCGGCTCGCGGACCTGGGCTGACGGCGATGTACGTCCGCCCTCTTGTGCAATCGGGCCCGCACCGGCCCCCGGAGGCCCTGACGCTTGCCGGCGGACGTCAGTGGTTTACCGAGGCGCTGGTGCTGAGCCGGACGGAGCCGCCCCGGCGCATCGCCGCCGAGAATATACCCCAACCGCAGCGGGCGCGCCTGACGACGGCGCGGGTGCCGATCATGGGGCTCGACATGTCCCGACCAAACGTCATGGGTATCCTCAACGTCACGCCGGACAGCTTTTCCGACGGCGGTCTGCACTCCGCCCCCGCCCGCGCGGCTGCCGCGGCGGTCAAGATGGCAACCGAAGGCGCTGACCTTCTGGACATCGGCGGCGAATCCACGCGTCCCGGCGCCGCGCCCGTGCCGTTCGAGGCGGAGATCGCCCGGATCGAGCCGGTCCTGCGCGCCCTCCGGCACCGCAGCGACATCCCCGTCTCCATCGACACGCGCAAGGCCAGCGTGGCCGAAGTGGCCACCACCCTTGGCGCGGGCATGATCAACGACGTGTCGGGCTTTACCTTCGATGCAGCCCTCGCGCCGCTTGCGGTCGCGCGCGGCGTGCAGGTCTGCGTGATGCACGCGCAAGGCGATCCGCAGACCATGCAAGAGAACCCGCGCTATGACGATGTTCTGCTCGACGTCTACGACTTCCTCGAAGTGCAGATCGCATACCTCGAAGGGCTTGGCCTGACGCGCGGCGACATCGTCGTCGATCCCGGCATCGGATTCGGCAAGACGCAGGCGCACAACCTCGCGCTGCTCGAGGGGCTCGCGCTCTTTCACGCGCTGGGGTGCTGCGTTCTGGTCGGCGCCTCGCGCAAGGGGTTCATCGGGCGGATCAGCGGCACGCCAGAGGCGTCCCAGCGGCTGGGAGGCTCGGTCGCGGTGGCGCTTGCCGCGGCGGCGCAGGGCGCGCAGCTGCTGCGTGTACACGACGTCAAGGACACCGCCCAGGCGCTCAAGTTGTGGCAAGCGGTGACGATGGGCGCGGAAGGCGACACCAACAAGACAGGCGAGGCAGACCATGGCGCGTGAACTTTTTGGCACCGACGGCGTGCGCGGCACCGCCAACCAGCACCCGATGACCGCCGAGATGGCGCTGCGCATCGGCGCGGCGGTCGGGCGCTACTTTCGCCGCGACACCAGCGTCGCGCACCGGGTGGTGATCGGCAAGGACACACGCCTGTCGGGCTACATGTTCGAGAACGCGCTGACCGCGGGCCTGACCTCGACCGGCATGAACGTGCTGCTGCTGGGGCCCGTGCCGACCCCGGCGGTGGGGCTTTTGACGACCTCGATGCGGGCTGATCTGGGGATCATGATCTCTGCCAGCCACAACCCCGCCGAAGACAATGGCATCAAGTTCTTTGGCCCCGACGGGTTCAAGCTCTCGGACGAAGCCGAGGCCGAGATCGAGGCGCTGATCGCCGAAGGCGTCTCGCCCGTGGACGCCGGCGCGATCGGCCGCGCACGGCGGATCGACGACGGGCTTTTCCGTTACATCGAGCGGGTCAAGGGCACGTTCCCCTACGGCCAGCGCCTCGACGGGATCAAGGTGGTGATCGACTGCGCCAACGGCGCGGCCTACAAGGCGGCGCCCGAAGTGCTGTGGGAGCTGGGCGCGGAGGTCATCCCGGTGGGGGTGTCTCCAGATGGCGTCAACATCAACGCCAATTGCGGCTCGACCAAGCCTCAGCGCGCTGCCGAGGCCGTGGTCGCTCATGGCGCGGATGTCGGGATTTGCCTCGACGGCGACGCGGACCGGGTGCTGATCCTCGACGCGCAGGGGCAGGTAGCCGATGGCGATCAGATCATGGCGCTGCTTGCCGCCCGCTGGGCGGAGGAAGATCGGCTGCGTCACGGCACTCTGGTTGCCACGGTGATGTCGAACCTCGGGCTCGAGCGGTTCATGGCCGCGCGCGGGTTGGCCTTGCATCGCACCGGCGTCGGCGACAGGTATGTCGTCGCGGCGATGCGGGAGCACGGCTTCAACCTCGGCGGCGAGCAGTCGGGCCATATCGTGATGACCGACCACGCCACGACCGGTGATGGGCTGATGGCCGGGCTGCAGGTGCTGGCGGAGATGGGGCGCACGGGCAAACCGGCCTCGGAGCTGGTGCAGCAGTTCGAGGCGGTGCCGCAGCTTTTGAAGAACGTGCGCTACGGCGTGGGTCAGACGCCGCTCGAGACATCTGGCGTGCAGAACGCCATCGCCGCCTCGGAGGCGCAGCTGGCAGGGCAGGGGCGTCTTTTGATCCGCAAGTCGGGGACCGAGCCTTTGATCCGCGTGATGGCGGAGTGCGAGAACAGCCAGACGCTTGAAGAGGCTGTTGACCGTGTGGTGGATGCGGTAGAGGCGGCGGTTTAGGTAAACGAAACGGATGTGCACGCGCCGTCACGGGGGTGGCGCAATCGCGCCGCCCGTTTTGCCGAAGGCAAACCTTCGGTTTGACGGGGGCGGGTCGGCGCGGCCTGACGGTTCCCGTCAGGCGGGTGCTTTGATTTAAGCGATTGCGACTTAGCTGAAGGTGCTGGCCCTACCGCCCCACCAACTTCGCCAACGTCTCCCGCTGGCTCAGCGCCATGCCCGCAAGGATCAACAGCAGCGCCAGCAGCAACGATGAGGGCAAAGGCTCGCTCAGCACCGCCCAGCCGAGCAGCACCGACCAGAGCGGCACGAGGTAATTGACCAGCGACATGAAGACCGGCCCGGCGCTGCGCACCAGCACCACGCGCAACACGTTGGCAAAGGCCGTCGGCACGAGGCCGAGGTAGAGCACCCACCAGAGCGAGGCGCCCTGCGGCATCGGCGGGGTGCCCTCCATCATATAGGCGAGCGGGACCGAGACCGTGGCTCCGATCATCAACAAAACGCCCGCCAGAACCACCGGGTCCACGGGCGGCAGGCGGCGCATCAGCACCGAGCTGAGCGCATAACAACCCGCAGCACCGAGACAGGCGAGGCGGCCATAGGGCTCGAGCGCGGCACCGGTGGTGTCGAACGCCTGCGCGCCGATCAGGATGCAGACCCCGACAAAGCCGATCACGAAGCCCAGCGTCTTGCCCGCCGTCATCCGCTCGGACGCGACCAGCACATGCGCAAGCGGCAGCACAAAGAGCGCGACGGCGGCCATGCTCACGCCGGCAAAACCGGAGGTCGTGTATTGTTGCCCCCAGCAAAGAAGGCCAAAGGGGATCGCCGAGCTGAGCAGACCGACGGTCCAGAGCGCCCCCCATGGACGGGGGCTGTCATCGAGAAAGAGCGGCGCGCGGCGCCAGAGGATGATCAGCCCCATCACGAGCGAGCCCAGGAGGATGCGGCTCGCGGCCAGCCAAAAGGGCGGCACACCCTCGAGCCCCATCTCCATCGCCAGAAAAGCGCCGCCCCAAGTGAGGCTGAGCACGCCGATGAGGGCAAAGGAGGTCGCGGTGATCTGCGGGGCTTGCACTGCGGCGGAGGGTCTCATGCGGGATGGCGTCGGAACGGAACGCAGGCCGGAGCCGTTGGGCGGCCAAGTTCACGCATAAGGAGACGACCCATGGATGTTCCATTCATTGTGCCAATCCTGGCGCTCATCACCATTCTCGGCTTTCTGATCTTTGCCCTCAAGGGCAAGTCCGACGTCGCCGCGCGCAAAGACGATGCAAGCGCGCCCAAATCGACGCTGGCCAAGGACAAATCGTCCTCCGGGACCCCGGCAGACGTCTGAGTTTGAGGTAGGGTGGGCAAGTTGCCCACCCTACGCATCCCGCGCTTAGTTGCGGGCCTTGTCGACCATCTTGCCGTCGGAGATCCACGGCATCATGGCACGGAGCTTTTCGCCGACCTCTTCGATCTGGTGGGCGTCGTTCATGCGGCGCGTGCCTTTGAAGGACGGCTGACCCACCTGATTTTCGGCCATGAAGTCACGCACGAACTTGCCGGTCTGGATGTCGCGCAGGATCGCCTTCATCTCGGCCTTGGTCTGGTCGTAGGGCAGGACCCGCGGGCCGGAGACGTATTCGCCATACTCGGCCGTGTTCGAGATCGAGTAGTTCATGTTGGCGATGCCGCCCTCGTAGATCAGGTCCACGATCAGCTTCACCTCGTGCAGGCACTCGAAATAGGCCATCTCGGGCGCGTAGCCTGCCTCGACCAGCGTTTCAAAGCCCATGCGGATCAACTCGACGAGGCCGCCGCAGAGCACAGCCTGCTCGCCAAAGAGGTCGGTTTCGCACTCTTCGCGGAAGTTCGTCTCGATGATGCCGGAGCGGCCGCCACCGATGGCCGAGCAGTAGCTGAGGCCGATCTCGAGCGCGCGGCCTGAGGCGTTGTTGTTGACCGCCACAAGGCAGGGCACGCCGCCGCCTTTGGTGTATTCGCCGCGCACGGTGTGGCCGGGGCCTTTGGGGGCCATCATGATGACGTCGACGCCGGGTTTGGGCTCAATGAGGCCGAAGTGCACGTTGAGGCCGTGGGCAAAGGCGATGGCCGCGCCGTCCCTGAGGTTGTCGTGCACGTATTTCTTGTACGTCTCGGCCTGCAGCTCGTCGGGCATGGTGAACATGATCAGGTCGGCCCAGGCAGCCGCTTCCGCGATGCCCATCGTCTTGAGCCCTTCGCCCTCGGCTTTCGCGATGGAGGCCGAACCTTCGCGCAGGGCGACGACGACGTTCTTGGCGCCGCTGTCGCGCAGGTTGAGGGCGTGGGCGTGGCCTTGGGAGCCGTAGCCGAGGATCGCGACCTTCATGTCCTTGATCAGGTTCACGTCGCAATCGCGGTCGTAGTAAACGCGCATCTCTGTCTCTCCTACTGAATGCTGGGCGCTTTATCGTCGGCGCGGCGTGGATTGTCTTTGCAGGGATTTTAGGTATTTGGGAAACCGAAGAAGAGTTATTCGTGGTTTTCGGAATGGCTGAGGAAATCATTCTTGACGACATGGATCGGCGGCTCTTGCGCTATTACCAGTCGGACCCGGCGGCGTCAGCGGCGGAGCTGGCGGAGCGCGCGGGCCTGTCGGGCGCTGCGGGCTGGCGCAGGCTCGAGCGGATGCGGGAGGCGGGTGTCGTGCGCGGCGTGCGCGCGGTCATCGACTGGGCCGCGCTGGGCTATGCGGTCGAGGTCAGCCTCAGGATCACGCTCGACAAGGGCGAGGTGCGGGCATTCGACGCCTTCCTGGCCGCCGCCCGCGGCATCCCTGAGGTCATCGAACTGCAGACGTTCCTGGGGCGCGTCGACGTGCGGCTCTCGGTGCTGGCGCGGGACATGGCGCATTACGAGGCGATTTACCGCGACCGGATCCTCGCGCTGCCGCATATCGCGGACATCGAGGCGTTGATGCTAGTCAAGCGGCTTTACCACGAGGAGGCGTTGCCGCTGTGATCGCGCTCGATGATCTGGATCGCAAGGTGCTGCGCGCGCTGAGCGAGGATGCGACGCAGTCGGCCAGCGCGCTGGGCCGCAGGTTCGGCCTGAGCCAGCCGGCGATGTGGAAGCGGATCCGGCGGCTCGAGGAGGCCGGCGTGATCGCGGGGCGGCGGTTGGAGCTCGATGCCGAGCGGTTGGGGTTCGGCGTGACCGTTTTTCTGGGCGTCAAGCTGGGCACCAAGGGCCGCGTGAGCCTTGAGGATTTCGAGCGCGCCGTGACGGCGATCCCCGAAGTGCAGACGGTCGAGCACGTTCTAGGGCTGTACGACTACCGGCTGCGCGTGGTGGCGCGAGACCTGAGCGATTTCGAGCGGGTGCTGCGCCGGCGGATCATGACGCTGCCGGGGGTCGGTTCGGTGGAGGCGAATGTCTTGCTCAGCGAGGAGCGGCGGCCGGGGCCGCTGGGCTGATCAGCCCCAATCGGCGGTCTGCAGCGACATCAGGAAGTCACGCGGCGCGCCTTCGTGCAGGGTCTCCTGCGCGTCTGCTATGAGGTCCGGCAGCGCCTCTTGCGCG
This sequence comes from Pseudaestuariivita sp., assembly GCF_052825805.1. Taxonomy (NCBI): domain Bacteria; kingdom Pseudomonadati; phylum Pseudomonadota; class Alphaproteobacteria; order Rhodobacterales; family Paracoccaceae; genus Pseudaestuariivita; species Pseudaestuariivita sp. The sequence continues at coordinate 27,762 of NZ_JBRBVB010000009.1, read as the reverse complement.
GCCTCGACGAACGACAGCGGAGCGGTCTCAAGCATCTCGTCGAGGTCCTCGAAAAACGCCTCGCGCCCGGAGACGAACGACAGGTAGTTGTGGATCTCGTGGAACTGCGCGGCGAGGTGTTGGCGCGCGACGTCTCCCAGCATTTCCACCGAGGCGGCATCGGGCAGGTTGATGCGGCTTTGCGCCTGCTCGAGCCAATTGCGCAGTTGCGCGCCGTCGCTTTTCTTCAGGCTGTTGTTGGCGAGCCGGGCGATCTCGAACACCGCCGGATGAAGGCCGATGTTGCGGTTCTCGGTCGGCTCGAGCGTGTCTGGAAAGTCGAGACCGGAGGCCCAGCCGAAGTACTCGATCGCGCCGCCCATGGCGACGACCTCGGAATAGGGGCGCACATCTAGCGTCAGTTCGGGAAAGGTCTCGATCCAGGGCGCGAGCGCCGCGGCGTAGTTGAAATGCACCGAGTGGACGTAATCCTCCATATCGGTGTCCCAGAGGCGCGGGACCTCGATCCCGAACCGCAACATCTGCGTTTGCCAGGCGGTGATCGCCTGGTCGGGCCGGCGGATCGTGCAGAGGACGGTGGTGTTCTTGGGACCGAACCGCGTGCGGAACCGCTCGAGCGAGTTGGGCGCAAAAAGCGACAGCCGCGCGAGGTCTTCGGAGGCGAAGACCAGTGCGTCGGGCGAGAGCGTGCGGATCATCTGCGTGACCAGCTCGAGCGCGACAAACCCGGCGGGCATCGGGCCGTGTACGGATGGAAATTCAAAGTCCTGACGGGATTCCGAGAGGATCCGGTAGGCGAGCGCGTTGTGCGCCATGTACTCGTTCAGCTCGGCCTTGGACGGGTCCGCGAGACGGCCTGTGCCGGCGGCGAGCATGCGCGCAACGCCTTTCGGCTCGACCGGCGGGTAGAGGATCCCGGCCTCGGCGAGCGCCCACTGGTTGTGCATCAAGAACCACTGGAGCGAGGTCGATCCGGTCTTGTGAAGGCCGATGGAGTAAACTTTTTTCATCATGCTGCTCGCGCGCGATCTCTTTGCGACGTTTTGGCCGAGCGGGGCGCGCGGTGCAAGCGCCGTTGCACTTGCGAGGCGGGCGCGTGGCGGGTACGCCCTTGGACCTTGATGGGAGCGGGCAGATGCGCCCGGCAGATGGAGGACAAAACATGAAGGATATCGTTTCGGTCGACCCCGAGGGGCTGGAGGAGTTCTCGGTGGTGTTCACCGACCGCTCGCTCAACCACATGTCGCAGGTCTTTCAGGGCGTGATGAACGACATCTCGTCGATGTTGAAGGAGGTCTATGCCGCCGATGCCGTCGCACTGGTGCCGGGTGGCGGGACCTACGGGATGGAGGCGGTCGCGCGGCAGTTTGCGCGCGGCAAGCGCGTGCTCGTGGTGCGCAACGGCTGGTTCTCCTACCGCTGGTCGCAGATCATCGAGACCGGCGGTTTGACCGCCGAGGCGATTGTGATGAAGGCGCGCCAGACCGGCAACGACACGCGTGCGCCCTTTGCGCCTGCGGACATCGACGCAGTGGTCGCGCGCATCCGTGCCGAGAAGCCGGACGTCGTCTTTGCCCCGCATGTGGAGACCTCTGCGGGGGTGATCCTGCCGGACGCCTATGTGACGGCACTCGCCGAGGCGGCGCATGAGGTCGGCGCGCTGATGGTGCTCGACTGTATCGCGTCGGGCTGCGCCTGGGTCGACATGAAGGCGACCGGCGTCGACGTGCTCATCTCCGCCCCGCAAAAGGGGTGGTCGGCCTCGCCGTCGGCGGGTCTGGTGATGATGTCGCAGCGCGCTGTGGACGTGCTCGAGACGACGCAATCGGACAGCTTTGCCGTCGATCTGCGCAAGTGGCACGACATCATGAAGACTTACGAGAAGGGCGGCCACGCCTACCATGCGACGATGCCGACGGACGCGCTGCGCGCCTTCCGCGACACGATGCTGGAGACGCGCGAATACGGGTTCGAGCGGCTGCGCGAGGCGCAGTGGCGGCTGGGCGACGCGGTGCGCGCCTGGCTCAAGGAACACGGCGTGCGGTCGGTTGCCGCCGATGGCTTTGGCGCGCCTGGCGTGGTGGTGAGCTACACGGCGGATGCGGAGATCCAGTCGGGGCGGGCTTTTGCCGCCGAGGGGATGCAGATCGCCGCGGGTGTGCCGTTGCAGTGTGGTGAGCCGGAGGACTTCAAGACGTTCCGCTTGGGGCTCTTTGGCCTCGACAAGCTTTATGACACCGATGTCACGCTCGCGCGGCTGACGCGGGTGCTCGATAAGGTGCTCTAAGGGAAATGAGAACCACCGCTCAAAACAGAGCGCCCGCCTGACAGGCTACTGTCAGGCCGCGCCGACCCGCCCCCGTCAAACCGTAGGTTTGCCTCCGGCAAAACGGGCGGCGCGATTGCGCCACCCCGCGGTACGGCGCGTGAACAGCTGTTTTTACACCATAAAGTGGTGGGCGCCCGCTCTAAGCACTCAGCTTCTTCGTCCCCAAACCCAGCTGCATGACCGTCTTACGCACCGGCGCGACGTCGTGCAGCGCGGTCATGGCGCCGGCGCGAAGCTGCTGGACCGTGGGCTGACCGGCCATCGACGCGCGGTTGAGCGCGATGATCCCGGCCACACGCGCCGCAATGTCCGTGTAGCGCGCCTTGTGGTAGCGCGTGAGCATGTCGGCGCCGCCCAGGTCCGCTGCCTCGCCCGCCAGGTCGCGCAGCATCGCAATATCCGTCAGCGACATGTTGAGGCCCTGCGCCCCGATCGGCGGGACCACATGCGCGGCTTCGGCCACAAGCGCGGTGCGGGGACCGTCTAGGCGGTCAGCCAGCTGCGCGATGATCGGCCAGATCGAGCGCTGCGAGGCCAGCTTCAAAGGGCCCTGCACGTAATGAGACCGCGCGGACATCCGCGCCTCGAACGCCTCGAGGTCCAGCGCATAATGCTCTTGCGCGGCGGGCCCATGGTCCATCCAGACAATTGCGGAGGCAGGCCGTCCGTCGCGGTCGGGCAGGGGGACCAGCGTGAAGGGACCGCCCGCCTGGTGGATCTCGGTCGAGACATTCTCGTGCGGGATCGGGTGGGTGACGGCAAACGCGAGCGCCTTTTGACCGAAGCGGTGCGTCTTGGCGCCGATGCCCACGGCGTTCCGCACTGGAGAGTTGCGCCCGTCGGCGCCGACCACCAGCTTGGCCAGGACTTGCCGTCCATCCGTCAGCTGCACTAGGGCCTCGGCGGAGCGGGCGAGCATCGAGGCGACCCCGACACCCGGCTCGAAGGTGAGGCGGGGCGTGTTCTCCACCTCCGCCACCAAAGCCTTGCGCATCAGCCAATTCGGCACGTTCCAGCCAAAAGGCGCCTCCGAGACGTCGGAGGCCACGAAGTCGCGCGTCTTGGCAGGCTCGGAGCCTGCATCCATCAGGCGCATCACCTCGAGCGGCGTCGCCTCGGCGTCCACATGCGCCCAGATGCCGGCGTCCTCGAGGAGCGCGCGCGCCGGTTGCAGGAACGCGGTGGAGCGCATGTCGGCGCCGGTCTCGTCTGCGTTGGTGATCGGGGCCACGGGGTCGACGCAGAGGACGTCGAACCCGGCCTTGGCCAGGGTGATGGCGGCCGCGAGCCCGGCGATCCCGCCGCCGGATACGAGGATGTCGGTGGTCTGTCTCATGGCCCTTACCTATGGCGCGGGGGCGACGTTGACCATCACGCGGGACCCGGTGTCGCAGCTTTGAGGCTGGTGAGACATTCGGAAAGGTCGGCGGCGTGCAGGTCGATGTAGGACGCTTCCACCGGCGCGGGCGCGATGTGCACCGTCACCAGCCCCATCTCGTGCGGCGCCTTGAGGTTGCGCGCCTCGTCCTCGAACATCACCGCTGCGCTTGGATCGAAACCATCGAGGCCAAAGACCGTGTCGAACGCCGCGCGGGCGGGTTTGGGGATAAAGCCCGCATGCTCCACGCCGTAAACGGCGTTCATCACACCCTCCAGCCCGCGCGCGGCAAGAACGCGGTCTGCATATTTTGCATCGCCGTTCGTGTAGACGATCTTGCGCCCGGGCAGCGCGGTGATCTGCGCAGTGAGGAGCGGGTCAGGCTCAAGCACGGAAAAGTCGATGTCGTGCACGTCGTGCAGAAAGGTCATCGCATCGGTGCCATGCTCGGCCATCAGCCCCGCCAGCGTCGTGCCGTGCTTGTCCCAGTACATCTGCCGCAACTCGGAGGCCGCCGCCTCCGCGATCCCCAGCTCGCGCATGATGAAGTCCGTCATGCGCCGCTCGATCTGGTCAAAGAGGCGCATCCGGGGCGGGTAAAGCGTGTTGTCGAGGTCGAACACCCAGGTTGTCACACGATCAAAGGGCGGTTTAAGCTGGTATGTCATAGTTAATCGCGTCTCCCGCTCAATTGCGCGCTTGATTGACATTGCATTGCTCGGCTAGTGTCGCAAGATGTCAGGTTTAGTTGACACATTTGCCAAGCCCTCCAACAGTGCCAGGTCCAGGCCCATGCCGCGTGATGCTTATGAACTGATTCTCAAGGCGATCGATGATGGGGAGTATCGTCCCGGCGACCGTCTGGTGGAGAGCGATCTGGCCGACAGGTTCGGCGTGTCGCGCACGCCCATCCGCGAGGCGCTGCAACGGCTTGAAACGCAATCGCTTTTGTCGCGGGACGGGCGCAGCCTGATCGTCGCCTCGCTTGACCACAACCAGCTCTCCGAGCTTTATGTCGTGCGTTCCGAGCTCGAGGGGCTGGCGGCGCGATTAGCGGCCAAACACGCAACCGACGAGGAGGTGCGCCTCCTGCAGGACATGGTGGCCGAGGACCGCGCGCTGGTCGATGACCCCGAAGCGCTCTCGCGCTCGAACCGGCGGTTTCACAAGCAGATCCACCTGGCGTCGCACAACCGGTTTCTGGTGCGGCAGCTCGACCTCGTGCACCGCTCGATGGCGTTGATTGCCACGACGTCGCTTGCGGCTGAGGGGCGGGGGCCGGCTGCGCTGGCCGAGCACGAAGCGATTGTGGCGGCGATTGCGGAGAAGGACGAGGCGGCCGCGTACCGGGCGCTGCGTGATCATATCTCCATCGCGTTTACGACGCGCCTGCGGCAAGAGCAGGAAAGCGGTTGACGGGCTTAGGGTCGCAGACACTTTCGCCGATTTATTACCCGCTTTGATCCGAAGCGCCCGCATTACGGGTACCGTCAGGCCGCGTCATGCCCAAGGCATGCCTCCGGCATGACCCGCCCCCATCAAACCGAAGGTTTGCCTTTGGCAAAACGGGCGGCGCGATTGCGCCACCCCTCGGGTCGGCGCGTAAACTTCCGTTATCGAAATTGTTAGCTCGTGTGCGAGGTTACTCCGCAGGCGTCACATGCGTGCCATGCGTGGTCTTATCCCAGTAAAACGGCTTCTGGATCAGCTCGAACAGGCCCTTGTAGGCCGCGGCGCAGCCCAGCGGGAAATAGAACATGAGCGTCGGCACCCACGGCGCCAGCCCCGTATGCCGCGTGCGCGAGACCGCGAACATCCCGATCAGGATCGAGGTGATCTCGGACAAAAGGAACGCAAGTCCGATGTGCCAGATCGTCTGGGTGCTGATCCAGTGCTCGAGCGGGTGCGCGAAACCCAGCAGCACCAGCCAGAACGACCACAGCACCGGCGCCAGCAGGAACTGCGACAGCGACGTCAGGAAAAAGACCTGGAAGCCAAGGAACTTCCAAGCGCCGAGCTCGCGCAGCAGCCGCACGGGCGCGCGCATGTGCACGAGATAGGTGACCATGTACCCTTTGAGCCAGCGCGAGCGCTGCTTGATCCAGGGCCAGAAGTGGTTGCATGCCTCCTCGTCGGTGTGGGTTGCGATCATCTCGGTCCGGTAGCCGTAGCGCGCGAGCCGCATGCCGAGGTCGGCGTCTTCGGTCACGTTGTGCGCGTCCCAGCCATGCACCTCCTCCAGCGCGTCGCGGCGAAAGAACACGGTTGTCCCGCCCAGCGGTATGGCAAAGCCCAGCCGCTCGAGGCCGGGCAGGATCACCCGGAACCACGTGGCGTATTCGATGGCAAAGCAGCGCGAGAGCCAGTTGGCGTGCGGGTTGTAGAAATCGAGGATGCCCTGCAGGCAGGCGACCTCGCGCGGCGCTCCGGCAAAGCGGGCGACGACCTTGTCGATCTGGTGCGGCTCGGGCGCATCCTCGGCGTCCCAGATGCCGACGATTTTGCCCCGGCAGAACTTGAGCGCGTAGTTCAGCGCGCGCGGCTTGGTGGTGACCTCACCCTTCGGCACGGTGATCACGCGCATCCAGGGCGGCAACTCCTCGCCCGCGATCAGGTCATGGGTCTGCGTGTCCTCCTCCTCGAGCACCAGCACGACATCGAGCAGCGCCTTGGGGTAAGCCAGCCGCTTCAGCCGTTCGATGAGGTCCAGCGCAATGCCGGTCTCACGAAAGAGCGGCACCAGCATGGAGACCTTGGGGCGGTGGAAGAAGACCGGCAGCCCCTCGGCGCGGCGCGCAAAGAAATGCGCGGTAAAGGCCGAGATCTTAAGAAACGCTGCCAGCATCAGTGAGCCGACCGCCCAGATCGCCAGAGCCCCAAAGAGGAGTCGTGCGTCGTAAAGCAAAGTCGCGACGAAGGCCGCACAAAACAGCAGCGGCGCCAGCCGAAGGCCGTAGCCTTGCCCCAGCGTGCGGCAGCTCAGCGCCTCGGGCATCTCGGTCTCGGCCGCGGCCACAAGCACATCGCGGTGCCAGGTCGCAAGCGTCGTCTGGATGTCCTCCTCTGACGCGACCCCCATGATGACCGGGTGCAGGTGATCCGGCAGCTCTGCGCGCAGCTCGGCGAACTTTTCGGGATAGGCGGTGGCGATCAGGGTCGCGTCACCGATCTTTGCCCAGGGCATCGCGCCATGTGCGAGGCAAAAGTCGACGGGCAGGGCGCAGGCCAGCGCCGGATCGGGCGGCGTCGCCGTGCTGTCGAGGTGCAGCGCGGCATGGCGCCGGGCGAGCGCATGCACGACCTGGGGGCGGGAAATGACGCCACTCGCGGTGAGTGTATCCGCAACCGGCGCGCCGTGCGACGCATGCTCGATCAACGCCGCGCTGAGGTCCGCCGCATCGAGCGCGGCAACATCCATCAGGATACGTCCGACTGGTTGATCAACATGCTGACCGGCGCGCACTGCCTGCGCCTTGGCCAGCGTCAGCTGGGCCGTGCTCATTTTCAAAGACCTTCCAACAAAGGGTTAAGGTCTTTTTCGCGCCGCAGGGCTTAATGTGAGGTAAAGAGCGCCGTTAAAAAAGCACAAATTTACCGGTTTAATCGGCCATCGAGGCCGCAAACCTTTCGAAAAGGTAAAAACTGTCCTGCGGGCCGGGGCTGGCCTCGGGGTGATGCTGCACGGAAAAGACCGGCTTGCCGGCGACGCGAATCCCGCAGTTCGAGCCGTCAAAGAGCGAGCGGTGTGTCTCCTCGACCCCCTTTGGCAGGCTCTGCGCATCGACCGCGAAGCCATGGTTCATCGAGGTGATCTCGACCTTGCCGGTCTCCAGGTCCTTGACCGGGTGGTTGGCGCCGTGGTGGCCGTGGTTCATCTTGACCGTCTGCGCGCCAAGCGCGAGCGCGAGCATCTGGTGTCCAAGGCAGATGCCAAAGACCGGCAGGTCCGCGTCCAGAACGCCCTGGATCATCGGCACGGCGTAGGCACCTGTGGCGGCCGGATCGCCGGGTCCGTTCGACAAAAAGACGCCGTCGGGCTTGTGGCTCAGAACGTCCTCGGCCGTCGCGCTTGCGGGCAGCACGGTCACGTCGCAGCCCGCCGAGGAGAGGCAGCGCAGGATGTTGCGTTTTGCGCCGTAGTCGATGGCGACGACCTTGTGCTTGGGAGCCTCCTGCGTGCCGAACCCGTCCGGCCAGGCCCAGCGGGTCTCGTTCCAGCGGTAGCTCTGTGCGCAGGTGACGTCCTTCGCGAGATCCATCCCTTCGAGCCCGGCAAAGGCGCGGGCCTTGGCGATCAGCGCCTCGACGTCGAACGTGCCTTCGGGATTGTGCTCGAGCGCGACATGCGGCGCCCCCTGCTGGCGGATCGCGCGCGTGAGCCGGCGGGTGTCGACGCCGCCGATGGCGACCCGGTTCCGGCGGGCGAGCCAGGCGGAGAGCTCTTCGGCGGCGCGCCAGTTCGACGGCTCGGTCGGGGACCACTTGACGACCATGCCCTCGGCGACCGGGTCGGCGGTCTCGTCATCCTCGGGGTTCACGCCCACGTTGCCGATATGCGGAAAGGTAAACGTCACGATCTGCCCGGCGTAGGACGGATCGGTCATGATCTCCTGATAGCCGGTCATCGCGGTGTTAAAACAGAGCTCTGCCGTGCGCAGCCCGGTCGCCCCGAACCCCTGGCCGTAGAACAGCTGTCCATCGGCGAGCGCCAGGCACGCGGTCGGGCGGGTCGGGCGGTGCAAGGCCATGGGCAGGCTCCTCTGGCTGGGCGCGGGCTGGGCGGGGCAAACGGGTGCGGGATAGGCCGCGCGCGGGGCGGGGTCAAGGGCGCGCGGCTCGCTTGATCCCCCGGCATCGCGCCAGTAGAACGGGCGCCTGATCCAAGCGTGGGGACGCGACATGAGCGATTTGAGGACGCGGCTGAGCAAGGCGCTGAAACAGGCGATGAAGGACAAGGACGCGGGCCGGCTCGGCACGCTGCGTCTGATCATGGCGGCCATCAAGGACCGCGAGATCGCCGCGCGCGGCGAGGGGCGCGAGGCGGGCATCGCCGATGACGAAATCCTCGCGATCCTCGGCAAGATGGTCAAGCAACGCCAGGAAAGCGCGCGCGCCTACGAGGAGGGCGGCCGGCTCGATCTGGCCGAGCAGGAGCTGAGCGAGATCACGGTGGTCGAGGAGTTCCTGCCGCGCAAGCTCTCGGACGCAGAGGTCGAAACGGCGGTCTCGGCGGCGATTGCCGAGGTCGAGGCCAGCTCGATCCGTGACATGGGCCGCGTGATGGGCGTGCTCAAGGGCAAGTACACCGGCCAAATGGACTTTGGCGTGGTTGGCCCGATGGTGAAGACGCGGCTTTCGGCGTGAGTGCGGGCGGGTGACGTTTGGGCTGTTGTCGAGCCGTCATTGCTGCATGCTCTGAGTTAAGACAGGTTTTCCGTTAACCACAATCGGCAGTGCCCACCTTACTGGGAAGGTAGGCACTGCCGAAAGCCAAGCTGCGGTTCGCTTCGTATGGCGCGCGAAGTGTGGGATGCTACATTGCTTTAGTTCGTGTGAAGAGTGTGCTCACGACCGGTTGGATACTCAAGCAATGTGAAACCTCTCCATTGGTCGGCGCGGCTCTCAGCTTTCTTCACACCCCCACTTACGGATGCCAAAACCCTAGCGTTTTTTCGCCAGTAAACGGCACTGCCCACCCTGCAGTATGGTGGGCAGTGCCGAAGATGTCGCAAGGACGTTTCCAGTTGGGCGGGTGAAACAAGTCGTGCCGTTTCACTTTCGGCGCGTTTGAAGCGAATGCCGCAATCCATTGGCTGCTTGAGAAACACCACCTCTTGCAAAGGAAAAGCCCGCTCCGCGCAGAGTCTCCACACAAGCGTCTATTCAACCAACAAGCGCTGCCTTTTCTCAACTACCAAACGGCAGTGCCCACCTTACCAGTAAGGTGGGCACCGCCGAAAACGGTGAGGCTCCTCAATCCTCTGCGCCAAGAGCCGGGATTTGAGACGCCAGCGTGGCCCGCTGCTCCTGCGTCGCCGGGAACCGCTCGACATACCGCGCCTTGAAGGACACGCGTCCGCGCCGGGCGCCGAAATTCTCTCCGTGGTTCAACACGTAGACGACGCGCGCCGTCTCGAGTGCAGCGAGCCGCGTGCCGGCGAGCGTGGCGAGGTAGGGAAACATCCGGTGCTCATGCGCGCTCATCGCGTGCAGCAGGGCGTGCGTCTCAGGGCCGGAGGAAGGGTCGACGTGCAAGGCGGCGCAGGAGCCGCAGAGCTTCCAGAACGCCTTGGCGCCAGGCTGGGTCAGGCTTTGCGGGCGGGCGGCGCCGAGCGCGCCCGTGCCGGCATTCCAGACGTATCCGTGGGTGACGAGGTAGCCGCCGGGCGCCTGGCGCGCGAGCATCTCGGCCACGAGGTCCGGCGTGGCGAGGTCATCGGCGTCAAAGGTCATCACGTAGGCCGGACGGGCGAAATGCGCGGCCTCAGGCGCGGTCAGTGCGGCCAGCTTGGCCCATTTGTCGTTGCCCTCCACCGCCGCGGTGAACGGCAGGAAGGTGATGCGCGGATCGTCCGGCAGGGCAGGGCGGTCCTGGCCGCAGATCACTGCGCGCCAGCGACCGTCGGTCTGTGCCATGAACTGGTCCAACGTCGCCCGCAGCCGGGCGCAGACACCCTCCCAGTCGGTCACGTGATGCCGGCCGACGAGCGGGATCAGGAACAGCACCTCTTCGGCGGGGCGTGGTGCATTGCGCGCGCGGCGCAGAGCCAACGCGGCCTGCTCAGAAGGCACGGGAGTGAGCACGCGCGACGCCAAACCCGGCGCCAGCTGCATCATGCGGCGGTGCCATTTGGGCGGCGCTGGCGCCTGGGCGGTGCGCGTCATCCTAGCGCGGCGCGGCGTCGGAGAGGCGGCGCTCGAGGTCGTCATAAAGCGCCTTGCGCTCGTCCTCCGACAGGAAAGCGCCGATCTCCACCTCACGACCATTGCCGGACAGCGTCACATAGTTCGGCACCGGCCCGCCCGCCGTGTGCAGCGTCGCACGCGCCCAGTAGGTGTTGCAGGCCCACTCCTGCGTGTCGCCGTTGGGATTGCGGCGCGTCAAGTGTGTGGCGTCTGCGGCGAGCGTCAGCCGCTCCTCGATCTCGCCCGACTTGTAGCTCGCCTGCAGCCCCCACCAGAGCGCCGCCACGGCGATCAGTACAAACGGCAGCATGCCCCACAGGACCGCCGTCCCGAGAAGGCCATAGAGCGGCAACGTGATCGCAGTAAAGCACCCCAGGATCACCGCGGCAAAGCCCGCGCGCGGCAGGGAACGGTGCGGCCACAGCGTCAGCTGCCAGGGCGCGTCAGGTGTCGTCGGATCGGTCCATTGATAGGGCATATCAGCAGCTTATGCGGTTACGTGGCATCGGAAAAGGGCCGGACTGCCGCAGGCAGAGCCACCCAAGGCGGGGGGCAGCGGCACAAACGCAAACGGCCACCCCGCAAGGTGGCCGTCCGCTGTTCAGAAGGCGCGCGTCAGTGCGCGTGGCCCTTGTCCCAATCCTCACGCTTCGGCAGCTGCTCGAAGGTGTGTTCGGGCGGGGGCGAGGGCAGCGTCCACTCCAGCGTGTCCGCGTACTCGTTCCACGGGTTCGCTTCGGTCACACGCGGGCCGCGCAGCATTGCCGCCGCCATGATGCCGAAGAACAGCAGGAACGAGGCAAAGGAGATGAACGCACCCCAGCTCGACACGTAGTTCCACAGAGCGAACTGCTCGGGATAGTCGATGTAGCGGCGCGGCATGCCCTGACGGCCTAGGAAGTGCTGCGGGAAGAACGTCAGGTTGGCGCCAATGAACATCATCCAGAAGTGGATCTTACCCCAGAACTCCGAGTACATGCGGCCCGTCATCTTGGGGAAATAGAAGTAGATCCCCGCAAAGATGGCGAACACGGCACCGAGCGACATCACGTAGTGGAAGTGCGCCACCACGTAGTAGGTGTCATGATAGACGCGGTCGATGCCCGCCTGGCTGAGCACGATCCCCGTCACACCGCCAAGCGTGAAGAGGAAGAGAAAGCCCAGCGCCCAGAGCATTGGCGTCTTGAACTCGACCGAGCCGCCCCACATCGTGGCGATCCAGCTGAACACCTTCACACCCGTCGGCACCGCGATGACCATCGTCGCCAGCATGAAGTAGCTCTGCTGGGTCAAAGACATGCCGACCGTGTACATGTGGTGCGCCCACACGACAAAGCCCAGCGCGCCGATCGCGATGATCGCCCAGACCATCGGCAGGTAGCCAAACACCGGCTTGCGGCTGAACGTGGCGATCACGTGGCTGATGATGCCAAAGCCCGGCAGGATGATGATGTAGACCTCGGGGTGACCGAAGAACCACAGGATGTGCTGGTAAAGCACCGGGTCACCGCCACCTGCGGGGTCAAAGAAGGTCGTGCCAAAGTTGCGGTCCGTCAGCAGCATGGTGATCGCGCCCGCCAGAACCGGCAGCGCCAGCAGGATCAGCCACGCGGTGACAAAGATCGACCACGAGAACAGCGGCACCTTGAAGAGCGTCATGCCCGGCGCGCGCATGTTCAGGAACGTCGTGATCATGTTGATCGCACCCAGGATCGACGAGGCACCCGAGACGTGCACCGCGAAGATCGCAAGGTCCATCGCCATGCCGCCCGTGTCCGCACTGTTTGTCGACAACGGCGGGTACAGCACCCAGCCAGCGCCGACGCCAAGCTGACCGCTCGTCGTACCCGGCGCAAAGACCGAACAGACCGCCAGCGTCGAGCCGGCGACGTAGAGCCAGAACGACAGGTTGTTCATCCGCGGGAACGCCATATCAGGCGCGCCGATCTGCAACGGCATGAAATAGTTGCCAAATCCGCCGAAGAGTGCCGGGATCACCACGAAGAACATCATCAGGATACCGTGGCCGGTCACCATCACGTTCCAAAGGTGCCCGTTGGGCGAGCAGGGATCGGCGGCAAAGCCCTCCATGCACATGTACTGGACGCCCGGCTCCATCAGCTCGAGGCGCATGTAGACGGTGAAGGCCACCGCGATAAAGCCCATCAGGGCGGAGACGATCAGGTACAGGATCCCGATGTCTTTGTGGTTGGTGGACATGAACCAGCGGGTGAAAAATCCGCGCTCGTCCTCGTGCCCGTGTCCTTGAATGGCGGCGTCTGCCATTTGGAGCTCCCTCGTTTTTGGCGACAGGTGAAGAAGACTCACCTATGTGGCGATAACGGCTGTCTACTGTGTGCAATTGTGCGCGGCAATGCACGACTTTGACGCAGGTGCCGGAAAATGCGCCGGAAACCACAGCCGCCTGCGTGTCGCACGATACAGCCAATGCGAGTTGGCGGGCCTTGCACTACACGCGCTGCGTGCAACCCGCGCGAGATACCGCGAAATCGCCGCACGAGCGTCTTCACCGGGGCTTGATGGACCGTGAGGGACGTCGGGATTTCCAGACCTAGGGAACCTCGATGCCATCACCTAAGTTACATCTCAGACTGCAACATCCCCTGGAAGACGCTGCCATGACCATGATCACCACCAACTTTGGCGCTGCCGCGCCGCGCCGCACGTTCCGTTTTGGCCCTGCGCACAAGGTGTTGACCCTGCTCGAACGCCTGCTGCAGACGCCGAGCAAGCGCCGCCTGGAGAAACGCGTGCGCCGCATCGAAACCCTGCGCCTGCTCGACGACGCGGCTCTCGCCGCCCGCGGCCTGCGCCGCAGCGAGATCACCGCTGCCGTGTTCGAAGGCCGCGCCTGATCAAGTCTCTCCAAAGATGTCGCCGTAGGTGCGCGCCAGCGCCGCGTCGACATCTTCCATCGTGACCGGAAAGCCAAGGTCCACCAAAGAGGTCACGCCATGCTGGGTGATCCCGCACGGCACGATCCCGTCAAAATGGCTCAAGTCCGGCTCGACATTGATCGAGAACCCGTGAAAGCTCACCCACTTGCGCAGACGAATGCCTATCGCGGCGATCTTGTCTTCACGCATTGACCCGTCCGCATTCGGCGCCTTCTCCGGTCGTGTCACCCAGACGCCGACCCGCCCTTCGCGAAGCTCACCCGTGACATTGAACGTGGCGAGCGTCGCGATGACCCAAGTCTCCAGCTGCTGCACAAACGCCCGCACGTCGCGTCCGCGTTTGCCCACGTCGAGCATCACGTAGACCACCCGCTGCCCCGGCCCATGGTATGTGTACTGCCCGCCCCGCCGCGCCTCGAACACGTCAAAGCGGTCCGGGTCTACAAGGTCCGCGCGCTTGGCCGACGTCCCGGCGGTATAAAGCGGCGGATGCTCGACCAGCCAGATCAGTTCGTCCGCCGTGCCGGCTGCAATTGCATCCGCGCGCGCCTCCATCTCGGCAAGCGCCGCGGGGTAGGGGGTCAGCCCGTCTGAAATCTTCCACTCCGGCATAGTGCCTCCACGTCGTGGCTCAGATGTGGCGTTTTGCGCCGCGCGCTGCAAGCGGGCGTGATTGACACCGCATTGGCAGCGCGCATCTTGTGATCAAACCGCCGGAGACGCCCATGCAGATCGAGTTCATCAACCACGCCTCCGTGCTGATCGGCGACGGCACAACCGCGATCCTCACCGACCCCTGGTATTCCGGCCCCGCCTTTCACAAGGGCTGGCGGCTCCTCGTCGAAACCCCCGACGCCGAGGTCGACGCGCTCCTCGACCGTGTCACGCACATCTGGCTCAGCCACGAGCACCCCGATCACTTCTCGATCAAGTTCTTTAAGACCTTCGGCCCCAAACTCATCGCCCACGGCATTCCCGTCCTTTTTCAGCAGATCAAGGACCAGCGCGTCGCCGCCTTCCTGCGCGGCGAGGGCATCACGCTCATCGAGATGCCGTTTGGCCAAAAGGTCCCCGTCGGCGCGCTCGAGCTGACCTGCTACAAGGACGACTGGTACGACAGCCTCGTGTCGATCAAGTCCGCGGACATGCACATCCTCAACCTCAACGACTGCCACGTGGACACGGAGGCGCGCGCCAAGGAGATCCTGACGCGCGCCGGGCCCTGCGACGTCCTCCTGACGCAGTTCTCCTATGCCGCGTGGAAAGGCGGGCCGGAGAACAAGGCGTGGCGCGAAGAGGCCGCCGCCGCCAAGCTGGGCAACATGGCCGTGCAGGCCGAGCTTTTGCAGCCGAAGACGGTCATCCCCTTTGCCAGCTACGTGCGCTTTGCCAACGCGCGTAACGCCTACCTCAACGACGCCGCCAACACGCCGCAGGACGTGCTGGACCGTTTCCCGGACGCGCCTTTCGACATTGCGGTCATGCAGCCCGGCGACATCTGGAACGGCACCGCCGATGCCGCGCGCACCGAGGCCGCGCTGGCCTACTGGCGCGCCGCCGCCACCACCGCCGCCGAAGCGCCGCCCATGACCTTCGACACCAAGACGCCAGACGAGATCCGAGCCGCCTTCGACGCCTGCATGGCCCGCGTGCGCGGCGCCAACAGCGTCTGGGCGATGAAGCTGGCGCAAAAGGTCTCGCCCGTCCGCCTCTTCCAGCCCGTCGTCGTGGAGTGCGACGATCTGGACGCTCGGTTCCGCATCGACATGGCGCAAGGCACGCTCACCCCGTCGCACGAGGCACCGCACCTGACGATGCACTCCGAATCGCTCTGGTTCCTCTTCCAAAACTCGTTCGGGTTCGACACGCTCACCGTGAACGGCTGCCTCGAGGAGGCGCAACCCGGCGGGTTTTCTCGCGCGGCCAAGGCGCTTGGCATCGAGACGCTCAACAACCTCGGGTTTCGCTTCGGCCCCGGCCTCGTTTTCGAGCCGCGCCTCATCGCCGTCACCCTTTCGCGCCTTTTTGCGGCCAGCAAAAAGTTGGCAAAGGCCGCCTAAAACCGCTTTTCAACGCAGGCCCGCTGAGCTAAATGCACGCCACTGCCAGACAGTGCGGTCGTGGCGGAATTGGTAGACGCGCAGCGTTGAGGTCGCTGTGGGGTAACTCCCGTGGAAGTTCGAGTCTTCTCGACCGCACCATGCAGAAACAGAAAAGGCCCGGCATTTGCCGGGCCTTTTCTGTTTCTGCTTGAGCCAAAATCTTCGTACGAGGATTTTACGTTCCCCTCAATCGTAGCGCAGCTCGGTCGCCTTGCCGCGGAACACGGTGTAGGCGAGCGCAGAGTAGAGGATGATCACCGGCAGCACGATGCAGACCCCCACAAAGATGATGAAGAGCGCCTCGGGCGCCGCCGCCGCCTCGTAGATCGTGATCTGATCGGGCACCACGTAAGGATAAAAGCTGTAGGCCAGCCCGGCAAACGCCAGCGAAAAGAGGATCACCCCGGCCACAAACGGCACCCAGGCAAAGCTGTCGTCGCGCGCCGGCAGGCGCTGCAGCGCGAACCAGAGCGCACCCAGCACCAGCGCCGACATGATCGGCAGCGGCGCGAGAAAGAGAGCCTCGGGAAACGAGAACCACTTGTCAAAGATGCGCGGGCTCGCAAAAGGCGACGCGATCGAGATCGCTCCAATCCCCAACAGAACGCCATAGATGCCGCCCCGCGCCCAGTGCACAGCCTTGGCCTGCAGCTCTCCGTCCGTCTTGAGCACGACCCAGGCCGCGCCGATAAAGCTGTAGCCGACCGTCAGGAAGACGGCGCACACCAGCGCAAAGCCCGCAGTGATCCACGACGCGTCGAGCCCCATGATGTAGACGCCCAGCATCCAGCCCTGTGCCAGCGAGGCCATGAGCGAGCCGGTGAAAAAGGTCCAGTTCCACGCCGATTTGTGTGCCGGAGGCGCCTTGGCCCGGAATTCGAACGCCACGCCCCGCAGGATCAGCCCGACCAGCATCACCGCCACCGGCAGGTAAAGCGCCGTCAGGATCATCCCGTGTGCCACCGGAAAGGCGACCAAGAGCAGTCCCACTGCCATCACGAGCCACGTCTCGTTGGCATCCCAGAATGGCCCGATGGAGGCGATCATGCGGTCCTTCTCGGCCTCATCGGCAAAGGGGAAGAGCAGCCCCACGCCGAGGTCGAACCCGTCCAGAACCACGTAGATCAGGATCGACAGGCCCATCAGCCCGGCAAAAGTCAGCGGCAGCCAGACGGCGGGATCGCCAAAGAGGTCCATCGGGTCGTCTCCAGTCTTCTTGAACGGGCCCGCCAGTGTTGGGGCGGGCCCGGGTCTTTACATTACGACGCGGCCGCTCACTCCGCCGGGATTTCCCGTGGCCCGCCGCGCGTTGCGGGCACCGGGTCCCGCGGCTCGGGGCGGGTGCCGAGCTGGCCGCGCACCGACCGCAGGCTGAGGTAAAAAAGTACGCCGATGTAGGCCGCCAGCAGCACCGCGTAGATCGACAGGTACGCGATCAGCGTCGTCAGCACCATCGGCGCTGGCACGTCGGCCACGGCCTGCTCGGTGCTCAGAAGGCCCGTCACCAGCCACGGCTGCCGCCCGATCTCGGTGGTGTACCAGCCCGCCAGTGTCGCAAGCCAGCCCGAGCCCGCCATCGGCACCAGCACCCACAAGAGCGGCTTCGGCAGGGCGTCCACGCCCCGGCGCTTCCACGCCATCATCGCAACCGCGGTCCAGCTGAGCAGCAGCATCGCCATGCCTGTACCGACCATCACGCGAAAACTCCAAAAGACAGGCGTGACCGGCGGGTGCAGCTCGGTCCCGTCCTCGGCGACAAAGTCGTTGAGCCCCGGCACCACGCCATCCACCTTGTGCGTCAGGATGAGCGAGGCGAGGTTCGGAATGCTCACCTCGTAGTGGTTCGTGCGCTGCTCCTCGTCCGGCACGGCAAAGAGGATCAGCGGCACGTTGCTCTTGGTCTCCCAGTTGCCCTCCATCGCCGCCACCTTCGCGGGCTGATGCTCGAGCGTGTTGAGCCCGTGGAAGTCGCCCGCCACGATCTGCGCCGGGATCAGGAGCGCGCCGAGCACGAGGCCCGTCTTGAGCTGCGCGCGCACCGCCTCGCCGCGCTCGCCCATGAGCCAGCGGAACGCGCAGAGACCGGCGATCAGGAAGGCCACCGTCAGGCCCGACGACAACAGCACGTGGATCAGGCGGTACGGCATCGAGGGGTTGAAGATCACGTCCCACCAGTTGGAGGCAAAGATCACCCCGTCGCGGATTTCATAGCCCGCCGGCGTGTGCATCCAGCTGTTGAGCACGAGGATCCAGAACGCCGAGAGCGTCGTGCCGAAGGCGACGAGGAAGGTCGCGAGCGTGTGCAGCCAGCCCGGCACCCGGCTGAAGCCAAAGAGCATGATGCCGAGGAACGCCGCCTCGAGGAAGAAGGCCGTCAGCACCTCATAGGCGAGGAGCGGTCCGGCGATGTTGCCCACGCTCTCCATGAAGCCCGGCCAGTTGGTGCCGAACTGGAAGGACATGGTGATGCCCGACACGACCCCCAGCGCGAACGAGAGGGCAAAGACCTTGACCCAGAACCGGTAGGCTTCCATCCACTTCATGTCGCCGGTGGCGTTGAAGCGCAGTTTGAAGAACAAAAGGACCCATCCCAGTGCGATCGTGATCGTCGGGAAGAGGATGTGAAACGAGATGTTTGCCCCGAACTGGATGCGCGAAAGCAGCAACGTGTCCATGGTGCCTGTCTCCTCAGCTCAAATGTCGGAAGACGTAGCTCTCCCGCGGTTGCTTCATAGGTAGGTGCGAGCCCTGCCCAGGCAATGCGCTGCGACGCCTTGGCGCGGCAGGTTTTCTGCGGCGCAGCGTGACGTAGAGGAGGCGGCGCAACACATTGTGTCGTAACAAGATTTTTCGAAGTGTTCGGCATATTGGGCGTGCACTGCGCAAACATGTTGCCTGCACATCATAGAGGCAGTCCATGTCGTCGACGAAAGCAGGCGATGTCTTGGATTCGGTCAAACAGAAATTCACGCGCCGACCCGAGGGGGGGCGCAATCGCGCCGCCCCAGTGGGGCGGGTCGGCGCGGCCTGACAGTGCCTGTCAGGCGGGTGCTTTTTATGAGGCGAGTGGGCATATCGAAGCCAGGACCACCTGCCACAATACCACGCACAAAGCGCCGTCGCACCCGTGAGGACGCATCATCCGGTTGAACCTGCGCGTGGGCTCGCTACTCTGGCGACATGACTGACACACCGCACTTTGACGAGATGCAGACCGCCGGCGAGGCCGTGCGCGCACCCTATGAGGCGTATCAGGGCTGGTTTTCCGATCAGGACATGGCCCGCCTCCGCAAGAAGGCGCGCGATGCCGAAGAGGTGTTCCGCCTCACCGGCATCACCTTCAACGTCTACGGACGGGAAGAGGCGGCGGAGCGGCTCATCCCCTTTGACATCGTCCCGCGCATCATCTCGGCGCGCGAGTGGACGCGGCTCGAAAAGGGGATCGAGCAGCGCGTGCGCGCGATCAACGCCTTTCTGCACGACATCTACCACCGTCAGGAGATCCTCAAAGCGGGGCGCGTGCCGGTCGAGATGATCGCGCAGAACGAGGCGTTCCTGCCGCAGATGGTCGGCACCACGCCGCCGGGCAACGTCTGGACGCATATCGTGGGTGTGGACCTGGTGCGCACGGGCGAGGACCAGTTCTACGTGCTCGAGGACAACGCGCGCACGCCGTCGGGCGTCAGCTACATGCTGGAGAACCGGGAGACGATGCTGCGCATGTTCCCCGAGCTCTTCTCCAAGAACAACGTGCGGCCCGTCTCGAACTACCCCCAATCGCTGCGCAAGTCGCTCGCCGCCTGCGCGCCTGCTGCCTGCTCCGGCAAGCCGACGGTCGCGGTGCTCACGCCCGGCATCCACAACTCGGCGTACTACGAGCACTCGTTCCTCGCCGACCAGATGGGGGTCGAGCTGGTCGAGGGCCACGACCTGCGCGTCGTGGGCGGGCGCATCGTGATGCGCACCACGCAGGGTTTCACGCCCATCGACGTGCTTTACCGGCGCGTGGACGACGATTTTCTCGACCCGCTCAACTTCAACCCCGACTCGATGCTCGGAGTGCCGGGGATCATGGACGTCTACCGCGCGGGCGGCATCACGATTGCCAACGCGCCTGGCACAGGCATCGCGGACGACAAGGCGATCTACAGCTACATGCCCGACATCGTCGAGTTCTATACCGGCGAGAAGGCGATCCTCGAGAACGTGCCGACATGGCGCTGTTCGGATGCTGACTCGCTGGCCTACGTGCTCGACAACCTTGCCGATCTGGTGGTCAAGGAGGTGCACGGCTCGGGCGGCTACGGCATGCTTGTCGGGCCTGCCGCCTCGAAAAAAGAGCTTGCTGCCTTCCGTGCCAAGCTGATGTCCAAGCCGGGCAACTACATCGCGCAGCCGACGCTGTCGCTCTCGACGGTGCCGATCTTTTCGCGCGCCGGGCTCGCCCCGCGCCACGTCGACCTGCGGCCTTTCGTGCTGGTCTCGCCCGACAAGATCACCATCACGCCCGGCGGCCTGACGCGCGTGGCGCTCAAGAAAGGCTCGCTGGTGGTGAACTCGTCCCAGGGCGGTGGCACGAAAGACACTTGGGTGCTGGAGGACTGAGCCGATGCTAGGGAAAACCGCCGGCGGCCTCTACTGGATGTTCCGCTACCTCGAACGCTCGGAGAACACCGCGCGCATGATCGAAGCCGGGCAGCGCATCGCGCTGACGCGCTCCTCCTCGGCGGCGGCGGAATGGGCCTCCATCCTCGCCGCGCTCGGCTGCAAGCAGGGGTTCGACGCCAAGTACGACAGGCCCGACGCGCAATCGGTTGTCGATTACCTTTTGCGCGATCACGACAATCCCAGCTCGGTCCGCGCGATGATCAACATGGCGCGCGACAACGCCCGCACCGTGCGCACCGCGCTCACGCGCGAGGTCTGGGAGGCCACCAACGAGTGCTACCTGACGCTCAAGGACGTGCTGGCGCGCCGCGTGCCCGAGCGGGACCTGCCCGAAGTGCTCGGCACCATCCGTCAGCGCTCCGCCTTTGTGCGCGGCGCGCTGCACGGCACGATGATGCGCAACGACATCTACAACTTTGCGCGGATCGGCACCTTTATCGAGCGGGCCGACAACACCGCGCGGCTCCTCGACGTCAAATACTACGTGCTCCTGCCCTCGGCGAGCCATGTCGGCAGCACAATCGACAACGTTCAGTGGGAGACGATCTTGCGCTCGGTCTCGGCCGAAGGCGCCTTCCGCATGGCCTACGGCGGCGACACGCAGCCCCGAGACATCGCCGACTTTTTGATCTTTGATGGGCGGATGCCGCGCTCGCTCACGTTCTGCGTGCGCAAGCTCAGCGAGAACCTTGGCCACATCGCATCGACCTATGGCCAGGCGACGCAAAGCCAGTCCGCCGCGGACGCGATGACCGCCAAGCTGGCCGCGCAGTCGATCCAGGAGGTCTTCGAATCCGGCCTGCACGAAGAGGTCGCTTGCTTTTTGCGCGACCTCTCTGCGCTCGGGCGCCAGATCGAAAACGACTACCGCTTTATCACGTGATGCCATGCGCCTGAAAATCTCCCACCAGACCACCTACCGTTTCGACACGCCCATGGCCTATGGCCTGCAGCAGCTGCGCAAGTCGCCCAAGACGCACAGCCAACAGCAGGACGTGCAGGACTGGTCCATCCGCCTCAGCGGCGCGCGCGAGGAGCTGTCCTATCAGGACGCGCATATGAACACCGTGCAATTGATCTCGTTCGAGCAGGACACGACCGAGGTCACCATCACCTGCGAGGGCCATGTCGAGACGACCGAGACAAACGGCGTGATCGGCAAGCACGGCGGCTACCTGCCCATGTGGCTCTTTCGACGGACAACGCCGCTCACGCGCCCGGGCGCGGGGGTGCGCGCGCTGGTCAAGGAGGTCGATGGCGCGCTCGACGAGCTGCCGCGCCTGCACGCGCTGTCGTCCGCCGTGGCCGAGGCCGTGACGTATGCCAAGGGCACCACCGAAGTGTCGATGACCGCCGAGGACGTGCTCGCCGCGGGGGAGGGCGTCTGCCAGGACCACGCGCATGTCTTTGTCTCCGCCGCCCGCGCCATGGGCCATCCCGCCCGCTACGTCTCGGGCTATCTGATGATGGACGACCGCGTCGACCAGGAGGCGTCCCACGCCTGGGCCGAAGCCTGGACCGAAGGGCTTGGCTGGGTCGGATTCGATGTCTCCAATGGTATTTCGCCAGATGCACGCTATGTCAGGGTCGCGACGGGATTCGACTATTCCGACGCCGCGCCGGTGTCCGGCCTGCGGTATGGCACAGGCGCGGAAACGCTCGATGTGCAGCTGCAAGTCGAACAGCAATAATTTCACGGAAGCAAACACCCTATGACGTATTGCGTGGCCTTGGCACTGGATGCTGGAATTGTCGCCATGTCCGACACGCGCACGAACGCGGGCGTCGACAACATCTCGACCTACCGCAAGATGCACACCTGGGAGGTCCCCGGCGAGCGTGCGCTGGTGCTGATGACCGCCGGCAATCTCGCCACGACGCAGGCCGTCGTGTCGCTGCTCGAAGAACGGATGAAGGCGCCCGAGGACCGCGACCCCTCGATCCTCAAGGCGCCCTCGATGTTCCAGGTCGCGACCATCATCGGCAACACGCTCAAGGAGGTCATCGCCTCGCAAAGCCCCGCCGGCCCGGACGCCGACGCCTTTGGCGCGACGCTGATCCTCGCCGGTCAGATCGCCGGCGGGCCGATGCGGCTTTTCATGGTCTACCCCGAGGGCAATTTCATCGAGGCCGGCGAGGATACGCCGTTTTTCCAGATCGGGGAGACCAAGTACGGCCGCCCCATATTGGTGCGCGCGCTCGAGCCGGACATGAGCTTCGCCGACGCGGTCAAGCTGATGCTCGTCAGCTTTGATTCGACGATCAAGGCAAACCTGTCGGTCGACGCGCCGCTAGACGTTCAGATCCTCGCAAACGACACGCTCCGGCTCGGCAAGTCCTGGCGTGTGGCAGCGGACGACCCGTATTTCCGTTTGATTTCAGATGGATGGGGGGAGGCGCTCAAGCAAGCCTTCGCCGCGCTCCCCGATTTCGACATCGACAACGTCGCGGAAACGCCCGCGCCGAAAATCTGAAAGCTTGCGCTCCCGTCCCGGGCCTGACCCGGGACCTCTTGAACGCCGTGCCTAAATCAAAGCGCCCGCCTGACAGGCACTGTCAGGCCGCGCCGACCCGCCCCCGTCAAACCGTAGGTTTGCTTTCGGCAAAACGGGCGGCGCGTTTGCGCCACCCCGCGGGACGGCGCGTGAACTACCGCCGTTCTCTCACAGTATCTGGGTCAGCGCATGAAAACTGACGTCGTTGAACCCCAACGCTCGTTCAACCACCCTTGCGCACCACGAACCGCAAGACGTCCCCGTCCTCGCCGCTCTCGACCAGCGCATGCCCGGCTTCGTTGCAAAAGTGCGGCACGTCGATCCGCGCTGCCGGGTCATCGGCCAGCACTTCGATCAGACCGCCCGCCGCCATCGGCTGCATGCGCTTGCGCAGCTTGAGCACGGGCAGGGGGCAAAGCAGGCCAGTCGCGTCGAGGTGATCCATGCCGCGCAGACTACCGCTCTGTTACAGGCTGTCCACAAGGATGTGACAACACGTTGGGGTGACGCGGCGCCGCATCTGGCGTAGGGCAGGGGCATGTTCGGGATCGACATCATCGACGCAGGTTTGCTGCCCGCCATGCTGGTCGCTTTGGCGGCAGGCATCGTGTCGTTCCTCAGCCCCTGCGTGCTGCCGATCGTGCCGCCCTATCTGGCCTACATGTCCGGGGTGGGCATTTCCGAGATCGAGGGCGACCGCGCCGCGCGCCGCAAGGCCATAGGCGCCGCGCTCAGCTTTGTGCTGGGCCTGTCGACGGTGTTCCTGATCCTTGGCTTCACCGCCTCTGCCTTTGGCGCGTTTTTCCTGCAAAATCAGACGCTTTTCGCGCAAGCCTCCGGCGTTGTGGTGATCGCCTTTGGCCTGCATTTCCTCGGCGTCTTTACCATCCCCTTCCTGAACCGCGAGGCGCGCATCGACGCCGGAGACACCGGCGGGAACGCGTTTGGCGCCTACGTGCTTGGCCTCGCCTTCGCCTTCGGCTGGACACCCTGCATCGGACCGCAGCTGGGCGCGATCCTGTCGCTTGCCGCGTCAGAGGCCTCCGTCACCCGCGGCACTGTCCTCCTCGGCATCTACGCCCTCGGCCTTGGCGTGCCGTTCCTCTTGGCGGCGATGTTCCTCACCCGCGCCATGGGCCTGATGAACCGGATCAAGCCGCACCTGCCGCTCATTGAAAAGATCATGGGGGCGCTGCTGGTCTTTGTCGGAGTGATGCTGCTGACGGGCGCCTTCTCGGCGTTTTCCTTTTGGCTGCTCGAGCGGTTCCCGGCGCTAGGTTTGATCGGCTGAGACCTGATCGGGTGATCGGTTAACCCTGATCGCGAAACACCTGCCTCACTTTTGCCAAATCTCCCCGCTAGCCTCATGAAAAACAGGCTATAGGTGACGATATGGCAGAGCAGGCCGCGTCTAACCAAACCGTGCGCACGCGCCGGGTGTTCTACATCCCCGGCTATGATCCGATCCATCCGCGTCGGTACCGGGAGCTATTCCGCAAGGAGAGCGCCGCGCAGGCCGAGATTTCCGGCTACGAAGTCACGCTCAAACCCAAGTCGATCAAGGGCGGCTACGGCTGGCGCGCCCACTCGGTCATCGACGGCGCCGAGACCGAGACCGAGTTCGAGGTCCTCGTCTGGTCCGACATCGTGAAGGGCTCGATGGAGCAGGGCATCCTGCAGACCTATGGCCAGCTTGTCCGCACTGCCTGGACCTACATCGTGCCCGGCGTGCTTTGGCGCTTGATGAAGCTGCGCCGCGGTCCGGTGATCGCAGCCCTTTACCCCATCGTCTTTCTCTTGGTGCAGCTCATGCTGGCGCTCGCGCTGGCGGCCCTCGTCGGCTGGGGTCTCTCCTTTGCCCACCCTTGGGCGGCGCCTTTGGGCCTTGCCGTCGTCTGGCCGGTGCTGGCCTGGTTCAAGAAGAAGGACGCCAAGTTCTTTGCCTACTACCTCATGCACGACTACGCCTATTCGGCCAAAACCGAGGGCGCCTACGCCCCCGAGCTCGAGGAACGCCTCGCGGAATTCGGGAACCGCATCGCCGCCGCTGCCGAAACGGACGTGGACGAGGTGCTGGTCGTCGGCCATTCGTCGGGCGCGCATATGGGCGTGACGGTGCTGGCCGATCTGGTGCGCGCGGGCCGAATCGACGAAGGCCGCGTGTCCTTCCTCAGTCTCGGCCAGGTGGTGCCAATGGTGTCCTTCCTGCGCAAGGCGGACCGGCTGCGCAGCGATCTTGCCATCATGGGCGCGCAGGGCCTCATCCCGTGGGTCGACGTCACCGCCCCCGGCGACGGCGCGGCCTTTGCGCTGTGTGATCCCGTCGCCGTCTCCGGCGCCGCCACCCCGGACAAGAAATGGCCGCTGGTGGTCTCGGCCGCCTACAGCCACACCCTCAGCCCCGAAAGGCAGGCGGACCTCAAATGGGCCTTCTTCCGGCGGCACTTTCAGTACCTTTGCGCCTTCGACCGCCCGAAATCCTACGATTATTTCCAGATCACCGCCGGCCCTCTGCGCCTTTGGGAGCGGTATGGCGGCAAGAAACCCTCCAAGTCGCGCATCGACAACTCCGTCTCGAAATACACGAGCCTCGCCGCGTGAACGCCGACCTGCCGCCTAAACCGCCCGCGCGCCCCGACCGGGTCTCGCTCTGGCGGTACATGAAGCTGTTCCGTCAGGACATCCTCAGCGCCCAGCCTGCGCGGCTTTATCGCGCGTGGATGGCGGAATTCAAAACGCCGTTCTTTCGCTCGTACCTTTTGAACCAGCCGCAACTCGTGGCCGAAGTGCTCAAGAAACGGCCCGATGATTTTCCCAAGTCGGATCGCATTGGAGAGGGGCTGCGCCCGCTCCTCGGCAACTCGGTTTTTCTGACCAATGGCGAGACGTGGAAGCGTCAGCGCCGCATTATCGATCCGGCCTTCGAGGGTGGACGTCTGCGCGACACCTATCCCGCCATGTGGCAGGCCGCCGATGCCGCCGTCGAGCGCCTTGCCACACAGACCGGCACCCCGATCGAGATCGAAGCGGAGACCAGCCACGCCGCCGCCGACGTCATCTTTCGCACGCTCTTCTCGATCCCCATCGAGCACGAGATCGCCCGCGCCGTCTTTACCGAGTTCCGCACCTACCAGCGGTCGCAACCGATCCTGAACCTCGCCGCCTTCGTGCCGCTGCCGCGCTGGATGCCGCGCTTTTTCGGCAAGGACACGCGCGCCTCGGCCCGGATCATCCGCGATCTCATCACCCAGCTTTGCGACCAGCGTCAGGCGGAGATCGCTGCCGGCACGGCGCCCGACGATCTGGCGACCAAGATCATGACGACCCGCGACCCGCAGACGGGCGAGCTTTTCACGACCTCCGAGATGGTCGACCAGGTTGCGATCTTTTTTCTCGCAGGCCACGAGACGAGCGCCTCGGCCCTCGCTTGGGCGCTCTACCTCATGGCCCGTTATCCCGACTGGCAGGACAAGGTCGCCGAAGAGGCGCAAGCCCTCGACAGCCCGGACTTTGCCAAGGTCTCCAAGCTCAAGATCAGCCGCGACGTCTTCCGCGAGACCCTGCGCCTCTACCCGCCCGTGCCGATGATGGTGCGCGAGGCGACCTGTCCCGAAGCCTTCCGCGACCGCAAAATCCCCAAAGGCGCGCAGATGGTGCTGAGCCCGTGGCACCTCCACCGCCACAACCGTCTCTGGGACGATCCTGACAGCTTTGACCCCGCACGCTTCGCCACCGAGAACGGCAAAGCCTGCATGCGCGACGCCTACATCCCGTTCTCAACTGGCGCCCGCGTCTGCACCGGCGCAGGCTTTGCCATGGTCGAGGGCGTCCTCCTTCTCTCGCGCATCCTGCGTGATTTCAAAGTCACTGCCGTCGGCGCCGAGCCCGTCCCCGTCGCCCACCTGACGGTGCGCTCGCGCTCCGGCATCCACCTTATGCTGACCCCGCGCTAGCCGCCGTTTCCCGCTTGCTCTTCTGCGCCGCCTTGCGCTAGACCCTGCGGCGGAGCGGTGGCCGAGTGGTCGAAGGCGCACGCCTGGAAAGTGTGTAGGCGGGAAACCGTCTCGAGGGTTCGAATCCCTTCCGCTCCGCCACCCAGTCTTAGGGCGGTTTGCGGTTTTCGATTGGTCGCATAAAACTCAATGTTCGTAAAGCGTTGCTGCACGAAGCTTCCGTTGAGACGCGTCTTTGCCTAGTGAATAGCGCCGGGAGAAGGCGTGAGTCTCAAGTCTTGATTTAGGCGGGTGGGTTTCCCCTTTGGACGGCTCTAGAGCGCGGCGACGAGTTCGCGCTGGTCGGTCCAATCGGTGGGGAGGGAATGTGTTTTGAGCCATTCGCTGGTGAAGGCGATAGGCCCCGCGCCTTCGATGACTGTTCTCAAAAGGTCTGGCGCGAGGAACGCTAATGGCAGGAGCGTCGCGATGCGCGAGGGCGATGTCTTCTCGGCCCTCGCGATCTCGGCCAGAGCTGTTCCATCTTTTAGTTGAGCGTACCAGTTCTGTGCTTTGGCGATGTTCTGGATCAGTGTCTGATCGATTGCATTTGTTGCTTCTTCCAAGGTCAGTTTGGTTTCCACCCCGCGTTTGCGGAGCTGGAATGGGCGGGAGAAGCTGAGCGCTTCGGGATCGATTTCAGTCGCTTCGATGTTCAGCTGCGAGGCCAGCTCTGCGCCACTTAGGCAAACCTTCATTGAGCCAGGGCTTATCTGCACGCGATCAACAAGACCAAGCAGTTGCACTTCGATCGAGCCTGCCAGGCGAACTAGCTTCGGAGTGATCGACGCGATCTTTGCGGTGCTTGGAGAGCTGGGCAGCTTCGCCGCAGTTGAACCGCCCCGGTTTTGCCGGAGACTGTTGAGTTCGTTTTTCAAGCTACGATTTTATCTGACTGCAAGGCTTGTTCGTATTTCTCCTCTGCTTCGATTGGTGTGATGTAGCCGAGCGGCTCAGGCAGGCGCTCTTTGTTG
>NZ_JBRBVB010000008.1:0-154523 GCF_052825805.1 Pseudaestuariivita sp. | reverse complement strand
TGCGGGCGTCATGTCGAGCCAGGTGGCAAAGCCCGCAAAGCCCGCGCCTTCGGTCTGCATGTCCGCGATGGCCTGCGCCGGCACCAACTTGGCCCGCTGCCCGCCGAAGAGGTCGGTGAAGGAGATCATGAAGTATTTGACCCGTTGGCCTCGGCGAAGGCAGCAAGATCGGTGGTCATGGCTGCGTCCCTTGTCTTTTTGCGCACCCGTCCCCGGCGTGACCCGGGACCTCGCGCGTTAACGTGAAGGTCCCGGATCAAGTCCGGGACGCGAGATGCTAAATTGGAAAGCCCTGCAGGCAGGATTGAGCGGCTGTTCTATGTGATTGTGCGGAATCAAGGCGAAGCCGCCGCACATCGACGGGCCGCCCCCACGGCACGTCGATACGTCGAAATGAGTGTTTCGCTCAAAGGTCATCCGGACTTGGCTGGCATAAAGGTGCCTAGAACTCAGGTTAGATCGACGCACCGCGGCCCGTCGATGTGCGGCTATCGCGGGCGCATGGAAAAGCCTCGGGGCAACACGCCCGGGGCAGGAGGGGCTCTGAGCCCGAGGGCTCAATACCCGCTCCCAGGCTTGCCGGGGTACCAGTCGGTGCCGGCCAGCGGGATGCGCGCCATGGCGGCGGCCTCCATCGTCAGGGCGCAGAGGTCCTCGGGCTCGAGGTTGTGCAGGTGGCTCTTCCCGCAGGCGCGCGCGATCGTCTGTGCCTCCAGCGTCATCACCTTGAGGTAGTTGTTGAGCCGCCGCCCGCCCTCGATCGGATCGAAGCGCGCCATCAGCTCGGGGTCCTGCGTGGTGATCCCGGCGGGATCATTGCCCTCGTGCCAATCGTCATAGGCGCCCGCAGTGGTGCCGAGCTTTTGGTACTCGTCCTCCCAGCGCGGATCGTTGTCGCCCAAAGCGATCAGCGCCGCTGTCCCGATGGCCACCGCATCCGCCCCCAGCGCCATGCACTTGGCCACATCGGCGCCCGTGCGCACGCCGCCCGAGACCACCAGCTGCACCTCCCGGTGCATGCCGAGGTCCTGCAAAGCCCGCACCGCCTCGCGGATACAGGCGAGGATGGGTTGGCCCACATGCTCGATAAACACATTCTGCGTCGCCGCCGTGCCGCCCTGCATCCCGTCGAGGACGACCACATCGGCCCCTGCCTTCACCGCCAGCGTCGTGTCGAAGTAGGGGCGGGCGCCGCCCACCTTGATGTAGATCGGGACCCTCCAGGAGGTGATCTCGCGCAGCTCGAGGATCTTGATCTCCAGATCGTCCGGTCCCGTCCAATAGGGGTGACGGCAGGCCGAGCGCTGGTCGATCCCCTTGGGCAGGTTGCGCATCTCGGCCACGCGGTCCGAGATTTTCTGCCCCAGAAGCATGCCTCCCCCGCCAGGCTTGGCACCCTGGCCCACAACCACCTCGATCGCGTCCGCCTTGCGCAGATCGTCCGGGTTCATCCCGTAGCGCGAGGGGAGGTACTGGTAGACGAGCTTGTTCGAATGCCCGCGCTCCTCGGGGGTCATGCCGCCGTCTCCCGTCGTGGTCGACGTCCCGGCAAGGGTCGCACCGCGGCCGAGCGCTTCTTTGGCCGGACCCGACAGGGCGCCAAAGGACATGCCCGCGATGGTGATCGGGATGTCGAGCTGGATCGGATTCTTGGCGTAGCGCGTGCCGAGCGTGACGGAGGTGTCGCACTTCTCGCGATACCCCTCGAGCGGGTAGCGCGAGATCGACGCGCCAAGGAACAGCAGGTCGTCGAAATGCGGCACCTTGCGTTTGGCCCCGCCACCGCGGATGTCGTAGATGCCCGTTGCCGCTGCCCGCCGGATCTCGGCGTTGATGCTCTGGCTGAACGTGGCCGACTGGATCGGCGTGGTCCGCGGAGGGCCGTTGTGCTTGATGTCTTTCATCTGTCCGTCCCCGGATGGCCTAGTAGGCATTGTCGATGTTGAAGGTGTAGAGCTGCCGGGCCGAGCCGTAACGCTTGAAGTCCTCGGCTTTGGCATCGCACCCGCCGCGCTCCAGCAGGTCCTCGAGGAGCGCGATGTGCTCGGGACGCATTTCCTTCTCAATGCAGTCCGCACCCAGCGACTTGACCGAGCCGCGCACGAAGAGACGCGCCTCGTAGATCGAGTCTCCCAGCGCGTCGCCCGCGTCGCCGCAGACCACCAGATTGCCCGACTGCGCCATGAAGGCGCTCATGTGCCCGACGTTGCCGTGCACGATGATGTCGATCCCCTTCATCGAGATACCGCAGCGCGAGGAGGCGTTGCCCTTGATCACAAGCGTCCCGCCGTTGTCGGTCGCGCCCGCATATTGCGAGGCATCGCCCTCGATCACCACGGTGCCGGACATCATGTTCTCGGCCACCCCGGGTCCGGCAGAGCCATGCACGTGCACGTTGGCCTGCTGGTTCATGCCCGCGCAGTAATACCCGGTGGAGCCTTTGACCGCGACGTCGATCGGGGCGTCGAGCCCGCAGGCAATCGCATGGGCGCCCTTGGGGTTCACGATCTCCCAGGCGGTCTGGTTGGTGGTCACAGACTGGGCGTGCAGCGTGGCGTTCATCTCGCGCAGGGGGGTCTCCGCCATGTCGATGGTCTGCATGTCAGGCGGCCCTCTCGGTCGCAGTGGGTGCCGAGGTGTGGCTCCAGAAGTAGACCGTCGCAGGCTCCGGCTCCCACACTCGGGCGTCTTCGATGCCTGGAAGGTTCACCAGCGCCCGGTACTCCGAGCCAAAGGCGACGTACTGGTCCGTTTCCGCCATGACGGCGGGTTTGCAAGCGATGGGATCGCGCACGACGCCAAAGCCGTCCTTGGTGCCGACGACAAAGGTGAAGAAGCCGTCGAGATCGTCGAGCGCGCTCTCCAGCGCCTCGCCGAGTGTTGCGCCGTTTTGCATCTTCCACGTCAGGTAGGCGGCTGCCACTTCGCTGTCGTTTTCCGTTTCGATCCGCATGCCGGCACGGGTCAGCTTGCGCCGGAGGGAGTTGTGGTTCGAGAGGGAGCCGTTGTGCACCAGGCACTGGTCCGGCCCGGTGTTGAACGGGTGGGCGCCCATCGTCGTGACCGCCGATTCGGTTGCCATGCGGGTGTGCCCGATGCCGTTCGTGCCGGACATCGCGGCAAGGTCGAAGCGGGCTGCGACGTCCCTCGGCAGGCCGACCTCCTTGTAGATTTCGACGGTCTCGCCGACACTCATCACCCGGACGTTGCCGGGCAGGTTGGCGAGCGCGGTGCGGGCCCTCTCGATCTGGCCGGGCGGGACCTCGAGCACGGCGTGGGTGTCCTTGACGGTCATCGCGATGTTTGTGCCGAGGGTTTGGGACAGTGCGTCTGCAAGGCCGCAGAAGGCTGTGTCCGGGGTGCCTGATTGCACGGTGAGTTTGGACGCCGTGCCGCCGCCGGCACCGTAGACCGCGATGCCGGCGCTGTCCGGGCCACGGTCGGTCATGGTGATCAGCATATCCGTCAACATCGCGCCAAGCCGGGGCTCGAGCGATGTATCCTTGAGAAAAAAGTGCCATGATGCCGCACATGCGCGCGCACTCCTTGCCTCATGTTCCGCGCGAGATGATAGCAGGTCGCTGCGCCTGTGACAGCCGTCAGGAATAAAATTTTCATCTTAGGCAAATTACGGCGCCAGGATTGCCGTGAAATCGGTCAGGCTTGGCCTGTCGGGGCGTGAAGGACCATGGGAAGGATCAACCCCCAGGGCGTCTCCTGCGGTGGGCCTTCGGGGGCGAAGCCGGCCTTGCGGTAGGCGGCGATGGCGCGGGCGTTGTCCGGGTGCGGGTCTGTAGCGACGGCCGGGGCGCCACCTGCGACAAGTGCCGCGACGCGCTGGGCGACAAAGGCGGGTCCGTGTCCCTGTCCGAGCAGGGCTGCGTCGCCGATGTACTGGTCGATCCCGCGGCTTCCCTTAGGCAAATGTGCGAAGTGGTGGTCCGGCCAGCCGTGCACGGTGTAGTCCTGCATGTAGGCAAAGGGGTGGCCGCCGAGCGATACGATCCAGCGCGCCACGCGCGGGTCCTGGCGGTCCGCCTCGGTTGGGGGCGGCTCACCGTCCCACCACCGGGCCACGTGCGGCGTGGCGAGCCACGTGCGGAGCATCGGCACGTCATCCGCTGTCATGGCGCGGAACGTGTATCGGGTCACGGCGTCTGCGGGTAGGCGATGATCGACAGGTACTTCGCCGGCAACTCCACCAGCGTTTCAGGCCCGTGCGGCGCGTCCGCGTCGAAAAAGAGCCTGTCGCCGGGGCGCAGCGGGTAGACCCGGTTGCCGTGCCGGTAGTCGACCGCGCCTTCGAGCATGTAGAGCGTTTCGATCCCGCCGTGCTGGAAGGTCTCGAACGCGTCGCTCTCGGTCGTCAGCTCGATCAGGTAGGGCTCGACGATGACGCCGCTGGCGTTGCTGCCGATGTGACCCAGCAGGTTGTACTGGTGACCGGCACGGGTGCCGTCGCGCTCGGTCTCGACGCCGTCGCCCGCCTTGGTGTGGACC
Source organism: Pseudaestuariivita sp. (assembly GCF_052825805.1). Classification (NCBI taxonomy): domain Bacteria; kingdom Pseudomonadati; phylum Pseudomonadota; class Alphaproteobacteria; order Rhodobacterales; family Paracoccaceae; genus Pseudaestuariivita; species Pseudaestuariivita sp. The sequence continues at coordinate 150,023 of NZ_JBRBVB010000008.1, read as the reverse complement.
GCCTCGCGTCGCTCCTCGTACTGGCGAAAGAAGGCAGTGACCGGCACGGACAGCGCGTGCGACAGCGCCTGCAGCGTCGACAGGGACGGCGAGGTGTTGCCGTTTTCGATCTTGGACAGCATCCTGATCGAGAGGCCGGTCTGTTCGGACAGCTCGGCGACGGTCGTGCCTTGCGCCTTGCGGAAGGCGCGCACTTCGCGCCCGATGGCCACCTCGAGCACCTTTTCGCGGGCGGGCCGCGTCGAGTGCGGGTCTTGGGTCAAACGTGCGCGCATCGTCGGTGCGGTCCCTCGGGTTGCCTTTTTTGCATAGTGGGCGAGGTGTGCGCCGTCTACTGCCGCGTCACGGTGGCGCGCTGGGCGGGATCGCCCATCGTGAGCGTGAGGGGTTCGGGGAGCGCCGCGACGTCTGCCTTGTTGCGGACGTCTTTCCACGTCGCGCGGATCAGTGATTGGGTGACCGCGCCGGTGAGGGTCGTGCCGGGGCCGGCGATGAGGAACATATCCGGCGCGAACTCGCGCGCGGCGGCGGTGATGGCGCGGGTGAAGTCGTAGGTCTCGGTGACCTGATGGCCGAGGGTGTAATCCCAGAGGGCGGTCAGATCGCTCGAACCCGGCCACCAGACATGTCCGCGCCCGTCGATCATCGGCTGCGCAGGCTGGGTGATTCGCGTACCGTCGAGCGCCTCCTGTCCCATCTCGGCGACGTGGCGCAGGAGCGGCGTGTGGAACGCTGCATGTCCGCGCAGGCGCAGGGGAAAGCGGTCGGCGATGCGGGGGACCTCGGCCTCGAACGCAGTGAGGCCGGCTTCGGTACCGGCGATCACGAGCATCCCTCCCAGCTCGATCGAGAGCGCGAGGCTCTGCGGATCGTCCGCGTTGATGCGGTCGACGAGGTCCAGCAGCGTCTTCCGTTGGTCCGGCGCGTCCTCCCACGTTGGCGGCATGAAGGGGTAGACCAGCTGACCGCCGGTCCCGTGCTCCTGCATGAGCGTCCCCATTGTGTTCGCCACGCGGAACCCGTCCTCGACCGTGAGCGCGCCGGCGGCGGCGAGGGTGGAGTACCAGCCCATGGAATTGCCGGTGACCGCGACGATCTCGACGTCCGCGAGGGCCAGGACATCTCCAAGAGTTGCGGCGTAGATCAGGGCGGAGGCCGTGTCGCCGCGGGTGTGCAGGCTGGGCGTGAAGCGCTCCGCGCCGTCGAGGGCGCGCAAGGTCGGCTGGCCCGCCTCGGCGCGGATCGCGTCGAGCCGGTCCAAGAGCACGGTATCCGGGAAGTGTCGCGAGAGGTATCCGAGCTCGGGGGCGTTGTATGTGCCGCGCCCGGGACAGATGAGGACGGCGGTGCGGGTCATGTGCGCCCTTTCACCAGCGCGCGGGCTGCGGCGAGGATGCTTGCGCGCGAGGGCATGGTGGCGGCATAGGCCGGGCCGGTCGCGATAAAGCTGTCCTCTGCTGTGAGGCGCGCCGAGGGGGCGGGGCAGGTCTCGTGCAAATGCGCCAGCAACGCCTCGGCCACACCGCCGGAGCGGCGCGTTTCATCGACCACGAGCACGTGCTTGCATCCCTCTAGAGCGGCGTCGAGGCTGGCGAAGGGCAGGGGCGAGAGCCACCGCAGGTCGATCACGCGTGCGTTGATTCCGTCGTCCGCCAGATCGCGCTGCGCCTGCGTCGAGAGGTACACGCCGTTGCCAAAGGTCACGATCGCCAGATCGGTGCCGTCGCCGCTCACCCCCACCTCGCCCATCGGCAGGTGCCAGCTGGTCTCGGGGTAGGTGCGCATCCAGCCGCCGTCCTTCTCGTCGAAGAGGTCCCGCATGGGGTAAAGCGCGATGGGTTCGAGCATCACCACCAGCCGCTGCTCTTCACGCGCCAGCCGCACCGTCTCGCGCAAAAGGCCGACGGCGTCGCGGCCATTCGAGGGGCAGGCGAGGATCATGCCTGGGATGTCGCGCAGCACCGCGACGGAGTTGTCGTTGTGGAAGTGCCCGCCGAAGCCCTTTTGGTAGCCGAGCCCGGCCACGCGCACGACCATCGGGTTGCTGTACTGCCCGTTCGAGAAGAAGGGCAACGTCGCCGCCTCCCCCCTGAGCTGGTCTTCGGCGTTGTGCAGGTAGGCGAGAAACTGGATCTCCGGCATCGGCAGGAAGCCGGTCTGCGCCATCCCGATGCCAAGCCCCAGGATCGACTGCTCGTCGAGCAGCGTGTCGATCACACGGTCCGGGCCAAACCGGGCGTGCAGCTTTTGCGTGACGCCGTAGACGCCGCCTTTGCGGCCGACGTCCTCTCCCATCAGGGTAATCGCGTCATGCGTCAGCATCAGATCGGTAAGCGCCCAGTTGATGAGGCGCGACATGATCTGCGGCTCCTTCATCGCGGCGAGGTCGCTGCCGAACGCCGCCTGCCTGCGGTTGTCGCCTGGCGTGGGCGCTGGTTTGCAGGCGCGTCTGGGCGGGATCAGGCTGGCCATGACGTCGGAGTCCGTCTTGAGCCGCGGTCGGGTCACGGCCTCCGCTGCGATGCGGGACACGCGGGCGCGGGTGCCGGTGTAGATGGCCAAAGCGGCTTCCGGTGTCATCGCCTTGGCGTCCACCAGCTGCCGCGCCATGTGCAGGAGGGGATCGTTGGCCTCGTCCGCCTCCACCTCGTGTTTCGGCAGGTAAGACGTCGCCACATCCGCGCCTGCATGGCCGTAGAGGCGCACCGTCCGCAGGTGCAGGAACGCCGGTTTGCGCTGGGTCCGCACGTAGCGCGCGGCCTCCGCCGTGACGCGCGCGGTCTCGTGCATGTCGAGCGCGTCGGCGTAGAAGTACTTGAGACCAGGCCGCCCGGAAAAGGTGGCGGCGATCCAGCCCCTGGGGGTCTTGGTCGAGATGCCGATCCCGTTGTCCTCGCAGCAAAAGAGCAGCGGGAGCGGCACGGATTGGTAGGCCGTCCATTGTGCGGTGTTGAACGCGCCCTGCGCGGTCGAGTGGTTGGCCGAGGCGTCCCCGAAGGAGCAGAAGACCACCGCGTCTTCCGGCAGCTCTGCGTGCTCCGGCCTGCGTCTGCGGCAGGCGCCAAGGCCGTAGGCTGCACCGACCGCCTTTGGCAGGTGTGAGGCGATCGTCGAGGTCTGCGGCGGGATGTTGAGGGCCTTGGATCCCAGCACCTTGTGCCGTCCGCCGCTGATTGGGTCCTCGGAGGCGGCGGCAAAGGACAGCAGGATATCCCAGGCGGGCGTCTGTCCCGGCACCTGTCCCGCGCGCGCGATTTGAAAGGCAGCATCGCGGTAATGGAGAAAGGCGAGGTCCGTGGGGCGCAGTGCGTGCGCGACAGCCGCCATGCCCTCGTGGCCGGACGAGCCAATGGTGTAGAACCCCTGACCGGCCTTTTGCATCGCGCGGCTTTCGAGGTCGAGTGCGCGGCTGAGGCAGGCGGCGCGGAAGATGGCTGCCGCATTCTCGTTGGTCAGGTCAGGCCCGGGTCCAAGTCCTTCGGGCAAGTCACCGTCGGCTACGCGGCGCAGAAAGCTCTCGTGCACCAGCGTGGCGCGATCCATGGAATGTCTCTCTTGGCCGAACGTCCGTGGCATTAAGTAAACCGCGCGGCGAGGTCCGGTGCAAGCAGGCTTGGCGGGGTGCTTTGCGGAGAAAGTGCAGCCGCGCCGAAGCGCTGGGGGCTGTCATGGTGCCGGTGATAGGACTCGAACCTACGACCCCATCATTACGAATGACGTGCTCTACCAGCTGAGCTACACCGGCACCGTGGCGCGTCGCTTAGCAGCGTCGCGCTGTTCTGAAAAGCCCTATTTCGATGCCTCGGCGGGCGCGGGCTTGGTCTCTTCGGGGTGCTTGACGATCTCGCCGTCGACGGCCTCGACAATCTCGGCTTCGGGGACGGAAACGTCCTCTCGCTTGTCCTCGACGGCGCCGACGATCAGGGGGAGCATTTCGACGCCGGTGGGTGCGGCGATCTCCTGTTTCGGCGGTGCGCGCCAGGTGAGCGTGTCGAGGCTCTCGCAATTGGCGCAGATGGCGGTCCAGTCGGCGGAGACGGCGTTGCAGTTGTCGCAGACCCATTGCGGGCCGCGGGGTGCTGCGATGGCGCGGGCTAGCCAGCCTTTGACGACCTCGTCTGTCGCGCCCTCGCCGCGTTCGATGGCGGCCATGATGGTGAGCGCGCGGGCGTCGGCCTCCTCGGCGATGACATCCCCCATGGCGCGGCGCGCGGCGGGGAAGTTCTCGGCGGCGATGTTGAGCTCGGCGTTCAGCAGCTTGGATTCGCGATGCTCGGGCTTGAGGCGGATCAGCGGCTGGAAACGCTTGAGGCGGGCGTCGGCGGACTCGTCCGGCTCGATGGCGGCGAAAGTCGCAGCGAGGGAGGGGTGCGGCTGTGCCTCCCATGCCTTTTTCAGCACGCGGGTCGCGTATTTTGGCTTGCCTTGGGCGATGTAGCTTTCGGCGGCCATGATCGCCGCGGGGATCAGGTCCGGGGAGAGCCGGTTCGCCTCGATCGCCGCTTCCCGCGCCGCGATGTCGAGGCCCTCGCCCGCGACGTCCGCCTTGGCCGCGCTGAGTGTCAGCACTGCGTTGCGGCGCTTGTGCACGTCGCGGGGCAGCGTGCCGGATTTCAGCTTGGCATCGAGCGTTTTCTTGGCACCGTTCCAGTCCGCGGTCTTGGTCTGCAGCTTGAGCAGGACGTCCTGCGTCTCCTCGTGGCGGGGTTTGAGGGCGAACGCCTTTTCCGCCAGCTTGAGCGCGGTGTCGGTGTCGCCGGCTTCGAGCTTTTGCTTCATGATGCCGCGCACGCCGACGAATCGCGTGGTCTCGTTGGTGACGAGACGTTTGTACGCCTCTTCGGCCTTGGCGCGGTCGCCGGCCATTTCGGCGGCTTGCGCTGTGATCAGGTCGGTGAGCTCGGGCTTTTGCAGGTACTTTTCGGCGCGCGCGGCCTTGGACATCGCAAGGCGCCCTTCGCCTGAGGCGAGCGCCATAAGTCCTTCGCTAAGCGCCTGATAGCCGCGGCGTTCGCGGTTGCGGTCGAAGTAGCGGGAGATTGCGGTTTCGTCTCCGTTCAGGAACCGCACGACCGCGACGAGGAACGACAGCAGCTTGAGCAGCAGCCAGACCGCGATCAGGAGCAGGACCAGCGCGATGACGGTTTGCAGCGCGGAGAGCGGGTATTCCTGGCCCGCGACGGTCAGGGTCATCCCGTCGCCGCGCGTCATCAGCCAGCTGGCGCCAAAGGTCAGGGCGCCGACGAGCGCGATGAAGATCAGGATTTTAAGCAGCGACCAGAGCATGTGCGGTCCCTTCCGAGGTCTAGTTCAGGTCCGCCGCGAGCGCGGCAGCGGCTGTGATGGCGTCAAGGCGCGCGCGCGCGGCGGTTTCCCAAGCCTCGAGTTCGGCGCGCGAGGAGGGCGGGAGCGCCTCGATCTCGGCGAGGGCGGTTTCAAAGTCATCGACGCGCACGGCCGCCTCGACGCGCGACAGGACGGCGTCGGCGCTTGCGCCTTCGATCGGTTCGACGGAGCGGGCGCCGACCTGCGCGCGGAGGTAGCCGAGCATGCCTCCGTCCTCGCCGCTTTCGCCGGCGTCACGGGCGGCGCCAAGCGCGACGCGGGCAGCGCCGGGGAATTGCTCTTGCAGCTCAGATAGCGTGGCAACGCCATCGGTGGCGGCGGTGCCGAGCACGTCCGGGATGCTGGCGTCGCTGACGTCCGAGAGATCGGCGAGGGCGGTGTCGAAGGGCGTGCCGTTGTCGAGGGACAGCTGGACCCGTGTCAGCGCCTCGCGCGCGGCGGCGCGTTCGGCCTCGGCGGCGGCTTGCTCCTCCATCTGGGAGGCGTTCTCGGCGATGCGCGCCACTTCGGCCTTTTGCTGGGCGAGGAGGTCTTCGATGGCGCCACGCTCGTTCGCGATGGCCTCTTGCAACAGCGCGAGTTCGCGTTCGTAGGCGTCGATGGCCTGGCGGGACACGTTGTCCTCGATGGGGCGTTTTTCGAGGGCGGTCAGGCGCTCGTCGAGGGTCGTGAGACGCGTGTCGACGGCGCCGACGGCGGCTTGCGCCTGAGATGCGGAGTCCGCCGATTGGGAGGCCGCGTCGGCCAGCCCGCCCTCGACGGAGCCGGTGAGGTCCGCAAGGCCGGTGGTCAGTGTCTCGAGCCGTGTTTCGATGGGGCCGAGGTCGAGTGAGGCGGCCGCCTCCGCATTGCGTGCCACGTCGGTGAGCGACGCTTCGAGCTCGGCGATGCGGGCGTCCTGCGCTTCGACCTGCGCGGTGAGGTCCGTGTCGGTATCCGCATAGAGGTAGTACGCGGCGCCAAAGCCGATAGCGGCTGCGATCACGCCGCCGATCAGGGCCGGGACGAAACCGCCGCTGGAGTGCTGCGGCGCCGGTGTTGGAGCTGGCACGGGAGCGGGCGCTGGCTTGGTTTCGGCTTGCCTGGTGTCAGTCTGAGTGGGTTTTGCTGTGTCCGGTTTCGCGGTGTCGGAAGACTTGGTCGCGGGCGTCGTGGCCGTTGGCTTTGCGTCGGACTTGGCCGGGTCTGCTTTCGCCGTCGTTGGCTTCGGCGTGGCGGGGCCGGCTGAGGAGTCGATGACTTCGGCGTCCTCGATCTTGGTCGGCGTTTTGGGTCGGTCAGACTTTGGCGCCGATTTGGATGTCGCGGCCGCTGGTTTGGCGTCCTCGGGTTTGGCCGACTGCGCCGGTTTGGCCGACGCGTCGGCGCTTTCGGAGGGCTTGTCCGATGCCTTTACGTCGTCAGCTTTGGTCTGGTCGGTCTTCGACGAGGATTTGGACGTGCTCGGCGTGCGGGTCGATTTGCTGTTGGTCGGCTTCGCCACTGTGCGATCCCCTTGATTCTCGTCTCGCCGCAGGGGCCAGCCTTGGAAGTCTACTCGGCGCGGGAGGGCCTCTCAACCCGCTACCCCGGATAAAGTGTCAATCACGCTTGTCACCATGCTGTCACGCGTTGGCGTCGGCGCTATCGTCATGCGCGTCCATCTAGTTCCCTTGGCCGCCTCCGCCACCGCTGCGCTGAGGGCGATGCCGTGGATCGGCGCGGTCCCGGTGCACTCGCGCACAAACTGCGTCGCGGTGCGGGGGGAGAACAGGGGAATGATCACCGGTCTCTCCCCAGCGAGGGCGGTAAGGGCTGTCTCGGTCAGAGGCCGCAAATTCTGTGCGTAGACAACAGTTTCTCCGGCGGAAAGGTTCCGGGCTGAGAGGGTTTTCGCGATGTCTCCGCGGGCGTGTTCGCCGCGTACGTGCAGAACGGGTCCTTGAGGTGCATTTGTCGCGCAGAAGGCGAGCAGTGTGGCGGCATCAGGGTGCTGGGACAGGACCTCGTGACCGCGTGCGCGGGCGGCCTCAGCAGTGCGGCCTCCGACAACGTGGCAGGAAAGGCGGGGCGCGTGTGCCTGTGCGGCATAGGCGGCAACGCCGTGGCGCGAGGTGAAGATCAGCGACTGTACGCCTGATGTGTCAACGTGAGTGGACAGGTAGACACATTCGAGCAAGGGAGAGATGACCACGTCGTGGAGTGGTGCGTCGTGCCTGCCTAAGAATTGGGCAAATTCGGCGGAATCGTCCGCGCTGCGGGTCAGCAGAAGGATGGGGCGAACGGGGACGGGCATGGCCTCGGCATTGTTTGCAGGGATGCCGAGTGGTAGCCCCCGGCGCGGAGGCTTGCAACGGATGGACACCACCGGACCCCTGACGCTGCTCGGGATCGAGAGCAGTTGCGACGACACGGCGGCGGCGCTGGTGCGCGGCGTGCCGGGGCGTGCGGAGGTTCTGTCAAACGAGGTTGTGAGCCAGGCTCAGCTGCACGCGCAGTTCGGCGGGGTCGTGCCGGAGATCGCAGCGCGGGCGCATGCCGAGCGTCTGGATGGCGTGGTGCGCGATGCGCTGGAGGCTGCGGGCGAAGGTCTGAACGCGGTCGATGCCATTGCGGTGACAGCGGGTCCGGGGCTGATCGGCGGGGTCATGTCGGGGGTCATGTGTGCCAAGGGCATCAGCGCGGCGACGGGGCTGCCTCTGGTGGGGGTGAACCATCTGGCGGGCCATGCGCTGACGCCGCGTCTGACGGACGGTGTCGCGTACCCCTACCTAATGCTGCTTGTTTCGGGTGGGCATTGCCAGTTTCTGATCGCCCACGGGACGGACCGGTTCCAGCGTTTGGGTGGGACGATCGACGATGCGCCCGGGGAGGCGTTCGACAAGGTCGCGCGGCTTCTTGGGTTGGCGCAACCGGGTGGGCCGAGTGTCGAGGCCGCGGCGCGGGGCGGGACCGCGGAGCGTTTCTCGCTGCCGCGGCCTTTGAGGGATCGCGCTGATTGCAACCTTAGCTTTTCGGGGCTCAAGACGGCGGTGCTGCGCGCGCGCGACCTTTTGGTGGCCGAGCAGGGCGGGCTTTACGAGCGTGATCGGAGAGATCTGTGCGCGGCGTTTCAGGCGGCGGTGACGGATGTGTTTGTGGCCAAGACGCGCCGGGCGCTTGAGGCGTATCTGGCGCTTGACCCGGATGAGCCGGTGCTTGCCGTGGCGGGTGGTGTCGCGGCGAACATGGCCCTGCGCGCAGCGCTCGAAGAGCTTTGCGCAGCGGAGGGTGTGCGTCTTGTCGCGCCGCCGCTGCGGCTCTGCACCGACAATGCGGCGATGATCGCCTATGCGGGGCTGGAGCGGTTTGCCGCGGGACATACCGACGATCCGACGTTGCAGGCGCGCCCGCGCTGGCCGCTCGATCCAACGCCTGCGCCACTGCTTGGTGGCGGCAAGAAGGGCGCAAAGGCGTAGAGCTTGACAGGATGTCGCGGGTGGGGCGTGATCGACGCATTGCCAGCGAAGAGGACTAACTGATGCTCGTTGCCCTGACTGCCCGCGACAAACCCGGTGCGCTCGACCTGCGCCTGTCCACGCGGGAGGCGCATGTCGCCTACCTCAAGGCGGACGGCTCGCCGGTGCAGATGGCCGGGCCGCTGCTGGATGCCGAAGGGCAGATGTGCGGCTCACTGATCATCCTCAAGGTGGCCGACATGGCGGCGGCGCAGGCGTTCGCGGAGGGAGACCCTTACGCGCAGGCGGGTCTATTCGAGAGCGTGAAGCTGGATGCGTGGAACCGGGTGATCGGCTGATGGCGCACTGGCTCTTCAAGTCCGAGCCGTCGGTCTGGTCGTGGGACGACCAGGTCGCCAAGGGCGACGCAGGCGAAGAGTGGGACGGCGTGCGCAACTACCAGGCGCGCAATTTCATGCGGGAGATGAAGGAAGGCGAGCTGGGCTTTTTCTATCACTCGCAAAAGGAGAAGGCGGTGGTCGGCGTGGTGATGGTGAGCGCAGAGGCGCATCCCGACAGCACCTCGGAGGACGACCGCTGGGAGTGCGTCGACATCCGCGCCGTGGCGCCTTTCAAGGAGGCGGTGACGCTGGACGCGATCAAGGCGGAGGAGGGGCTGGCGGATATGGTGCTCGTCAAGAACTCCCGCCTGTCGGTGCAGCCGGTCACCGACGCTGAATTCCGCACCATTTGCCAGATGGGCGGCGTGACCCCGGACGATCTGGGGGACACATAAGGGAGAGGGAACCCATGGGAATTCTTGCTGTTTTGGTGGCCGGAGTGGCCGCGTTCATGTTCGGGGCCGTCTGGTACACGATCATGGGAAACACCTGGATGCAGGTGTCGGGCGTGCCGGTCAAAGATGGAAAGCCTGCCAACGCGAGCAATCCGCTACCGTTCATCACCGGCTTTGTCGGGACGGTGCTGGTGGCGGGCATGATGCGGCACATGTTCGTGCTGAGCGGCGTCGATACGGTGCTCGAAGGCGTTGTGAGCGGGTTCGGCCTGGGCCTGTTTGTCGTCGTTCCGTGGATCGCGACCTGCTACGCCTTTGCCGCGCGGCCGCTCAAGCTGGTGATGATCGACGCGGTCTATGCGACGGGCGGTTGCACGGTGGCGGGGTTGGTGCTGACGCTGTTTGCGTAGAAAAGGCTATTTGCGGCCTGACAAATAACAGATCGGCACGCGCCGTCCCGGGGGTGGCGCAATCGCGCAGCCCGTTTTGCCGGAGGCAAACCTTAGGTTTGGCGGGGGCGGGTCATGCCGGAGGCATGCCTTCGGCATGACTCGACCTGACGGTTCTGGTCAGGCGGGTGCTTTGATCTAGGCGGACTCGCATCAGGTTTAACGTCACTAAATCTTAGCGTCTGTTCCCAAACAAAAAAGGGCTTTGCCGGCGTGGCAAAGCCCGTGTCTTGCAACCCGGTCCGAGGGTCAGCCGTAGACGCTTTCCTTGCCGAAGCGTTTGGTCAGCATGTAGTACATCACGGCGCGGTACTTGGAGCGTTCGGATTTTCCGTAGGTCTCGATCGCGGCGTTGATGCCGTCCATCAGCTCGGGACCGTCGGCGAGGCCGAGCTTTTTCATCAAAAAGTTCTTCTTGATGGTCTCCAGCTCGGCAGGCTGGCTGCCAGCGACGGTCGAGGCGTCGTCGTTATAGATGGCCGGGCCGCAGCCGATGGTGACCTTGGTGAGCAGCGCCATATCAGGCTCCATGCCGCATTTGTTGCGCAGATCATCTGCATATTTGGCGATCAAGTCGTCGCGCTTCCCCATTGTGGTCCCCCTAGTCCCTATTTTTGTTGCTGTGCCACGCATTTTGCCTGACGGCGGCAGGTTGGCAAATCAGACTGCGTCATACAACGAAAAAGGGCCGCGCGCGAAGGCTGCGGCATTTTTGCGCGGCGCCTGCGGCATATTCTGTCACAAAAAAGAGGCCGGGGGTGCCGGCCTCTTTCTTGCGTATATGGTCGTCCGCTTAGATGCGGTCGGAAATCATCACGTCGTCTTCGAGGCTTTCCAGCCCGGTCTCGTTGATTTCCGGCAGCGCTTCGAGCTCTTCACGCGTTTTGCCGACCGACAGCATGTCGTCCTGCGCCACGTCGAAGTTCTCGAGCGGGATCGCGACGGTGTACTCGCCGAGACCGAGGAAGCCGCCGATGCCGATGACGGCTTCGATCACGCCAGCGTTGTCGATCACGTAGTCGATCTCACCAACAACTTCGTCTTGCGGGCCGATGACCGATTTGCCGATGATCTGACCAACGGTCATTTCCTGGATCGACATCGGTGCATCTTCGACAGGCGCAACTTCGGCCGTCGTCGATTCAGCGTAGGTCGGCATCGTCGGATTGTCCGAGTTCTCCATCTCTGCCACGTCGTTTTCGGCGGTGTCGCTATCACCCATGGGTGCCATCGGAGTGGCGTCACCTTCGGCGATCTGCGGCTCTTCGATGGAATCTTCGCGGTTGGCGGCGCGCGGAGACGGCGTGGCGTCAGCCATATCGGAGTCGTCGGTCGCCATCTCACCGGTTGCCATGTCGCCCGATGCCATGTCTGTGCTCTCGGTATCATCGGTCACGTCCATCGCTGGCGCGGCTGTGTCAGCGTCTGCCATCTCGCTCTCGTCGCCAGCGATCTCGCCGGTTTGGAGTGCGGGTGTCACGTCACCGTCGGCGATCTGCAGCGCCTCGGGATTGGCGAAGTCCTCGGCGTTTTCCATGATCGACACGAGCATCACGTCGTCCGCAACCGGCTGGATCGTCGACTCGTCGACTTCCGGCATGGCTTGCAGGGTTTCCGCAGTCTGCGTGACGATCAGGCCATCTTCACCCATCGTGAAGCCGTCGAGCGGCAGAGCGACGGTGTACTCACCGAGACCCAGGAAACCGCCCACGCCGATCACGCCGGCCGGTGCGCCGTCCTGAACGATCACGTAATCGATTTCGCCGACGTCTTCACCCTGGTCGGTCATGACATTCATGCCAACGAATTCGGCAACAGTCATGCCGGCCCACGGCGAATTTGCGCTCTCCATTTCGGAGCCGGAGTTCATCGTGTCCGCGTCTGCGATTTCGGTCACGTCCTCGGCTTGGATCGCATCCGTGGAGGTCATGTCGGCGTCGTCTTTGTCGTAGGTGCCGGCAAAGGCGGCGCCAGACACGAACACGGACAGGGCGATGGCGGAGGTCAAAGTCTTAACAGTCATTGTCATCTCCTATGATGATGCATTGACACCAAAACGCAAAAAACCCCCACGCTGGTTCCAGCGCGGGGGCCTTATTTTTAACGGGAACTTAACTGTTCGGCTGGTGTTATCGCATGTTGCCCTGCGCCAGCCTGGACGGTCAGTAGCGGTAGTGTTCGGGCTTGAACGGGCCTTCGGGTTTTACGCCAATGTACGCGGCCTGGTCGGCATCCAGCTCGGTCAGTTGCACGCCGATCCGCTTGAGGTGCAGGCGCGCGACCTTTTCGTCGAGGTGCTTGGGCAGGATGTAGACCTCGTTCTTGTAGTTGTCGCCGTTCTTCCAGAGCTCGATCTGGGCGAGCACCTGGTTGGTGAATGAGGCGGACATCACGAAGGACGGGTGACCCGTGGCGTTGCCGAGGTTCAGAAGGCGGCCTTCGGAGAGGAGGATGATCCGGTTGCCCGAGGGCATCTCGATCATGTCCACCTGTTCCTTGATGTTGGTCCACTTGTGGTTCTTGAGGGCGGCGACCTGGATTTCGTTGTCGAAGTGGCCGATGTTTCCGACGATCGCCATGTCCTTCATCTCGCGCATGTGCTCGATGCGGATCACGTCCTTGTTGCCGGTGGTGGTGATGAAGACGTCGGCCGAGTCCACCACGTCCTCGAGGCGGACCACCTCGAAGCCGTCCATGGCAGCTTGCAGCGCGCAGATCGGGTCAACTTCGGTGACTTTGACGCGGGCGCCGGCGCCTGCGAGCGAGGCCGCGGAGCCCTTGCCCACGTCGCCGTATCCCATCACAACCGCGACTTTACCAGCCATCATGGTGTCGGTCGCGCGGCGGATGCCGTCGACGAGCGATTCCTTGCAGCCGTACTTGTTGTCGAACTTGGACTTGGTGACCGAGTCGTTCACGTTGATCGCCGGGAAGGGCAGCTGGCCGTTGCGCACCAGTTCATAGAGGCGGTGCACACCGGTGGTGGTCTCTTCGGAAACGCCCTGGATCTGGTCGCGCATCTTGGTGAACCAGCCGGGTGTCTCTTCCATACGCTTGGCGATCTGCTTCTTGATCACCTCTTCCTCCTCGGAAGTCGGCACGGGAATGATGTCCTCACCCGCCTCGGCGCGTGCGCCAAGAAGGACGTAGAGCGTCGCGTCGCCGCCGTCATCGAGGATCATGTTCGGGCCGTCTTCGAACTGGAAGGACTTGTCGAGGTAGTCCCAATGCTCTTCGAGGCTTTGACCTTTGATGGCAAAGACCGGCACGCCCGCTTCGGCGATCGCTGCTGCCGCGTGGTCTTGCGTGGAGAAGATGTTGCACGACGCCCAGCGCACGTCCGCGCCGAGCTCGACCAGCGTTTCGATCAGCACGGCGGTCTGGATCGTCATATGCAGCGAGCCCACGATACGCGCGCCGGTCAGCGGCTTGCTCTCACCGTATTCCTCGCGCAGCGACATCAGGCCCGGCATCTCGGTCTCGGCAATGTCCAGTTCCTTGCGGCCGAAGGCGGCCAGGGCAATATCTTTGACGATGTAATCTTGTGACACTGTTGGGTCTCCACGGATAATTTGCGCCGCGCCTAGCAGGTCTTGCTGGCTTGCACAATGCGCGCTGCGGTAGCAGGGCCAAGTATGGTTCAAGAACAGAGAGGGATGTCATGGAACGCCCCGATTTCGAGCATTTCATCGCCGCAAACGAGTATGGCTTTTACTGTGTTCCCGAGAGTTTCCGGGGGCGCAAGGTCCCGCGCCTCTTGCGCAAGGGTGACGTCTACGAGCCCACGACGCTGCGGTTTCTGGCGCGGCATCTGGGGGATGGGGACATCGTGACCGGCGGTGCCTTTGTCGGCGACTTCTTTCCCGCGCTTGAACGGGGGCTGGCGGAGGGCGCGCAGATCCATTCGTTTGAACCGGCGCCTGAGACGCATGCTGCGGCGTCCTACACAATCGCCTTGAACCAGCTCGAACGCGTAAACCTGCACTCCGTTGCCGTCGGCGCGGAAGAGGCGACGCTGCACCTGCAACTCGCACGCCCCGGTGCGGATGAGCCGCTGGCGGCGGGCGCGCGCATCGTCTCCGATCCCGGCAAGGGGCAGACCATCGAGGTGCCGGTGACCACGCTCGACAAGTTGGTGCCTGAAGGCCGGAAGGTCTCGATCCTGCATCTGGATGTCGAGGGACACGAAGTCCCGGCGCTTTCCGGGGCGCAGCGAATCCTGACCGAACACAAACCCATTGTCGTGCTCGAGACAGGCAACCGCAAACGCCGCATCCAGTATCTCGACCTGCTCGGCCTTCTGGCACCTCAGCACAAATACGTGCACACCTCGCAGATTGAGGAAAACGGGATCTTCATCCCCACAGCCTAGAGGAGCCTCCATGCCACCGACCCAAGCCCCGCGCGCTTGGCAGCGGATGCTGTCGGGGCGGCGGCTCGACCTGCTTGATCCCACGCCGATGGATATCGAGATCGCGGACATCGCGCACGGGCTGGCTTTCGTGGCGCGCTGGAATGGCCAGACGGAGGGTAATTTCGCCTATTCCGTAGCCGAGCACTCGCTGCTGGTCGAGGCGCTCTACGCGCGGATGGTGCCCGATGCGCCGCCCAAATGGCGGCTGGCAGCCGTGCTGCACGACGCGCCCGAATACGTGATCGGTGACATGATCTCTCCGGTAAAGGCGGCCGTGGGTCCGGGCTATGGTGCGCTGGACGACCGGCTCACGGCGGCGATCCACCTGCGGTTCGGCCTGCCGGCGACGCTGCCGCAGACCGTCAAGCGCCAGATCAAGAAGGCCGACAAGGTCAGCGCCTGGATGGAGGCGACCGCGATTGCCGGGTTCACGCACGCAGAGGCCGGGCGCCTCTTTGGCAAACCGGACCCCGCTGTCATCGAAGGTCTCGCGATCACCCTGCGCCCGCCTGCGGAGGTGCGTGCCGCCTTCACCGCCCGCGTGGCGCAAATCCTGGGAGAGATGTGAATGACGCTCGAAACCCGCACCATGCGCCTGGAAGATGTCCCGTCCTGCGTCGCCATCGTGAACCACACTATCGCGCTGGGCGGATCGACCGCCTACGAAGAGCCCTACACCGAGGACGCCTTTGCCGCCGGGTACCTCAACACGGCTCCGGTGCGGAACGTCACCCTATCCGAAGGCCGGCTCGTCGGGTTTCAGGCGGCGTTCGACGCGGGTGGCGGGCTCTATTCCATCGGTACGTTTGCGGACCAGCAAAATCCGGTCAAAGGCGTGGGACGCGCGCTCTTTGCCAAGACGCTCGCCGATTGCCGCGCGCGGGGCGGGGAGGCGATCCTGGCCAAGATCACCTCTGACAACAGCGCAGGATTGGCGTTCTATTCGGCCATCGGATTTCAGGATTTCGAAGTCTGGCCGGACGATCACACCCGCCCGAACGGGGTCAAGGTCGACCGGATTGTGAAGCGCTACCCGCTCTAGAGGCCGGACTTGTAGCCTGCGACCTCGAACCCGATGCTCTCGCAGCGGATGGGCACGCGCCGCCCGTTTTGCCAAAGGCAAACCTGCGGTTTGACGGGGGCGGGGCGGGGCGGCCTGACAGTGCCTGTCAGGCGGGTGCCTTGATTTAAGCGAGTACGATCAGGTTCAAGGTCGATTGAGTCAAAGGCCCGGCGCCGCGTCCAGATAGGCGCGTACCGCGTCCTGCACGCGGCGGAACCGGTCGCCGCCCAGCTTGGTCCCGCCAAACCAGCGCGTGACGACGATCACGTGGTCCGTCACGCCCTCCCGCTCCAGCATCCGCAGGATAACCTGCCCCGCGCCCGCCTCGCCGTCGTCGCCCTTGAGCGGCACGCCGTCCGCGAAGACCACGCCCCAGGTGTTGTGCGTCGCCTTGGCGAACTTGCGGTTGCGCTTGAGCGTCTTGAGATACAGGTCCACCTCGGCGCGGCTCGTGACTTTCCCGCCCGACACCGCGTATTTCGAGCCCCGGTCCGTAAACACCGGGTTGATCTGAAACATCAGCTGCTGCGCGCCTCGGCGGCCGTGCGCCGCACGATGTCGCGACGTGCGGCATTCGGGGGGTGGGTGCCTAGGAACCTGTCGCCGGGATCGGGGATGCGAAAGAAATAGTCCGCGCCGCGCACCGGGTCATATCCGGCATCCAGCGTGATGAGCGTGCCGAGACGATCCGCCTCCAGCTCGAACTCCTTGGAATAGCTGCGCGCCCCGACCGAGGCGCCAAGCTCCTGCGCGTTGCGCACCGCCTCCGCCGAGGCGCCGCCCAGCGACGCGAGCCCGCCAAAGATCACCGCGCCTGCGGTGGCATTCTGCGCCTGCCTGGCCAGGTGTCCCTCGATATGATGCGCCGCCTCGTGCCCGAGGATAAAGGCCAGCTCGTCCGCGTTGCGCGCATCCGCGATCAGCGCGAGGTTGAACGCGATCACCGGGCGGCCCTGCCGGTTGAGTGTTTGAAACGCGTTTGGCGGCATGCCGGGCCGATCGTCCACGACGATCAGGAAATCGCAGTTGATATTGCTGGTGCGATTGCGACAGGCACGTTCGGCGATGGGCTCCATGTCTTCGACCACAGTGATGAACTGGCGCGCGGCCCGGCGCGCAACCGCTTGTTCGTCGCTGTCGCTCAGCGCTTCGGGGGGAGTCGTCGGGCGCGCGGGCCCGGTGGTTGGCGGCGCGGCACAGGCGGCGACCAAGAGCAACGCGGCGCAACTGGCGAGGTAACGGATCATGGCGGCTCCTGCGAAAACGTAGGCTCAAGGTAAATCGCGCCACCCGGCAGGACCAGTCACATTTACGCGGCGCGCGGGACGTAGCCGATCCGCACGAGGCGCGCCAGGCGGCGCGATGAGGTGTTGCCCCTGCCGCCCGCGCCGCTAGGCTGGAGGCATGTTTACCATCGAGCACGAATTCGACACCACGGTCATCACCTTGATCGACCAGGGCACCGCGCCGTTGCAGGAGGATGTGATCGTCCATTCCTTTGCCGAATGCATCACCGTCGAGCAATACGACGCCCGCACCGACAGCGTGGTCAAGATCACGCTCTCCATCGATCAGATGCATGACCTCGCCGCAGCCATCGACCTGCCCGAGGGCGTCTACGTCCGCAAGGAGGACTGACATGCCGCGCACCGCGCTTTACTGGGACGAGCGCTGCTTCTGGCACGCCGGCGCGCATTACGCCGGCACCCTGCCGGTCGGCGGGTTCGTGCAACCCCAGCCAGACGGATTGCCCGACAGCCCCGAGACCAAACGTCGGTTTCTCAACCTCTGCCATGTCAGCGGCATCGTCGCGGACCTGTCCTTGCGCGGCGCAGGCCCGGCCACCGACACCGACCTCGCGCGGGTGCACACCGCGGACTACCTCTCCGAGTTCAAACGCGTGTCGGACGCCGGCGGCGGCGAGATCGGCCTGCGCACCCCCTTCGGGCCCGGCGGATACGAGATCGCCAAGCACTCCGCGGGACTGGCCAAGGCCGCCATCCTCGACGTCGCACGCGGTGACATCCAGAACGCCTACGCGCTCTCCCGCCCGCCGGGCCATCACTGCACCGCAGACTGGGCCAACGGCTTTTGCCTTTTGAACAACATCGCCATCGGGATCGAGGCCGCGCGCGCCGAGGGCCTTGCCCAGCGTATCGCGGTGGTCGACTGGGACGTGCACCACGGCAACGGGACTGAGGCGATCTTTTGGAACGACCCGGACGTGCTGACCGTCTCACTCCATCAGGAGCGCAACTACCCGCTCGACACCGGCGCGCCGGACGCCACAGGTGGCCCGAACGCGCCCGGCACAAACGTCAACATCCCCCTGCCGCAGGGGAGCGGCCATGCCGCCATCCTCGACGCCTTCGACCGGATCGTCCTGCCGCGCCTCGCCACCTTCAAGCCCGACCTGATCATCGTCGCCTGCGGCTTCGACGCCGCCGCGCCCGACCCGCTGAGCGCCACGCTCGCAACCTCCGAAACCTTCCGTCTGATGACGCACGGCATCATGGGCGCTGCAGACTCGCTTTGCGGGGGCAAGCTGGTTCTGGTGCACGAGGGCGGGTATTCCGAGGTCTACGTCCCCTTTTGCGGTCACGCCACGCTCGAAGAGCTGTCCGGCAGCAGGGTCCACGTCCCCGACCCAATCCTCGCCACCTACACTGCACGCCAGCCCGGCGCGCGGTTCGACGCCTTCGCCAAGGGGTGGGTCGACGACCTCGTGGCCAAACTCGTGCCGGAGTGACCCTTGAAAGCCCGTTGCGCGCCTCCGACATCCTGAGCACCCCGGGAGATCCGATATGTCGACACCCAACCCCGCCGCGCTCGACTTTCTCCTGACGCGGCGGTCCCGCCCCTACAAGACGCTGACCGGACCCGTGCCGGACGATGCCGCGCTGGGCAAGCTGCTCACCGCGGCGGCGCGCACGCCGGATCACGGCAAGCTCGAGCCCTGGCGGTTCATCGTGCTGCGCGCTGCGGCCCTCACGCGGCTTGCACGCCTCGTGGCCGAACGCGGAGCGGTGCTGGGCCACGACGCGGACGAGATCGCGAAGGCGCAGCTCGCCTATCAGACCGGAGAGCTCGCCGTTGTCGTGGTCGAGGTGCAAAAGCCCTCCGCCAAGATCCCCGCCATCGAGCAAAGCTATTCCGCTGGCGCGGTCTGCCTTGCGCTGCTCAACGCCGCGCTTGCGTCGGGCTGGGGCGCGAACTGGCTTTCGGGCTGGCCGAGCCATGACCACGCCTTTTGCGAAAAGGGGCTCGGGTTGGAGGAGAGCGAACGCGTCGCCGGGATCATCTACCTCGGAACCGAAAAGGCGGCCCCGCCCGAGCGCCCGCGCCCCGACGTAGCAGCGCTCACCACCTGGGTCGACACATGATCCTGACCGCATTCTTCAAGGCGCTGGGCCAGATCGCCGACCCGGTCTTTCGCCGGGTTCTACTGCTCGGCATCGGTCTTACGATCGCGCTGCTGGTCGTCGCCTGCGCGGGGTTCATGGCGTTCCTGCAGTGGCTGGTGCAGGACAGTTTCGGCATCCCCTGGCTCGATCAGGCGACCTGGGTCGGGGACTTGCTCAACGGGGGCGCGATCCTGGTGTTCCTGATCCTGTCGGTGTTCCTGATGGTGCCGGTCGCCTCTGCGATCACCTCGATGTTCCTCGACGAGGTCGCCCGCGCGGTGGAGGCGCGCCACTACCGCCATCTGCCTCCTGCGAAGGGTGTGCCGTTCTGGACCGGGGTGCGCGACACGGTGAACTTCCTTGGCGTGCTGATTGGCGCGAACCTCTTGGCGATCATCCTCTACCTCTTCATCCCGCCTGCCGCGCTCTTCATCTTTTGGGGGATGAACGGGTTTCTGCTCGGGCGGGAGTACTTCACCCTTGCCGCCCTGCGCCGCCATGACCGCGAGACCGTGCGCGCTTTGCGCAAAGAGAACGCGGGCCGCATCTGGCTCGCCGGCGTACTGATGGCCGTGCCGCTGACGATCCCGCTGGTGAACCTGCTGATCCCGATCCTCGGCGCCGCCACGTTCACGCATCTTTATCACGCGGTGGTGCGAAGGTAGGGCTCTAGAGCGAGCGCATTGACGGGCCGCGGTGCGTCGATGCAACGGCTGTTCTAGACACCTTTACCCCTGCCAAGATCGGACAACATCCGAGCGATTGTCTGACTTCAACGTATCGACGTGCCGTGCGGGCGGCCCGTCGATGTGCGGCGGCTGCGCCTTGGTTCCGCACCGGGACATTGAACGAGCCGCCTAGCCGTCCCGGACTTGATCCGGGACCTCTCGTCTCGGCTTGAAAATATCCGCGAGGCCCCGGATCAAGTCCGGGGCGGGTGACTCTTACCCCGCGTACTCGCTGTTCCAGCGGTGGAAGAGGTCGATGTCCTCCAGCGTAATCAGCCCGAAGAAGATGATCCCCGCGATGATCACCCAAAGCACCAGCGCCACCCAGGTCGTGATCCACGCCTTGCGCTTGGTGTTGTGGACTTCCGGCGCGCCGGCGTGGGTGCCGGGCACGATCTCGCCGAGATCGCCTTGCGTCTTGACCCGGATCGGGAGGACCACGAGGAACGTCATGAACCAGATCACCGCATAAAGGACGAGCGCCGAGGTGATCCCCATCAGACCTGCTCCAACTCGACGAGGCAGCCGTTGAAATCCTTGGGATGCAGGAACAGCACCGGCTTGCCGTGCGCGCCGATCTTGGGCTCTCCGGTGCCGAGGACGCGCGCGCCGTCGGCCTTGAGCTTGTCCCGCGCCACGAGGATGTCGTCCACTTCGTAGCAGATGTGGTGGATGCCGCCCGCCGGGTTCTTGTCGAGGAAGCCCTGGATTGGAGAGGCGTCCCCCAGCGGGTAGAGCAGCTCGATCTTGGTGTTCGGCAGCTCGATGAAGACGACGGTGACACCGTGGTCCGGCTCGTCCTGCGGCGCGCCGACATTGGCGCCGAGCGTGCCGCGGTATTGCTCAGCCGCGGCCTGGAGATCCGGCACGGCAATGGCAACGTGGTTCAGGCGTCCGATCATGGCTTGCTCTCCGCTTTGCGTCCGGGCGCGGTTATGCGGTGCGGCGGGCGGGTCTGCAAGTCTGCGGGCGTTAACCTCGCATTAGCCGGGCTGCGGCATGGTGACCGCAACTGGTGGAGGTACCCATGGACGACCTGATTCATCTTGCGACGATGCCCAAGCCGACGGCGACGCGCCCTTTGCTGGGTTTGACCGTCCTTGCCGTCGAGGACAGCCGCTATGCCTGCGATGCGCTGCGGCTCTTGTGTCTGCGGTCGGGTGCGCGCATCCGGCGGGCCGATTGCCTCGCCTCGGCAGAGCGTCACCTCAAGGTGTACCGGCCCAGCGTTCTGATCGTCGATGTGGGCCTTCCCGATGGCTCCGGCCTCGACCTCATCCGCGAGACGGCTGCGAGTGCGCCGCGCATCGAGGTGATCCTCGGCTCGAGCGGTGACGACACGCAGTCCGGAGCTGTGGCAAAGGCCGGGGCGGATGGGTTCCTGGCCAAGCCGATCGTGGCGCTTGCCGAATTCCAGCAGACGCTGCTGTCCCACCTGCCGGAGATGCGCCAACCCAAGGGCCCGCGCGGGCTCAGCGAGGAGGTCGTGCAGCCCGATCCCATCGCCTTTTCCGACGACATGCTGCACCTTGCGGCGGTGCTCGAGGACCGTTCTGATATGGTGCTGCTCGACTACGCGGCGCGCTTTGCCAAGGGCGTTGCGCTGACGGCGCAGGACGACGCGCTCTACGAGGCGGCGCAGACAGCCGCGCGCGAGGTTAGCCGCGCACCGAGTGACCCGGTGTCCGTCCGCGCGTTCGGCGCTTTGGCCGATCTGGTGGCGGACCGTGTTGAGCATCGGGTGGCGATTTGAATTCGGCTTGTTGCGTATTCGTCTAAATCGAAGCCTTCGCCTGACAGGCACTGTCAGGCCGCGCCGACCCGCCCCCGTCAAACCGAGGGTTTGCCTTCGGCAAAACGGGCGGCGCGACTGCGCCACCCCTCGGGCCGGCGCGTGCACAAGTGTTTGATGAGTGCCTTTGTGTTGAGTTGTCCCCGCTGCTCGATGCCATCCACACCTAACTCAAAGCAGGATCATCGCTCGCGCGCACCAGCCGCGTGAGATCGCTGAGGCGCTCTTTTTGCGTGCCGGTCTCGTCGAAATTCGAAGGGGCCAGCCATGCGGCAAAGGCTTCCTTGAGCGCGGGCCACTCGCTGTCGATCACGGAAAACCAGGCCGTGTCGCGATTGCGGCCTTTGCTGATGGTCGCTTGCCGGAAGGTACCTTCGTAGCTGAACCCGAGGCGCTGCGCGGCGCGCCGGGAGCCGAGGTTGAGGGAGTTGCATTTCCACTCGTACCGCCGGTAGCCGGCCTCGAAGGCCCATTCCATCATCAAAAACATCGCATCCGTCGCGGCACGCGTGCCTTGCAGAGCGGGTGCAAAGTTGATGTGTCCAACCTCGATGGAGCCGTCGGTTGGCTTGATCCGCAGGAAGGATGCGACGCCGAGGTAGGCCGCGGCGGCGGTGCTGTGGACGGCGAAAAAGAACGGGTCCTGCCGCGCTTCGGTGTCGCGCACCCAGCGGTGGTATTGCGCGGAGGAGCTGAAGGGGCCGTAGGGCAAGTAACGCCAGACCCGCGTGTCGCCGTCATAGGCGCGGAAGAGCCGGGCGGCGTGGGTCTCGGCGCGAAGCGGTTCGAGCCGTGCATAGCTTCCTTTCAGGACCTCTCCCGAGGGCGCAGGCGGCACAGTGAACCCCTCGACCAGCGGTCCGATGGGGCGCGGGTCTTCACCGTCGGGGAGCATATCCTGCGTCATCGTCGTCTTTCGCCCGTGATTTGAGCAGATTACGCGTCGCAAACGCGGATGCAAGACGGATGCACATCGAGGCGTTGGGTGCGCTACAGGATCAGCCGGGGATCGGCGCCCATGTCAAGGCCGGGGAAGATCGCCGTCTCGAGCGTGCGCTGATCGAGGCCAAAGAGGCCGCGCATGATCCAGGCCGCGTGCGCGCGCACGTCGCGCGTCGGCATGAGGTCGCGGCGTCCGTAGAGGTCGGCCTCCGCCAGTCCCGGCCAGTCGGCCACGACCCGTCCTCCGCGCAGCGCGCCACCCGCAAGGATCATCGCGCCCGCCGTGCCGTGATCGGTCCCGTCCGAGCCATTGAGCCGCACCGTCCGCCCGAACTCGGTCATGGCGATCACGGTGGTCTTGGACCACGTGTCGCTGAGTCGCTTACGCAGGGTCAGCAGAGTGTCGGCCAGCCGGTTCATCGCGCGGGGCAAGGTCTGCGTCTGGCGCCTGTGCGTGTCCCATCCGTTGATGGAAAAGGCGGCGATGCGGCTGTCTTCTTTGAGCCGTTGGGCGGCGAAATCGGCGACCTTGCGGTGTGCGGCGCCCTGGCGGGCCTGGGCCATCTCCTCGACCATGCCGTCCATCGACATCTCGCTAGGCGCTGCTGTCAGGCTGGTGCCGTCGCCGTCGGCCAGCTCGAACGCCTCGGCCATCGCGTCGCGAAAGGCCGGATCGTCGTGCATGATGAGGTCCGCAAGCAGCAGCGCCTGGGGCGAGATCGCGAGGTCGATGTCGGGTGACCACCGGGCGATGGGTGCCTCGCCGCGGGTCAGGTACATTTCCCCCTGGCCGATGGCGTAGGCGGTGTCGGTCCGCAGCCCCGGCACGGTCTGCAGCATCCTGTTCAGCCAGCCGTCGCGCGCGGTGACGCCGTCCGTCTCTCCGGTGCCGGCCTCGAGGATGTCCTGCCCGTCAAAGTGGCTGCGCTTGTCACGGTACGGGGTGGAGACGGCGTGTACGAAGCTGAGCTCTTGCGCTTGCCAGAGCGGTAAGAGCGGCGCGAAGGCCGGGTGCATGGCGTAGAACCCGTCGAGGTCGATGGCACCCTCGTCAAGCGCGCCGCGCAGGGCGCTGTAGCCGGGATCACCGTAGGGGGCGATGGCGCCGAGCCCGTCCATCCCGCCGCGCAGGATGATGACGACGAGGCGGTTGTCGAAGGGCGCGCTGGCAAAGGTGACCGGCGTCAGCAAGGGGCTGGCGGCGGCAGTGCAGCCAAGCGCGAGCGAGCGGGTGAGGAACGTGCGGCGGGAAGTGGCGGTCATGGGCAAGCGCTCCGATCAGAGGCGTTGGAAGGCGGGAGAGCAGAGGATGAGGCCGATCCCCTCCGCCCGGCTCTCGGCGGCGCGGGCGGCGAAACGGACGGCCTCCGTCGCGCGTGGGCCAAGCGCGGTCTCGACGAATTCGCGCGGGTCGGGCAGGCCACCTGTCAGCGCCGTGGGGGCAGAGACCGCCCATCGCAGGCGTGCGGCCAGCCCTTGCGCGGTGATCCAGTTGGTGTCCTCTTCGGGCAGGCCATCCGGGCCGGGTGGCTGTTCCCAGTTCTGACCCATCTGCGCCATCGGCTGCCGGATCAGCGCGAGCATCTCGCGCTCGTCCAGCCGGTCAAAGTGGTGCGGCGCGACGCCCAGCGCGCGGCAGGCCGATGCGATGAAATCGAAGGGCTGTTTGACGTTGGGCGCGGTGTCGTCCCACGCCGTGGGGTGGGCGAGCATCGCTTCGGTGACGGCGTAGAGGTCGCCGCCGGTGTCGAGGAACCGGGTCTCGAGCGCTCTGACGAGCTCCGGGTCAGGTGTGTCGGACACGAAGTGGGTGGCCAGTTTGCTGGCGATATGGCGCGCGGTTGCGGGGTGGCGGGCGAGGTCACGCAGGGCGGCGTCGATTGCGGCAAACGTTTCGTTCCCGCCGCCGTAGGTGCGCCCGAGGATGGTCTCCGCGCCCGGCTCTGCGAGCGGTTTGCGATAGTTGAACCCGTTTGGTGCCTGTACCGACATGCCGGTGAAAAGCTCGGCCAGCTGGCGCACGTCGGCCTGGGTGTAGGGCCCTTGCGCGCCGAGCGTGTGCAGCTCGAGCACCTCGCGGGCGAGGTTTTCGTTGAGGCCGGCGGTGCGCCCCTTGGCTTGGCGTCTAAGGCCCATCTCGGAGTTGGGACCCATGGCACCGTCCTGGTCGAGGTACATGAGCATTAGAGGCGCGGTGACGGCGGCGATCAGGAGGTCCTCGAACCGTCCGGCGATGTGGGGGCGGATTGCAGTCTCGACGTAAGGTGTCGTGCCGAACCGGGCGACGCCGCCCTTGCCCATCGCGGTGAAGTGATCCGCCCAGAAGCCGACCATGCGCTCGCGCAGGCCCTGCCGGGTGTGCGTGCGGCGCAGGATGTGCGTGCCGAGCCAGCGCATCCGGTCTTCGCGCGCATAGCGGCGAAAGACGTTGGTGGCCTTGCGGGCAACTTCGAAGTCGTCGGTGCCGCGGGCGCGGCGGCGGGCACGCACCAGGTCGCGGTAGTCGGCCATGCGCACGAGGAAGGCGTCGAAATCCTCGACCGGAAAGGCCGCGGCGATGCGGTCGGGGCCTGCGATCTCGGCCAGCAGGGCGTCCGGTGAGGTCGGAGCGGCGATGTCGGGCGACAGGCCGCAGCCAAAGCGGATCGCGGCGGTGGTCGGGTCAAAGGGCACGGCGTCCTCCGGTCAGAGCCTGCCCAGAAGATAGGAATGCAAAAGCGGCATCAAAACGGGAAAAGTCCTGCAACTTTGAGACAAGCGGGGATCAGCGCACTGGAAAGGGCGCGCGGGTTCCTCTAACGTTCCGCAACACACTTGGAGCGATGATGACCGACACGCCCGCACATCAAGCATCTGGCGACCTGCGTGCCTTCCTCGACGGGGCGCGGTTCGGCTGCGTGATGGCGGACCCGCCGTGGCGGTTCACCAACCGCACGGGCAAGGTCGCGCCCGAGCACAAGCGGCTGGCGCGCTATCCGACGATGACTGTGGAGGACATTTGCGCACTGCCGGTGGCGAACCACCTCGAGGACCGCGCGCATTGCTACATGTGGGTGCCGAATGCGCTCTTGCCGGAGGGATTGCAGGTGCTGAGCGCATGGGGCTTTACCTACAAGTCGAACATCATCTGGCACAAGGTGCGCAAGGATGGCGGCTCGGACGGGCGCGGGGTGGGGTTCTACTTTCGCAACGTGACAGAGATCCTGCTCTTTGGCACGCGGGGCAAGAACGTACGCACGCTGCCGCCGGGACGGCGTCAGGTGAACATGCTGCAGACCCGCAAGCGCGAGCATTCCCGCAAGCCTGACGAGCAGTACGAGCTGATCGAGGGGTGCTCCTGGGGGCCGTATCTCGAGCTTTTCGGGCGCGGGCAGCGCGAGGGCTGGACGGTCTGGGGCAATCAGGCGGACGCTGATTACAAACCGACGTGGAAGACCTACGCCTACAATTCCGGGGTGGCTGCGGAGTGATCCCGAGGGGGATGGGTGCGAGCACCCATCCTACGGGAAGCGCGGCAAAGTAGGATGGGTGATCTCACCCATCCTCCGTCACGATTGAGGCGGGCAGGCCGATCAGCAGCAGGGGGCAGGGGTTGCCGACGCCGCGCGCGATGCGGTCGGTGAGTTTGGACCAGTGCGTGGTTGCGATGCCGTATTTGTCAGCCACGAAGAATCGCGCGAAGGCGGCCGGGAAATCTGCACCGGCAGCCATGGCGCGCTCTACCGAGGTGCGCTGGCGAGCCGTGCGGTCCTTCATCCCCAGGTGCAACAGGTCCGCCTCTTCGGCGACATCGTGCGCGCGCAGGTATGTCTCGACGATCCGGGTCAGGCCCGCCTGCAGCGCGGCGCCGCGGGTCACCACGATCCCGGCGCTGATGATCGACTGGGCGTGCAGGCGCTGGAAGTTCTCGAGGTCCCGGTCAAAGAACGGGTCCTTGTTGTTCCATTCGATCTCGAGCGCCAGACGGCCGGCCTTGGCCTGTTTGACGTGGTCGATCTCGTGGCTGGTGCCGCCGCCGAGCGCGACCCCGTCCACCGTCGTTTCGATCCGAAAGTTGTGCTTGAGCCAGCCGGCGTCACTGAGCACGCGGCGGATGCGCTGTGTCGAGGGCGCCTCGCCGCCGCCGGACCCGATCAGCTCTGCCGCCGACATGCGCGTGCTGGCGAGGAGGGAGACCAGCGTCTCCGTCTCCTCGGGGAAGTCGACCTGCAGCACTGCCTCGGCGTGGTTGCGCACCAGCACGTCAAACCCCAGCGCGCGCAGCCGGTCGAACATCGCCTACTCCTGCGGGATCACCCGCAGACCCAGCTCCATCAGCTGATCCGACATCGGATCGGAGGGCGCGTTCATCATCAGGTCTTCGGCGCGTTGGTTCATCGGGAACATGATGACCTCGCGGATGTTCTGCGTCTCGGCGAGCAGCATCACGATCCGGTCGATGCCCGCCGCACAGCCGCCGTGGGGCGGCGCGCCGTACTGGAAGGCATTGACCATGCCGCCAAAGCGCTTCTCGACTTCGTCCCTGCCGTAGCCTGCGATCTCGAACGCCTTGAACATGATCTCGGGGCGGTGGTTCCGGATGGCGCCGGAGACAAGCTCGTAGCCGTTGCACGCGAGGTCGTACTGGTAGCCGAGCACGTCGAGCGGGTTGCCTTCGAGCGCCGCCATCCCGCCCTGCGGCATGGAGAAGGGGTTGTGCTCGAAGTCGATCTTGCCAGTCTCTTCGTCCGCCTCGTAGATCGGGAAGTCCACGATCCAGGCAAAGGCGAAACGGTCTTTGTCGGTGAGGTTCAGCTCCTCGCCGATGACGTCGCGCGCTTTGCCGGCCACTTTTTCAAAGCTAGAGGGTTTGCCGCCGAGGAAGAACGCCGCGTCGCCAACATCGAGGCCAAGCTGCTGACGGATTGCCTCTGTGCGCTCGGGACCGATGTTCTTGGCCAGGGGACCTGCGGCTTCATTGCCAAGGGTGATCTCGCCCGATTTGATCAGTGCGTTGACCTCCTTGACGGTGATCCCGCGCTCTTGCGCGATACTGTCCGGGGATTGCTTGCGCCAGAAGATGTAGCCCATCCCCGGCAGGCCTTCTTTCTGGGCGAAGGCGTTCATGCGGTCGCAGAACTTGCGCGAGCCGCCGGTGGGGGCGGGGATGGCGCGGATTTGCGTGCCGTCCTGCTCGAGCAGCTTGGCAAAGATCGCAAAGCCCGACCCGGCAAAGTGCTCGGAGACGACTTGCATCTTGATCGGGTTGCGCAGGTCCGGCTTGTCCGTGCCGTACCAGAGCGCCGCGTCGCGGTAAGAGATCTGCTCCCACGTCTGATCCACCTTCTTGCCGCCGCCGAACTCTTCGAAAATGCCGGTCAGCACGGGCTGGATCGTGTCGAAGACGTCCTGCTGCTCGACGAACGACATCTCGAGGTCAAGCTGGTAGAAATCGGTCGGCGAGCGGTCCGCGCGCGGGTCTTCGTCCCGGAAGCAGGGCGCGATCTGGAAGTACTTGTCGAAACCCGACACCATGATCAACTGCTTGAATTGCTGCGGTGCCTGCGGGAGCGCGTAGAACTTGCCCGGATGCAGGCGCGACGGCACGAGAAAGTCGCGCGCGCCCTCGGGCGAGGAGGCCGTGATGATCGGCGTCTGATACTCGCGGAACCCCTTGTCCCACATGCGGCGGCGCATGGAGGCAACCACGTCCGAACGGAGCGTCATGTTGCGCTGCATCACCTCGCGGCGCAGGTCGAGGTAGCGGTATTTGAGGCGCGTCTCCTCGGGGTACTCCTGATCGCCGAACACCATGAGCGGCAGCTCTTCGGACTTACCCAGCACCTCCATGTCGCGGACAAAGACTTCGATCTCGCCGGTCGCGATCTTGGGGTTGATGAGGCTCTCGTCGCGCGCTTTCACGGTGCCGTCGATGCGGATGCACCATTCAGAGCGGACCTTTTCGACTTCGGCGAAGACCGGGCTGTCGGGGTCGCAGAGCACTTGCGTCACGCCGTAATGGTCGCGCAGGTCGATAAAGAGCACCCCGCCGTGGTCGCGCACGCGGTGCACCCAGCCCGAGAGCCGCACGGTGTCGCCCACATGGCTGGCGTTCAGATCGGCGCAGGAATGGCTGCGGTAGGCGTGCATGGCGTGGCCTTTCAAGGGAAGCGCGCCCGAAGCGCGCAGGTCGCGCCGATACAAACGAGGCAGCGCGGCTTGTCAAGCGGATGGGGCGGCCTGCCAGGGAACGCTCCCCTTTGACAGGGCGTTTTCGCAGACGTTAACCTTTTGCTATCCACGCCAAGACCACCACGAGACACGTTGTTATGTGGGACAAGATACTCGACCGCTTTCTCCGCCACCTCATCACCCGCGGCGCCCTGACCGTGATTTGGCCAGATGGGCATCGCAAGACCTACGGACCCGGCGGGGACATGTTGTCGACCGTGCGCCTCAAGGACGACGCGCTGGTCAAGGCGCTGTGCCTCGACCCGGACCTCGCGCTGGGCGAGGGGTACATGGACGAGCGTGTGGTGATCGAGGAGGGTGATCTGCGCGACTTCATCCTCCTGGTGCTGCGCAATCGTCAGGGTCCGGACGTACCCTTTCTGGCAAAGGCGCTCCTCAAGACGCGGTTTGCGCTGCTGCGCGTCAGTCAGGCGAACCGGATCGGCCGGGCCAAGGACAACGTCGCGCATCATTATGACCTGAGCGACGACCTCTACGATCTCTTTCTCGACACCGACAAGCAGTACAGCTGTGCCTACTGGTCAGATCCGGGTATGACGCTCGAGGAGGCGCAGCTGGCGAAAAAGCGGCACATCGCGCGCAAGCTGCGGATCGAGTCGGGCCAGCGCGTGCTCGACATCGGTTGCGGCTGGGGCGGGATGGGCCTGACACTGGCCAAGGAGTTCGGCGCAGAGGTCGTCGGCGTGACGCTCAGCGCCCGCCAGCACGCCGTCGCCTGCCAGAGGGCCGAGGCAGCCGGGCTGTCCGGCCAGGTCGATTTCCGCCTGCAGGATTACCGCACGCTCAAAGGTCCGTTCGACCGGATCGTCTCGGTCGGGATGCTCGAACACGTGGGCGCGCCGAACTACGGGGAGTATTTTGCCAAGGTCAAAGACCTGCTCGACGAAGACGGGATTGCGCTGATCCACACCATCGGGCGCTGCGCGCCTCCGGGAGCGCAATCAAGCTGGATCGCCAAGTACATCTTTCCCGGCGGGTACATCCCGTCGCTGTCCCAACTCGCCCACGCCACCGAGGCCGCGCAACTGTGGATCGCGGACCTCGAGGTCTGGCGCGAACACTACGCCACGACGCTGGCCGAATGGCGCGCCCGGTTCGAGGCGCGCGTGGACGAGGTGGAGGCGATGTACGATGCCCGCTTCGTGCGGATGTGGCGCTATTATCTGGTGATCTGCGAATGCGCATTCCTGTCACAGCCGCAGGCGGTGTTCCACCTGCAGCTGTCACGCAGGATGATGGCAGTCCCCAAGACGCGGGACTACCTCTATGCCGAAAAGTTACTCGCCGATCAGGCTGCGAGCGGCTGAGCGCGCAGCGCGTCGAGCGGCGTTGTCAGCAGCTCCGCCTTCTCCGGCAGCGCCCGCCCCTCGGCCATAGCGCCAGGATAGACGAACGTGCGGACACCGGCGCCAAGTGCCGCGCCAGCGCTTTCGGGGGTGTCCTCGATGGCCACGGCGTCCGAGGCCGTAACGTCGAGCGCGTCCAGCGCATCATGGTAGATGTCAGGCGCGGGCTTGCCCTCCGCCACGCGGTCGATGTTCCCAACGTAGTCGAAAATGTCGAGCGACAGCTGCTCTTTGAGCGCGCCGGCGATCAACGCGATCTGCCGGGTCGAGGTCGCGGTGACAAAGCCGAGCTTCATCTCGGCCACACGTGCCTCGGCGAGGAGGTCCCCGATCCCCGGGCGGAGTGTCAGCCCGTGTGTGTCCACCAGCCGCTCATAGGCGGCGACCTTGGCCTCGTAGATGGCGTCCGCCGGCACGCCGATGCCGCGGCTCTCGGCATAGGCGACGATGCGGTTACGCCCGCCCTGGGTGCGCAGCAGGCACTTGTACTCCTCGGCATCCCACGCCCAGTCCAGGCCGTGCTCGGCAAAGGCGGCGTTGAACGCCTGGCGTTGCAGGTCGGAGCTTTCGGTCAGCACCCCGATGGATCCGATCAAAAGTGTCGATGCTCGTGACATGGTGCGTTCTCCTCATTCCTTTGACGCGAACGTAGAGCGGCCTGCCCGGGTTCCCAGCGCGTGGGCAATTCGGGCGCAAAACGGAGGGCCAAGATATTGCGCCCGAGCGCCTTGCGCGCCGGTCCGCGATCCCTATAAGGCAGGACAATTTGGCTCCGTCCGGGGCGCACAAGACGAGGGTCCGACATGCCGAAACGTACCGACATCCAGTCGATCATGATCATCGGAGCCGGCCCCATCGTCATCGGCCAGGCGTGCGAGTTCGACTACTCCGGCGCGCAAGCCTGCAAGGCGCTGCGGGAAGAGGGGTACCGGGTGATCCTCGTCAACTCGAACCCGGCGACCATTATGACCGACCCGGGCCTTGCCGACGCGACCTACATCGAGCCCATCACGCCCGAGGTCGTCGCCAAGATCATCGAGAAAGAGCGGCCTGATGCGCTCCTCCCGACGATGGGCGGGCAGACCGGGCTGAACACGTCCCTCGCTTTGGAAGAGATGGGAGTGCTCGACAAGTTCGGGGTCGAGATGATCGGCGCCAAGCGGGACGCCATCGAGATGGCCGAGGACCGCAAGCTCTTCCGCGAGGCGATGGACAGGCTCGGGATCGAGAACCCCAAGGCCACCATCGTCACCGCGCCCAAGACGGCGAGCGGCGGCAAAGACCTCGACGCTGGCGTGCGCGAAGCCCTCGACGCGCTCGAGGAGATTGGCCTGCCCGCCATCATCCGTCCTGCCTTCACCCTTGGCGGCACCGGCGGCGGCGTCGCCTACAACCGCGCCGACTACGAGCACTTCTGCCGGTCCGGCATGGACGCCTCCCCGGTCGGGCAAATCCTCGTCGACGAGTCGCTCCTCGGCTGGAAGGAGTTCGAGATGGAGGTTGTCCGCGACCGCGCCGACAACGCCATCATCGTCTGCGCCATCGAGAACGTGGACCCGATGGGCGTGCACACCGGCGACAGCATCACCGTCGCCCCGGCGCTGACGCTCACGGACAAAGAATACCAGATCATGCGCAACCACAGCATCGCCGTGCTGCGCGAGATCGGGGTCGAGACTGGCGGGTCCAACGTGCAATGGGCGATCAACCCCGTCGACGGGCGCATGGTCGTGATCGAGATGAACCCGCGTGTGTCGCGCTCCTCGGCGCTCGCCTCCAAGGCGACCGGTTTCCCGATTGCCAAGATCGCGGCCAAGCTCGCCGTGGGCTTTACCCTCGACGAGCTCGACAACGACATCACCGGCGTGACGCCCGCGTCCTTTGAGCCGACCATCGACTATGTCGTGACCAAGATCCCGCGCTTTGCCTTCGAGAAATTCCCCGGCTCCGAGCCGTACCTCACCACCGCGATGAAGTCCGTGGGGGAGGCCATGTCCATCGGGCGCACCATCCACGAGTCGCTCCAAAAAGCGCTCGCGTCGATGGAAACCGGCCTCACCGGCTTTGACGAGGTCGCCATCGAGGGCCTGCCGCAAGATAGCGCCATCGTGCTGCGCGAAGGCCCCGAAGGCACCCTGCCGCAGGTGAAGTTCGGCGCCGATGCCTCCGCCCAGCAGATGATCGACAAAGCGGTGACCCGCGCGCTGGGACAGCAAACGCCCGACCGTCTGCGTGTGATCGCCGAAGCCATGCGGTTCGGTTTCTCCGATCAGGAGATCATCGACCTGACCAAGTTCGACCCGTGGTTCCTGGCCCGCATCCGCGAGATCATGGTGGCCGAGGTCGAGACCCGCCGCGACGGCCTTCCCATGACCGAAGAGGGTCTGCGCGCACTCAAGATGATGGGCTTTACCGACGCACGCCTCGCCAAACTCACCGGAAGGGACGAGGCCAACGTGCGCCGCGCGCGCATCAACCTCGGGGTCACCGCCGTCTTCAAACGTATCGACACCTGCGCCGCCGAGTTCGAGGCGCAGACGCCCTACATGTACTCCACCTACGAGGCCCCGATGATGGGCGAGGTCGAGTGCGAGGCGCGCCCCTCGGACCGCAAAAAGGTCGTCATCCTCGGCGGCGGTCCCAACCGCATCGGGCAGGGGATCGAGTTCGACTATTGCTGCTGTCACGCCTGTTTCGCGCTCACGGACGCGGGCTACGAGACGATCATGGTCAACTGCAACCCGGAGACCGTGTCGACCGACTACGACACCTCCGACCGGCTCTATTTCGAGCCCCTGACGTTTGAACACGTCATGGAAATCCTGCGCGTCGAGCAGCAGAACGGCACGCTCCACGGCGTCATCGTCCAGTTCGGCGGCCAGACTCCCCTCAAGCTCGCCAACGCGCTTGAAGCCGAAGGCATCCCGATCCTCGGCACCACCCCCGACGCCATCGACCTCGCCGAAGACCGCGAACGGTTCCAGGCGCTTGTCAACCGCCTCGGCCTCAAACAGCCGCACAACGGCATCGCCTCCACCGATGCCGAAGCGATCAAGATCGCCGGCGATATCGGCTTCCCCCTCGTGATCCGCCCCTCCTACGTGCTGGGCGGACGCGCGATGGAGATCGTGCGCGATATGTCCCAACTCGAACGCTACATCGCCGAGGCCGTTGTGGTGTCCGGCGACAGCCCCGTCCTGCTCGACAGCTACCTCTCGGGCGCAACTGAACTCGACGTGGACGCGCTCTGCGACGGGACCGACGTGCACATCGCCGGGATCATGCAGCACATCGAGGAGGCCGGCGTGCACTCCGGCGACAGCGCCTGCTCGCTCCCGCCCTACTCGCTCTCCGCCGACGTGCTCGATGAGATCAAACGCCAGACCCGCGAGCTGGCCCTCGCCCTCAACGTGGTCGGCCTGATGAACGTCCAGTTCGCCATCAAAGGCAGCGACATCTACTTGATCGAGGTCAACCCCCGCGCCTCCCGCACCGTGCCCTTCGTGGCCAAGGCGGTGAACTCCCCCATCGCCTCCATCGCCGCGCGCGTCATGGCAGGGGAGCCTCTGGCGAACTTCGACCTGGTTGACCCGAGCATCAACACCTTTGCAGTGAAAGAGGCCGTCCTGCCCTTCGCCCGCTTCCCAGGTGTCGACACGATCCTCGGCCCCGAAATGCGCTCCACCGGCGAGGTCATGGGCGCCGACGCCACCTTTGCCCGCGCCTTTCTCAAGGCCCAGATGGGCGCAGGCACCGACCTGCCGACCGGCGGCCGCGTCTTCTTCTCGATCAAGGACGAGGACAAGACGGACGCACTCGTCGAGACCGCCCGTACCCTGTCTGGCCTCGGCTTCACCATCGTTGCCACCCGCGGCTCCGCCGCCTTCCTCGAAAAGCACGGCCTCACCTGCGAAGTGGTCAACAAAGTCTACGAAGGCCGCCCGGACATCACCGACCAGATGAAGGACGGCCGCATCGCGCTTGTCGTCAACACGACCGAAGGCATCCAAGCCGTCGAAGACAGCCGCTCCATCCGCTCCATCGCCCTCTACGACAAAATCCCCTACTACACGACCGCCGCCGGCGCCCATGCCGCCGCCATGGCGATGCAGGCCCGGGAAGAGGGGGAGGTCGGGGTGCTGGCGTTGCAGGGGTGATGCTAAATCCCATCAACAGCTTTGATCAAACACGTCGCTTCGGAGATGAGAGTCTTTTCCAGAGCCTCCATTTTTGAAATACTTTCAATGGCTACTTCCGAAGCTGTTTTTGTAGAATCTTTGGCATCTGATTCCGTTAGGGAAAACCTTGCTGACGTTCCGGCAGCAAAATTTTTTACTGCATCTGCAAATCGTGTAGCATCGATACCCACCGAAGAACATGATGCCTGAACGATGAATAGATGTTCAAAATAAGTGTCATTGGCCTTAGCAAGCTTTGGCCACACCTTCTTGCTCGAAGGTTGTTCAAAGTAGTCTGACAACTTCGAAGCATTTTCACTATAGACCTGTTTTTGCTTGTTAGCTGCGCGAATTAGCTCCTTGATCGAGCTTATTAGCTCCTTTCGTCTTTCGTCTGACCTTCGTCTTCTTGCCTCGAAGATATTGAAGAAAATCGGGGAGAATACCCCGAGCAAGGATCCGAGAGATGTGATTATTAACGCGACATCTTTAGCTTCCATGTAAGCAACGCTTTCTCATTTTTTTGGAGGGACTCCGGCATCCGCGCGATTGGCGAAAGCCCTGCGCTGGGCAACCAAATTAACGCCCGTACGCCACTATACTGAGTCAAGAGACCGTATACCCCCACCACAAGAGCCCAACCCCCAACACCACCCGATACACCACATACGGCGTAAAGCTCACCGACCGCAGGAGGCGCATCATCAGCGTCAGGGCGAGCAGGGCCGCCAGGAACGCGAAGATGGCGGCGATGAGGCCGTCGCGGGCGGCGGGGAGGTCGGCGGAGAAGGCGACTTCGGAGCCGAGGAGTACGCCGGAGGCGAAGATCGTGGGGATGGACATGAGCATCGCGACCCGCGCGGCTTCGGAGCGTTCGTAGCCAAGGAACCGCGCGCCGGTGATCACGATGCCCGACCGGGACGTGCCGGGGATCAGGGCGACCGCTTGCCAGAGGCCGAGGAGCCACGCGTGCTTCAGCGACCAGCGCTCCAGCGTCAGCTCCGACGCGCCCCGGCGGTCCGCCCACCAGAGCACCAGGCCAAAGATCACCATCGTCCAGCCGATCACTGTCACCGAGCGGAGCGCGGCGTCCCAGCCCGTCAGCTTGAGCACCAGCCCGAAGAGCACCACCGGCACCGTCGCGATCGCGAGGCATAGCGCCAGCCACGCGCCCTGGCTGTCGATCCGCCCGCGTACAAGCGACGGAATACCCGACAGCGCCAGCCGCACGTCGCGCCAGAAATAGAGCACCACGGCCCCCAGCGTGCCGACATGCACGGCCACGTCGATCACCTGCCCCTGATCGTCGAGCCCCGTCAGATTCGGCAGCAGAATGAGGTGACCCGACGAGGAAACCGGCAGAAATTCCGTCACACCCTGGATGACAGCCACGAGGAGAAGGTGGTAAAGCGCCATACGGCCTCACAGGCATGCTGCAACTGCATCCGGTATAAGCCCCTCACGGCAAAAGAGAAGTCTCGAGTTGAGGCCGGATCGGACCTAGTTTCACACCTTTTTCTACCCACACTGCGGCGATGCGGCAAAAATATCCGTGCTTAGGTCAGTATTTATGACTTTTCACGACGGAGGTGTGTGGATAGAAGGGCGGCTCGACAGCCAGCGAGGGATCCATGGCCAATCAGCCGATGCTCAAGTTTACCAAGGTCGGGCGCGACATGCCGACCAAGCGCACCGCCGATGACCGCAAGACGGATTTCAACGAGATCTACGCCGAGTTCGCGCGCGAGAAGGCGGCGGAACAAGCCTCCCGCTGTTCGCAATGTGGCGTGCCGTACTGTCAGTCGCACTGCCCGCTGCACAACAACATCCCCGACTGGCTGCGCCTGACCGCCGAAGGCCGTCTGCAAGAGGCGTATGAGGTCAGCCAGGCCACCAACACCTTCCCCGAGATTTGCGGACGGATCTGCCCGCAGGACCGCCTGTGCGAAGGCAACTGTGTAATCGAGCAATCCGGCCACGGCACGGTCACCATCGGTGCGGTGGAAAAGTACATCACCGACACCGCCTGGGAGAACGGCTGGGTGCTGCCCGCCAAGCCCGCGCAGGAGCGCGCCGAAAGCGTTGGCATCATCGGTGCAGGCCCGGGTGGTCTGGCGGCGGCGGACGTGCTGCGCCGGGCGGGTGTGCAGGTGACGATTTACGACCGGTATGACCGCGCAGGTGGGCTTCTGACCTACGGCATTCCCGGCTTCAAGCTGGAGAAAGACGTGGTGATGCGCCGCAACCAGCAGCTCGAGGCGGGCGGCGTGACGTTCGAACTGAACTGCGACGTGGACGCGGCCAAATTCGCGGAGATCCGCGAGACGCACGACGCGGTGATCATCGCCACGGGCGTCTACAAGTCGCGCGACCTTGGCCTGCCCGAAGTGGCGGGCTTTGAAAGCGTCAGGGCGCTCGATTTCCTGACCGCCTCGAACAAGCTCAGCTTTGGCGAGGAGACGGCGGGCTATGCCGAAGGCACGCTCAACGCGGCCGGCAAGCGGGTCGTCGTGATCGGCGGCGGCGATACGGCGATGGACTGCGTGCGCACGGCGATCCGACAGGGCGCGAACAGCGTCAAATGCCTTTACCGCCGCGACCGCGCCAACATGCCGGGCTCCCAGCGCGAAGTGCAGAACGCCGAGGAGGAAGGCGTCGTGTTCGAGTGGCTGACCGCGCCCAAGGGCTTTACCTCCGAGGGGGTGATGGTCCAGCGGATGCGCCTTGGCCTGCCCGACGCGACGGGCCGCCAGGCGCCCGAGCTGATCGAGGGGTCCGACTATGTCGAGCCGGCCGATCTGGTGATCAAGGCGCTCGGGTTCGAGCCCGAGGCGCTGCCGCAGATGTGGGACCAGCCCGAGCTGGAGGTCACCCGCTGGGGGACGATCAAGGCCGCCTTCACCACGGGTGAGACTGCGATGGACGGCGTCTATGCGGTGGGCGACATCGTGCGCGGTGCCTCGCTGGTCGTCTGGGCGATCCGCGACGGGCGCGACTGCGCCGAGGCGATCCTCGACCGGTTTGGCGCGGCCCACGCCATCGCGGCGGAGTAAGCGGCGATGGGTCACCTTTCGTGACCCTTTAACCATGTGGAGCTCTTGACGTGAAACGAAGCCTCTTCATCACCTGTGCTGCGCTGCTGCCCTCTCTTGGTGTGGCAGAAAGCCGTCCGGCCTGGCTGCCGGAGGTGTGCCAGCCGCTTGTGACCGTCGAAAAGAACTCCTGCATCGCGGTCACGCACGCGACGTGTGACGACGAGTATCGCACCTACGAGTTCGAGGACGCCGAGCTGCGGCTCGTCGGGCGGTACACGCTCGACGGCGATCTGATCGCGGCGGAAAGCTATGATGCCGAGATGCCGTCCATCGGCGCGGAGGCGCAGACGGCGTTCTCGTTCGAGGCATTGCGGTCAGGCGGGACTTCGACGGGTGCAGGCGCGCTCGAGATGGTGATCTCCCCCGGGTTTCCGCCGGCGCGCGGCACTTACACGATGACCGCGGCCAAGACCGGAGGGACCACCACGATCGACGGTGCGGCGTATCTGCAAGTCGACGTGCGGTTCTCGATGGATTTCATGGGAAGCGAGGTCGAGATTGCCGGGCAGGCCGCCTGGCTCGAGGCGCAAGGCATCCTCGTCTACGGCAGCTTTGCCAGCATCGGCCCGGATGCGGCGCCCGAAGTCTCGGACGAAGAAATCCGCGCCCTGCATTTCCCGGGGGATGCGCTTTTTCTAACCAGCCAGTCGGCCTTCGGGTGCGGCACGGATGCAAGCATGCCGATCCCGCAGAGTGGCTCGCATGGTTAGGGCGGGCCTCATGCTGGCGCTAATCGCGCCGCTGCCGGTGGCCGCGCAGGAGTTCCAGCCGCCCGAGGGCTGTACGGGGTTCCTGACGGTGCAGTCGCGCACCTGCAAGGTGTCCAACCACTGGACCTGCGAGGGCGACCAGCCGGGCGACAACTGGCGCGTGGACATCGGGCCGAACGGACCGAATTTCGTGTCGCGCATCAACTTCGAGGCGGAATGGGTCGAGAGCCACACGCTCTTTCCCACACGCTCTTCCCGGCTCTTGTCCTCGGCAGACCCGATGTCGATGACCGAGCTTTTGACGACCGGCGTGGACACCTACGACTTTACCGTCTCCCGCGGCGAGGAGACCGAGCGCGTGACCGGGTTCGACCAGGTCATCGGCGGCCCCGTCACCATCGACGGCGAGGAGCTGCTGCCGACGTCCTACTCCGCCAAGGCCACGGCGCCAGACGGCACCGAACGCTGGGAGCGGTCCGGCAACGAGTACATCTCCGCCAGGCACCGCATGTTCTTTTCCGGCTCCGGCTTCAACGAGCGGGACGGCGAAGAGGTGCCTTACGACTTCAGCCCAGTGGAGTTCATCTACCCCGGCGAGGACGGCTTTTTTGCCTCCCGCCCGAAATACGATTGCGACGTGCTCAACGCGGGCCTCGATGCCGCGCCCGCGATTGTGCCTGCGGCCCTGGAGGAATGACCATGAAACGCCTGACTGCCTTGCTTGTGTGTCTGCCGCTTGCTCTAACGGCGCAGACGGCGCCCTATGCCGGCCAGGACGCGCGCGAGATCGCGAGCCTGTCTGCGTCGGACATCGACGATCTTCTGAACGGGCGCGGTTGGGGGTTTGCCAAGTCGGCGGAGCTGAACGGCTACCCGGGACCCTTGCACATCCTCGAGCTGGCGGACGACATCGACCTGACGGCAGATCAACGCACCAAGGTCGAGGCGCTGTTTGCCGACATGAACAGCCGGGCGCGCACGCTGGGTGCGGCATACGTCGCCGCCGAGGCAGCCCTGGATGCGGCATTCGAAGAGGCCGACATGAGCCACGACGACGTGGCGCGCCTGACGGCGGAGGCAGGCGCGCTGCGCGCTGAATTACGTGCGGTGCATCTCAAGGCGCATCTCGACGCGACACCCATCCTCACACGCCATCAAAAGATGATCTACGCGCGGCTGCGCGGCTACGACGCGCCGGGCGGCCATTCGGGCCATGCCGGCCACGGCGGACACTAAAGGAGCAGGCCATGACCAAATTCGACGCAAACTGGGCCCGGGCCGAGGAAGAGAAGCGCCGCTGGATGGCCGAGAACGGGCTCTACTCTGAAGAGGACGAGCATTCGTCCTGTGGGGTTGGCCTTGTGGTGTCCGTCGACGGTGGCAAGTCGCGGCAGGTGGTCGAGGCCGGCATCCAGGCGCTCAAGGCGATCTGGCACCGCGGCGCGGTCGACGCCGATGGCAAGACGGGTGACGGTGCGGGCATCCATGTCGAGATCCCCGTGTCCTTCTTTCAGGAGCAGATCCGGCGCACGGGTCACGAGCCTGAGGACAAAGAGCTGATCGCGGTTGGTCAGGTCTTCCTGCCGCGCACGGATTTTGGGGCGCAGGAGACCTGCCGGACGATCGTCGAGACCGAAGTGCTGCGCAAAGGCTACCGCATCTACGGCTGGCGCCGGGTGCCGGTGGAGGTGGCCTGCCTTGGCGAGAAGGCCAACGCGACCCGCCCCGAGATCGAGCAGATTCTCATCGGCAATTCCAAGGGCGTCGATCAAGAGCAGTTCGAGCGTGAGCTCTACGTGATCCGCCGCCGGATCGAGAAGGCCGCTGCCGCTGCGCAAGTGCCGACGCTCTACATCGCGTCGCTCTCCTGCCGCTCGATTATCTACAAAGGCATGATGCTGGCTGAGCAGGTTGCAGAGTTCTACCCCGACCTGCAGGACGACCGGTTCGAGAGCGCCTTTGCGATCTATCACCAGCGGTACTCGACCAACACCTTCCCGCAATGGTGGCTGGCGCAACCCTTCCGCATGCTGGCGCACAACGGCGAGATCAACACGCTCAAGGGCAACGTCAATTGGATGAAGAGCCATGAGATCCGCATGGCCTCCAACACCTTCGGCGAGATGGCCGAGGACATCAAACCGATCATCGCGAGCGGCGCGTCGGATTCCGCCGCGCTCGACGCGGTGTTCGAGGTGCTGGTGCGCGCTGGCCGCTCTGCGCCGATGGCCAAGACGATGCTGGTGCCGGAATCGTGGTCCAAGCAAGCCGTCGAGCTGCCGCAGGCGTGGCGCGACATGTATAACTACTGCAACGCGGTGATGGAGCCTTGGGACGGTCCCGCCGCCCTTGCCATGACCGACGGACGCTGGGTCTGTGCCGGCCTCGACCGCAACGGCCTGCGCCCGATGCGCTACATCGTGACCGGAGATGGCTTGCTGATCGCGGGCTCCGAGGCGGGCATGGTCCCGACCGACGAGGCCAACGTGGTCGAGAAAGGCGCGCTTGGCCCCGGCCAGATGATCGCCGTCGACATGAAGGAAGGTAAACTCTTCCACGACGAGGAGATCAAGGACACGCTGGCCGCCTCCCAGCCGTTCGGCGACTGGGTGGGCAAGATCAACGAGCTCGACGCGACGCTGGCCGGTGTGACCGAGCAGGCGATGTTCTCCGGCAATGAACTGCGCAAGCGGCAGGTCGCGGCGGGCTATACCATCGAAGAGCTCGAGCAGATCCTCGCGCCGATGGCCGAGGACGCCAAGGAGAGCCTCGCTTCGATGGGCGATGACACGCCCTCGGCGGTGCTGTCCAAGCGCTACCGTCCGCTCTCGCACTTCTTCCGCCAGAACTTCAGCCAGGTCACAAACCCGCCCATCGACAGCCTGCGCGAGTACCGCGTGATGAGCCTCAAGACGCGGTTCGGCAACCTCAAGAACGTGCTGGATGAGTCCAGCGCCCAGACCGAGATCGTCGTGCTCGACAGCCCCTTCGTCGGCAACGCGCAGTTCGAAAAGCTGCTCTCGTCCTTTGGCGACGAGGTCGTGACCATCGACTGCACCTTCCCTGCCGGCGGGGCGGCCAATGCGCTCGCCGACGGCCTTGCGCGCATCCGGGCAGAGGCCGAGGACGCCGTGCGTTCGGGCGCCGGGCACATCGTGCTGACCGACCACCAGAGCGGTGAAGGCAAGGTGGCGATGCCGATGATCCTCGCGACGTCGGCGGTGCATTCGCACCTGACGCGGCACGGGCTGCGCACGTTCTGCTCGCTTAACGTGCGCTCGGCCGAGTGCATCGACCCGCACTACTTTGCAGTTCTGATCGGCGCGGGTGCGACGGTGGTGAACGCGTATCTTGCCGAAGACTCGCTGGCTGACCGGATCGAGCGTGGCCTCCTCGACGGCCCGCTCACCGAAGCCGTGGCGCGCTACCGCAATGCCATCGACCAGGGCCTTCTCAAGATCATGTCCAAGATGGGCATCTCCGTCATCTCGTCCTACCGCGGCGGGCTGAACTTCGAGGCGGTTGGCCTCTCCCGCGCGATGGTCGCGGAGTACTTCCCCGGCATGCTCTCGCGCATCTCCGGCATCGGGGTGACCGGCATCCAGGGCAAGGTCGAGCAGGTCCACGCCGCCGGCTGGACCACGAATGGCGTTCTGCCCATCGGCGGGTTCTACAAGGCGCGCAAGACCGGGGAGACCCACGCCTGGGGCGCGCAGACGATGCACATGATGCAGATGGCCTGCAACAAGGCGAGCTACCAGCTGTGGCAGCAGTACTCCAAGGCGATGCGGGCGATGCCGCCGATCCACCTGCGCGATCTTCTGGACATGAAGCCGATCGGCAAGCCCATCCCCATCGAAGAGGTGGAAAGCATCACCTCGATCCGCAAACGGTTCGTGACGCCGGGCATGTCGCTGGGTGCGCTGTCGCCGGAGGCGCATAAGACGCTGAACGTGGCGATGAACCGGATCGGCGCCAAGTCGGACTCGGGAGAAGGGGGAGAGGACCCCGCACACTTCCACCCCGAACCCAACGGCGACAACCCGTCGGCCAAGATCAAGCAGGTCGCGTCGGGCCGCTTTGGCGTGACCGCCGAGTACCTCAACCAGTGCGAAGAGCTGGAGATCAAGGTCGCGCAAGGCGCCAAGCCTGGCGAGGGTGGCCAGCTGCCGGGGATGAAGGTCACCGACCTCATCGCGCGACTGCGGCACTCGACAAAGGGCGTGACGCTGATCTCGCCCCCGCCGCACCACGACATCTACTCGATCGAGGACCTGGCGCAGCTGATCTACGATCTCAAGCAGATCAACCCGCGCTGCAAGGTGACGGTGAAACTGGTCGCCTCGTCCGGCGTCGGCACGATTGCGGCGGGTGTGGCCAAGGCCAAGGCCGACGTGATCCTGATCTCGGGCCATAACGGCGGAACCGGTGCATCGCCCGCGACGTCGATCAAATACGCGGGCCTGCCGTGGGAGATGGGCCTGACCGAGGCGCATCAGGTCCTCGCGATGAACAACCTGCGCTCCCGGGTGACGCTGCGGACCGATGGCGGTCTGCGCACTGGCCGAGACATCGTGATGGCCGCGATGATGGGCGCCGAGGAGTACGGCATCGGCACGGCCGCGTTGATCGCGATGGGTTGCATCATGGTCCGCCAGTGCCAGTCCAACACCTGCCCGGTGGGCGTCTGCACGCAGGACGAGGACTTGCGCGCCAAGTTCACCGGCAATGCGGACAAGGTGGTGAACCTCATCACCTTCTATGCAACCGAAGTGCGGGAGGTGCTCGCCTCCATCGGGGCGCGGTCACTGGATGACGTGATCGGGCGTGCCGACCTCCTGAGCCAGGTCTCGCGCGGCTCGGCGCACCTCGATGATCTGGACCTCAACCCGCTGCTGATCACCGTCGATGGCTCGGACCGGATCGAATACGACCGTGACCGTGCTCGTCAGGCGGTGCCGGACACGCTCGATGCAGAGATCGTGCGCGATGCCGCGCGGTTCCTCGAGGACGGGGAGAAGATGCAGCTGAGCTACGCGGTGCAGAACACGCACCGGACGGTCGGCACACGGACGTCGAGCCACATCGTGCGCAAGTTCGGCATGCGCAACACGCTGCAGCGCGACCACCTGACGGTGAAGCTCACGGGCTCTGCCGGGCAGTCTCTGGGCGCGTTCGCGGCGCCGGGTCTCAAGCTGGAAGTGTCGGGGGATGCCAACGACTACGTCGGTAAGGGCCTGTCGGGGGGTACCATCGTGGTGCGTCCACCGATGGCTTCCCCGCTGGTGGCGGCAGAGAACACGATCATCGGGAACACTGTGCTTTACGGCGCGACGGACGGGCATCTCTTTGCCGCGGGCCGTGCCGGCGAGCGGTTCTGCGTGCGCAACTCAGGCGCGAAGGTCGTGGTCGAGGGCTGCGGGACGAACGGGTGCGAGTACATGACCGGCGGTGTGGCGGTGATCCTCGGCGAGATCGGCGCGAACTTTGGCGCGGGCATGACGGGCGGCATGGCCTATGTGCACGACCCGGACGGGACCGCGCAGGCGATGATGAACCGCGAGACGCTTGTCACCTGCCCGGTCACGGTCGATCACTGGGAGCGCCAGCTCAAGGAGCTGATCGTGCGCCACGTCGAGGAGACCGGCAGCCGCAAAGGGGCCGATATACTGCAGCACTGGGATGTCGAGAAGGCGCATTTTGTGCAGGTCTGCCCGATCGAGATGCTGGACAAGCTGCCGGCCCCGATCGGCATCGAAGAGACCGCCGTTCCCGCGGAATGACGCTGGTTTCGGGAGACGGGCCGTGGCACCTCTGAGGGCATGGCCCTTCCTCGCAGTCGCAAACCCCGGCGCAAATCTCGGCGCAAGCCCTCGCCGCGCCGGTCCAGACCCGCGCGTCTCGGGAGGTGGCTGCGGCGCTGGGTGCTGCGGGGTGTGCTGGCGGTGATCGTGGTTCCGGTCCTTGTCGTCGCGCTGTTCAGCGTGGTGAACCCGCCGATGGGGGTCTACATGCGCGGCGAGGCGGACCGGCTGGGCGGTGTCGAGCGGACATGGGTGCCGATGGAGCGCATTGCCCCGGTGATGGCACGCTCTGCCGTGGCCGCCGAGGATGCCAATTTCTGCGCGCATTGGGGGATCGACGTCGACGCGATGCGGGCGGCGATCGCATCGGGTGGCGCAAGAGGCGGCTCGACGATCAGCCAGCAGACGGTCAAGAACGTCTTTTTGTGGCACGGGCGCAGCTATGTGCGCAAAGGGCTGGAGGCCGCGTTGACGCCGGTGGTGGAGCTGGTGTGGTCCAAGCGGCGTATCCTCGAAGTCTATCTGAACGTGGCCGAGTTCGACACGGGCGTCTTTGGCGTGGAGGCGGCGGCGCGGCACTACTTTGGCGTTTCGGCAGCTGCGCTCGACGCGCGGCAGGCGTCCCGGCTCGCGGCGATCCTGCCGTCGCCGAAGCGGCGCTCTGCCTCGGCGCCATCGTCCGCGGTGCGTGCCAGAGCGGCGCAAATCCGCGCGGGCGCTGCGACAATTGCCGCCGACGGGCGGGCGGAATGCTTTGAGCGCTAGCGCGCGGCATTGAATTCGGGCCTGTCTCGGGGCAGTAACGAGGCAGAGCAGTCGAAGGTTGACCATGGCGCGGCTTTATCACGTTCCCCTCTCTCCGTTCTGTCGCAAGGTGCGTTTGAGCCTTGCCGAGAAGAAGATCGAGGTCGAGCTGGTCGAGGAGCGCTATTGGGAGCAGAACGCCGAATTCCTGCAGCGCAACCCGGCCGGCAAGGTGCCGGTGCTCAAGATCGAAGGCAAGACGCTCGCGGAATCGGCGGCGATTTGCGAGTACCTCGAGG
The DNA here is from genome assembly GCF_052825805.1 of Pseudaestuariivita sp. Taxonomy (NCBI): domain Bacteria; kingdom Pseudomonadati; phylum Pseudomonadota; class Alphaproteobacteria; order Rhodobacterales; family Paracoccaceae; genus Pseudaestuariivita; species Pseudaestuariivita sp. The sequence goes on along the minus strand of NZ_JBRBVB010000008.1, from coordinate 105,266 downwards.
AGCAGTATCCCGAGCCGTCGCTGATGCCGAAGAGCGCGGACAACCGGTACGAGGTGCGCCGGCTGGTCAGCTGGTTCGACGACAAGTTTCACAACGAGGTGACGGTGAACCTGCTCTACGAGCGGATCAATCGCAAGCTGATGGGCACGGGCTACCCGGACAGCAAGAACGTCAAGGCGGGCGCGCAGAAGATCAAGTATCACCTCGATTACATGGCCTGGCTGCTGGATCACCGCAGGTGGCTTGCGGGGGACACGATGACGCTCGCAGACTTTGCCGCCGCCGCGCATCTGAGCGCGCTCGATTACATCTCGGACGTGGACTGGAACCGCAGCGACGTGGTCAAGGACTGGTATGCCAAGATCAAGTCGCGCCCGGCCTTTCGCGCGATCCTCGCAGATCAGGTGCCGGGTTTTCGTCCGCCGCCGCATTACACCGATCTGGATTTCTGAGATGCGGGCGTCGAGGGGGGCCAGCCCCCCGCCTGCGGCTCCCCCCAGAGTTTATCCGGGAAGATGAAGGAGGAGCTGGCCGCGCGTTTGAAGGCGGAGGCGGAGGCTGCGGGCTTTGCTTTGTGCCGGGTGTGTGATCCCGGTGCGGTCGATATTTCCGAAGGGCTGACGCGGTTTCTGGGTGCCGGTTGGCATGGCGAGATGGGCTGGCTTGCCGAGCGCGTGGCGTGGCGGGCGCGGCCGTCGGCGCTGTGGCCGGAGGCGCGGTCTGTTGTCGTTCTGGGAGAGGTCTACACGCCGGGGCATGATCCGCTGGAGGTGCTGGACCGCCCGGATCGCGGGGCGATCAGCGTCTATGCACAGAACCGGGATTACCATGATGTGGTCAAGAAACGGCTGAAGCGCGTGGCGCGGTGGCTGGTGGAAGAGTCAGGGTGCGACGTGAAGGTGTTTGTCGACACGGCGCCCGTCCCGGAGAAGGCGCTGGGGCAGGCCGCGGGGCTGGGCTGGCAGGGCAAGCACACCAACCTCGTGAGCCGTCAGATGGGGTCGTGGTTCTTTATCGGGTCGATCTACACCACGGCTGATCTGGCGCGGGATACGGCGGAGGTCGATCATTGCGGCTCGTGCCGGGCCTGTCTCGACGTGTGTCCGACGGATGCCTTTCCGGCGCCGTACCAGCTCGACGCGCGGCGGTGCATTTCGTACCTGACGATCGAGCATGCGGGACCGGTGGACGTGGCGCTGCGGGGGCTGATGGGCAACCGCATCTACGGGTGTGATGATTGCTTGGCGGTCTGTCCCTGGAACAAGTTCGCGCAGGAAGCGCGGGAGGTGAAGTATCACGCCCGGCCCGAGCTGGTGGCGCCGCGGCTGGCGGAGCTGGCGCGGCTCGATGATGCGGGGTTCCGGGCGCTCTTCTCCGGCTCGCCGATCAAGCGGATCAAGCGGGGACGGTTCGTGCGCAACGTGCTTTATGCGATCGGCAATTCCGGCGATGCGGGTCTGCGAGAGGTGGCGCGCGATCTGTGTGAAGACGCCGATCCGGTGGTCGCGGACGCGGCGCGCTGGGCGGTGTCGCAAACAGGCGGGACCTCCGGCTGAGGCCGGGGCACAGGCGGTCCGGGAGGACACGGGATGGCACTGGCGCTGGGCGTTGACACGGGCGGGACCTACACCGACGCGGTGCTGATCCGCGACGAGACAGAGATCGTGGCGCGGGCCAAGGCACTGACCACCCGGCCTGACCTGGCCGTGGGGATTGGCGCTGCGGTGGCCGAGGTCCTGCGCGGCGTGGATGCCAGTACGGTGTCGATGGCGGCGCTGTCGACGACGCTGGCCACGAACGCCCTGGTCGAGGGGCAGGGCGACCGGGTTGCGCTGATCACCGCGGGGTTTCGCCGGCAGGATCTGGATCGGCACGGGCTCACCGAGGCACTGGGTGGGGACCCGGTGCTGATGCTGCAGGGCAGGATGGGTCATGCCGGGGACGAGGCCGCGCCGCTGGATCTCGCCGCGCTGGAGGCGTGGCTGGCGAGCGCGCCGGCTGTGGGCGCCTATGCCGTTGCCGGGCTCTTTGCCGTGCGCAATCCGGCGCATGAGCTAGCCATGGCGGAGGCGGTGCAGCGGCTGACGGGGCGGCCGGTCTGCGTCTCTCACCAGCTGAGCGCCAAGCTGAACGGTCCCAAGCGCGCGTTGACGGCATTGCTGAATGCGCGGCTGGTGGGGATGATCGATCGGCTGATTGGGCAGGCGGAGGCGCGGCTGGCCTCGCTTGGTGTCACGGCGCCGCTGATGGTGGTGCGCGGTGACGGGGCGCTCATTTCGGCGAGCGTGGCGCGGTCGGCGCCGATCGAGACGATCCTGTCGGGGCCTGCGGCCTCGATCGTGGGCGCGCGTTGGTTGACGGGCGCGGAGGAGGCGCTGGTGTCGGACATCGGCGGGACGACGACGGACATCGCGGTGCTGCGCGGTGGCAGGCCGAAGATCGACCCGATGGGGGCGCGCGTCGGGCCGTACCGGACAATGGTCGAGGCCGTGGCGATGCGCACGCATGGGCTGGGCGGTGACAGCGAGGTGCATTTTGTCAGCGAGGGCCTTGCGGGCGGCGTGACACTCGGGCCGCGGCGGGTGCTGCCGATTGCCTTGCTCGCGGTGGAGGCACCGGGCGTGGTGCCGGAAGCGCTTGATGCGCAGCTGCGTGCGGCGGCGCCGGGGGAGTATGACGGGCGGTTTGTCCGGGCCGTGCCGGGGGCCTCGACCGCTGGGCTCAGCACACGGGACGCGGATGTGCTGGCGCGGATCGACGGGGTGAGTCCGCTGGGGGAGGTGTTGAAGCGCCGGGTGGAGACAGGCTCGATCACCCGCCTGGTGGCGCGCGGGATCGTGCAGGTGGGTGCGGTGACGCCGTCCGATGCCGCGCATGTACTGGGCAAGGCGGACGTGTGGGATAGCGCTGCGGCGGAGGCGGCGCTGACGCTCTTTGGACGACGCAGGACGGGCGCTGGCGAGCCGCTGGGCGACGCGCGCGCGGTTGCGGAGATCATCGTGGCGCAGCTGACGCGGCAGACGAGCGAAGTGCTGCTGGAGACGGCGTTTGCCGAAGATGGCCTCGACCCCGAGCTGGCGCGGCATCCGCTGGTGTGGCGCGGTCTGGCGCGGGCCGAAGGCGCCGTGCGGGTGGAGGCACGGGTCGGCTTGCCGATCGTCGGGCTCGGGGCCTCTGCCGCGACCTGGTACCCGGCAGTGGGCGACACGCTGAATGCCGAGATGTTGCTGCCGGACGGGGCGGAGGTCGCGAACGCGATTGGTGCCGTCGTGGGCCGGGTGCGGGTGACACGGACCGGCACGGTGACGGCGCCGTCGGAGGGGCGGTTTCGCGTGCATCTGGCGTCGGGGCCGGAGGACTTTGCCGAGCTGGCGCCAGCGCTTGCGCGGCTGGAGGCGGCGCTGCGGGCCGAGGCTTTGCAGGAGGCTGAGGACGCCGGGGCGTCCGGGCTCGACGTGAGGGTCACCCGCGATGTGAAGCGTGCGGAGGTCGACGGGCGGGACGTCTTTGTCGAGGGCGCATTGCGCGTTGAGGTGTCGGGGCGTCCGCGGATCGCGGAGGGGTAGGCCGCGCGTTTCACTGCGCCGTGAGCGCTCCTTGGAAAAGTGCGGCGGCTGGACCACATTAAGGGGCAACAGCGTCAGAGGCCAAGGAGGGCTGCCATGACAGAGTATCGACGGGACCCCGACGTGATCGCCACGCTCACCGAAGAGCAGTACTGGGTCACGCAGGAAAGCGGGACGGAGCGTCCCGGCTCGGGCCGGCTTTTGAAGAACAAGGAGCCGGGAATTTACGTGGACATCGTCTCGGGCGAGCCGCTCTTTGCGTCGTCGGACAAGTACGAGAGCGGGTGTGGCTGGCCGTCATTCACCAAGCCGATCGACAACGTGACCGAGCATCGCGACACCAGCCACGGCATGGTGCGGGTCGAGGTGCGCTCCAGGCACGGTGACAGCCATCTGGGGCATGTGTTCCCGGACGGGCCGCAGGATCGGGGCGGGATGCGGTACTGCATCAACTCTGCCTCGCTGCGGTTCGTACACCGCGAAGACATGGAGGCCGAGGGCTATGGCGCCTTTCTGGACCAAGTGGAGGATGTGGCATGACGACGGAACGCGCAGTGCTGGCCGGAGGCTGTTTTTGGGGCATGCAAGATTTGATCCGCAAGCTGCCCGGGGTCGAGACGACGCGGGTGGGCTACACGGGCGGCGATGTGCCGAACGCGACCTATCGCAACCACGGCACGCACGCTGAAGGGATCGAGATTATCTATGACCCGGCGCGGATCAGCTATCGCGATCTGCTCGAGGTGTTCTTCCAGATCCACGATCCGACGACGCTCAACCGGCAGGGCAACGACGTCGGGATGAGCTATCGGTCGGCGATCTACTATGTCGATGCGGCGCAGGAGGCTGTCGCGCGTGATACGATTGCGGATGTCAACGCGTCCGGGCTGTGGCCGGGCAAGGTCGTGACCGAGGTGGAGCCGGTGGATGATTTCTGGGAGGCCGAACCCGAGCATCAGGATTACCTCGAGCGGTTCCCGAACGGGTACACCTGCCATTTCCCGCGTCCGAACTGGGTGCTCCCGAAGCGCGCCGCCGAGTAAGGGATGGGTGCCAGCACCCATCCTACGCCAGAGGTCCTTGCGCTTTATGAGCGTCACGCCGCTGACTTCCTGGCGGCTCGGCGGACGGACCTGATTGAAGAGAGATGGCTCGATGCCTTTTATCGCGCGCTGCCTGGAAACGGGCGGCGCGTTTGGGATCTGGGCTGCGGGTCTGGTGAGCCTGTTGCGCGATATCTCGGTGCGCGTGGGTGCCGCATTACCGGCGTGGACGGTGCCGCTGCGATGGTCGCGGCGGCGCGGGCGGCGCTGCTGGGTCATCGGTGGATCGTGGGCGACATGCGCCGCGTACCGCTGCCGGTAGGCAAGGTCGATGGGATCGTGTCCTGGCACGCGCTCTTTCATCTCTCCCCCCAGGATCAGGTGAAGATGCTGCGCCGGGTATGCTGGACCTTGCGTCCGGGTGGCGTGTTTCTGTTCACGGCGGGGAATCGTCCTGGCGTGCGGTACGGCGCGTTTGGGGGAGAGGCGATTTACCACGCCAGTCTCGCGCCGCGGGTTATGCGGCGGCATTTGCTGGCGCTGGGGTTTCGGATTTTGCGCGTGGTCTTGCGCGACCGGACCTGCGGAGGCGCGACGGTCTGGTTGGTGCAGAGGTAAGGTGGGCCTGCGCCCACCCTACGTGGGTCAGCCGGGGCTCAGGCCGCGGAGCCTTTCGGACCGGCGGCGGAGCAGCTCGACCGTGGTCAGGAGCGCGATGGAGATGATCACAAGCAGGGTTGCGACCGACAGGATCGCCGGGCTGATCTGCTCGCGGATGCCGTTCCACATCTGGCGCGGGATCGTCTGCTGGTCGTGGGCGGCGATGAAGAGGACGACGACGACTTCATCGAAGCTGGTCACGAAGGCAAAGAGTGCTCCGGAGATCACGCCCGGCAGGATGAGCGGGAGCGTGATGGAGAAGAACGTCTTGGACGGGCTCGCGCCGAGGGAGGCTGCGGCGCGCGTCAGCGAGTGGTCGAAGCCGACAAGCGTCGCGGTCACGGTGATGATGACGAACGGGATGCCGAGCGTTGCGTGCGCGAGGATGATGCCGGTGTAGCTGTTGGCGAGCCCGGTGGCCGAGTAGAAGAAGAAGAGCCCGGTCGCGGTGATGATGATCGGGACGATCATGGGCGAGATCAGGACGGCCATGATTGCGCGGCGGAAGGGCATCTCGGGCCGGCTGAGGCCGAGGGCCGCGAGCGTGCCGAGGGCGGTTGCGACGAGCGTCGAGAAGAAGCCGATGATGACGGAATTCTTGGCCGCGTTGATCCAGGCGGCGTTTTCCCAGGCGTCGGACCACCAGTTGCCGTCTCGCGGCGCGTCGGGGGCCTGCATGCCGAAGGTCAGCAGCAGGTCGTACCAACGGGTCGAGTAGGCTTCGGCGTCGAGCTTCAGCATGCCTTCGGTGAAGGTGAAGTAGGGCTCGGCGTTGAACGAGAGCGGGATGACGATCAGGATCGGCGCGATCAGGAAGAGAAAGATCAGCGCGCAGATCACCTGGTAGGTGCGGTGCCAGATGCGTTCCAGGGTCGAGGCGTGGGTTGGCAGGGCCATGATGCGTCTCTTTGGTTGGAGAGACCGGGGGGCGCTGCCCCCGGACCCCCGGGATATTTTCAGCCAGAAGAAGGACTAGCCGAGCTTGAGGTTGTCGATGCCGATGAGCAGGTCGTAGAGCCAGTAGAGGATGAGGATCCCCATGAGGAGCAGGCCGGCGAGGGCGGCAGCCATGGACCAGTTTAGCGACTTGGTCATGTGGAAGGCGATGAGGTTCGAGATCAGCTGGCCGTCGGCGCCGCCGACGAGGGCGGGGGTGATGTAGTAGCCGACGGCGAGGATGAAGACGAGGAGGGCGCCGGCGCCGATGCCGGGGATCGTCTGCGGAAAGTAGATGCGGCGGAAGGCGGTCCAGCTGGTCGCGCCGAGCGAGCGGGCGGCGCGGACGTAGCTGGGGTTGATGGGCCGCATCACCGAGTAGAGCGGCAAGACCATGAAGGGCAGCAGGATATGCGTCATCGCCACGATCGTGCCGATCTGGTTGTACATCATCTGGATGCGTCCCTCGTCGTCGAGGAGGCCAACGCCGACGAGGGCGTCGTTTACCACGCCCTGCGATTGGAGGAGCACCATCCAGCTTGTCGTCCGCACCAAGAGTGACGTCCAGAAGGGCAGGAGCACTAGGATCATCAAGAGGTTCGAGTACCTGAGCGGCAGCGTCGCGAGCATGTGCGCGATGGGGTAGCCGAGCACGAAGGTGAGGAACGTGATCAGCACCGACAGGACCAGTGTGCGCCAGAAGAGCTTCACGTAAAGCGCGCGTTTTTCGTCGACGTTCTCGATGGAGCCGTCCACGCCGCGCGTTTTGTCGATGGCGGCGAGGTAGAAGTTCATTGTGTATGCCGATGACGCGTCGCGCATGGCCGCCCAGACGGTGGGGTCGGCCCATTCGTCGTCCACGTCGAGGAGGGCCTCTTTGAAGGGTGCTTCGAGCTTGCGGGCGTTGCGGGCGGATTTGGTGAAAAGCGAGCGGGAGCCGGAGCGTTCGTAGTTGATGCGCGTGCCGGCGATGCCGGCGGCCTTGACCTCGCGCAGGACCTTGAGGTCGGCGACGAGGGCGGCGTAGGCCTCTTCACCCGGTTCGGTGCCGCGGGGGTTCTCGTCGAACCAGCGCCGCAGGTTGACCATGATCGGGGTCGTTTCCTTGGTCGTCACGTCGGTCTTGTAGACGAAGTCGGGGTTGTAAACCGATTGGTGCAGCATTTGCCCGATGGGCGCGACGAAGGTCAGCAGCACAAACACCAAGAGTGGCGCGACGAGGAAGAACGCGCGGCGTTTGGAGCGCGCCTGGGCGGCGGCGAGCGCGGACTTGAGCGGTTTGCCATCGGCGGTCGTGAGGCGCTCGCCCGGGGCGCCGGCCATGTCAGCGGTCATGTCGGCCATGGTGGCCTCCGATCCTGGATGTTTTTCCTTGGCGGTTCAGCCGGCGCGCGGCTGGACGGCAAAGGAGGGGCGCGCCGCGACGGCACGCCCCAAACCCTAGCTTATTGCGAGAGCCACGCGTTGAAGCGCTCGTTCAGCTCGGCGTCGTTGTCGACCCAGAACTCGAAGTTGTTGACCAGAGCGTTGGTCAGGTTCGCTTCGGCGGTCGGCATGTGCGGCGCCATTTCGGTCTTGCCGTCGTTGAAGAGGCCGACAAGCTCACCGGAGGAGCGACGTGCGGGACCGTAGGAGATCCACGACGCCTGGTCCGCGAGACGCTGGGTGTCGGTCGAGAAGGCGATGAACTTCAGCGCTTCTTCCTTGTTCGGGGCGCCCTTCGGGATCACGAACAGGTCGAAGTCGAGGATTTGGCCGTCCCAGACCACTTCGAGCGGCTGGCCTTCGGCCACGGCTGCGTTGAAGATACGGCCGTTGTAGGCGGTCGACATCACCACTTCGCCGTCGGCGAGCAGTTGCGGCGGCTGGGCGCCGGCTTCCCACCAGACGATGCTGTCCTTGATCGTGTCGAGCTTGGCAAAGGCGCGGTCCACGCCTTCCTCGGTGTCGAGCAGGTCGTAGACTTCACCCGCCGGAACGCCGTCCGCCATCAGCGCCATTTCGAGCGTTGCCTTGGCCGACTTGCGCAGGCCGCGGTTGCCGGGGAACGCCTCGAGGTCGAAGAAGTCCGCGATGGTTGTCGGCGTGCCGTCGACGTTCTCGGAGTTGTAGGCGTAGACGGTCGACCACACGATGTTGGCGACGGCACAGTCTTGCAGCGCGCCTTCGATGAAGTCGTCTTCGGCCGAGGTGCCGTCCGGTGCGTCGGGCAGGATCGACAGGTCGATCTCTTCGAGCAGGCCCTCGTCGCAGAGGCGCACGGCGTCCGAGAATTCGACGTCCGCGACGTCGACGGTCACATTGCCGGCCTCGACCTGTGCCTTGATCGGCGTGGCCGGGTTGTCGCTGTCGACCGAGTTGATGCCGATGCCGAATTCTTCGGTGAAGGGTTTGTGGTACGCCTCGACCTGACTTTTGGTGTAGGCGCCGCCCCAGGACATCACGGTGATCTCCGAGTGGCCGTCCGCGAAGGCGACCGATGCGCCCGTCACAAACACCGTCGTCAGCAGAGCTGTCTTCAGTTTCATGTGTCGTTCTCCCATGTGCGGTCCGTTTTCAAACCGGGCAAGGCAGGGACCGCGCGCCGCCTCACCGTAACCTGCGCCCGGGGACCCGGACGCAAATGCGCTACGCCGCGTCGAGTGCGCGGCAATCCTCGGGCAGCCATCCGATCTGGATGCGCTGTCCCGGCTGCATCTTGACCTGGCCGGGGGCGTTGCGGGTCTTAACGACAAAGTCGTCGTTGCCTGCCACGCTGAGCCGGGTGCGGAAGATGTCGCCCATATAGATGAACTCCTTGACCTCTGCCTCGAGCGTATGTGCGCCCTCGGGCAGGCGGGACGTGTCCATTTCCACCCGTTCGGGGCGGATCGACACGCGGGTGCGGTCGCCGGGTTTGTCCACGTTGATCGGCTTGGCGTCGATCACGCGCCCGTCGTCCAGCTCGACCTCGGCGATGCCGCGGGCGATGGACTTGATCCGTCCCTCGAGCGTGTTGTTCTCCCCGATGAACTGCGCGACGAAGCTGTTCTCCGGCTCCTCATAAAGCGCGTCAGGCGGGGCGAGCTGCTGGATGCGCCCGTCGTTGAACACCGCCACGCGGTCGGACATCGTCAGCGCTTCGGTCTGGTCGTGGGTGACGTAGACGGTGGTGATGCCGAGGTCGTGCGCAAGGCGGGTGATCTCGAACTGCATCTGCTCGCGCAGCTGCTTGTCGAGCGCGCCGAGCGGCTCGTCCATCAGCACCAGCTCCGGCTCGAACACCAGCGCCCGCGCCAGCGCGATCCTTTGTTGCTGACCGCCCGACAGCTGCGCCGGGCGGCGATTGCCGAACGCGCCCATCTGCACCATGTCGAGCGCGCGCCGCACCTTGTCTTCACGCGTCGACTTGTCGATGCCGCGCACTTCGAGCGGGAAGGCCAGGTTCTCGTTCACCGTCATGTGCGGAAAGAGGGCGTAGTTCTGGAACACCATGCCGATGCCGCGCTTGTGCGGCGGGATGTTGTTGATCTCTTTGCCGTCGAGGCGGATTTCCCCGTGGGTGGCCGTCTCGAACCCGGCGAGCATCATCAGGCAGGTGGTCTTTCCCGACCCCGAGGGCCCAAGCATAGTGAGAAACTCGCCCTTGGGCATGGTCAGGTTGAGGTCTTTGACGACCAGCGTTTCGCCGTCGTAGCTTTTTTGCACGCGGTCGAATTCCACAAAAGCGGTCTCGGTCAAGTCTGATTCTCCCCTCGGGCGCCGTTGATCCCACGCCTCGCGTGCCGCAGACTAGAGCGCGGCGGAGCGCGGATGGCAAGTTTTGATCCACGCAATGAGGACATTCGGGGAAGTTAGGCTGCGAATCCGGGCAGATCGGGAGGATGGTCTGCGTGCCAAAGGTGCGCTTTGGAGCGGGCGACGTTAAACCTGATACAATCGAAACGGGTATTCACGTGCCGTCCCGCGGGGTGGCGCATCGCGCCGCCTGTTTTGCCGAAGGCAAACCTACGGTTTGACGGGGGCGGGTCATGCCGGAGGCATGCCTTTGGCATGACGCGGCCTGACTGTGCCTGTCAGGCGGGTGCCCTGCAATAAGCGAATGTATCAGGTTTAAGCTTGCGCGCGTCAGTTGCGGTAGCGAACAGCCTCTTCAGGCCGTCCTGCCGCATCTAGCAGGTCCGCCAACGCCGCCCCACTGTTTTGCGCCCGCGGTTCGATCCGCAGCGCCTCGAAATACGCCTCGATCGCGGCACCTTGGTTACCCGTAGCACTCTCGAGCCGCGCCAGCATCGTCCAGCCGTTCCAGTTGGTCGGCTCCTGTTCCAGCACTCGCCGCACCAACACCTCCGCATCGCCCAGCCGCCGCTCCTGCGCGAGAAGCGAGGCGAGGTTCATCAGCGGCGTCGTAATTTCCGGCCGCGCGCGCGCTAGATCGGCGAGCATACGCTTGCCTTCGGCGCGCTGCCCGGTTGCGTAGCGCACCAGCGCCACGTTGGCGATCACATCCGGCAGGTCCGGCGCCCGGCGCAAGGTGTTGTCCGCCACCACCACCGCCTCGCGGTAACGCTTCTGCTTGATCAGCGTCTTGAGCACCAGGAGCCACGGCTCGTACGCCTCCGGCTGAGTGTCCTTGATCAGGCGCATCAGCTGGGTCACCGCCCCCTTCTGCCGCGCGCCGTCATAGATCAGGATCGCACTCAGCGTATACTGTGCGCGCTCCTGGTCACTCATCCCCTCGGGCGTCTCATAAAGGTCCACCGCCGTCACGCGTGGGTCGTGTCGCGCGATCGGCGCCAGACGCTCGTCGGCAGGCGCGGGGTTCCGCACGATCCTGTGGTCCGTCATCGACACTTCGATCACGTCCTGCGTGCGCCTCTGCGGCATGTGACAGGTCGTGCAATCCGCGTCCGCGGCAATCACCGGATGCTCTGCAGGCGCCCGCGCCATCGGCACCCCCGCTAGGTCCGTCTCGTGACAGGCCACACACACCCCCCGGTAATGCGCCGCGCGCTCCGCCTTCGGCAGCTTGCGGTGAGGGTTGTGACAGGTGGTGCAGAGCATCTCGCCATGCGCCGGCACCGCCGCGGCGTTCTGCTCGAACCTGTAGGCGTGGTGGTTGATGTCGAACCTTTCCGCCTTGGATTGCGTCTGATCCGTCAGGTCCATGTTGAGGAACCTGTCCGTCAGCACGTCCCCGGGGCGGAATGCGTGATACCCATGCCCGTCGCGTGGCAGCCCCTGGATCGCGACCGCCGGCTGCAGATGACAGGCGCGGCACACGTCCCGCTGCCGGGCCTCGGGAAGGTTGGCCGGGTTGATGATCGCCGCCACCGACTGCGCAATGGGCGCGCGATCGACCAGCGACAAACGCACGTGATCCGCGCCCGGCCCGTGGCACCTCTGACACCCGATCCCCTGCGGCAGATCGGTTGGAAAAAGGTTGGGATGCCCCGTCCGGTCCCCGCGCTCCGGCAATTCGGCAAAGGCGTTGTGGCACGCCATGCACTGCCGCTGCACAGGCCGCGCCAGCCCCGAATGGTTCGCATCCTCGAACCCCGGCGGCATCCCCCAGCTTTGCGTCTGCGAATACCAGGCAATCGGCAGCTGCAAGAGCTTCCCGTTCGGCTCCTGAATCAGGTAGACCCGGCTCTTATGGCCCGAGCCAAGAACCCAATCGACGCGCCCGTCAAACCGGTCCAGCTCCGTGCCGTCCTCCGCCTCCCGCCACCGGGAGAACAAGTACGATCCATCCTCCCACCGCATCTGGTAGTGATGCCCCGTCGCGGCGTGCACAAACGGCGGCGCATCCAGAGCTTCGATCACCCGCGACTGGCGCGGCTTATGAAACGACTGGCTCATGCCGACCTCGGCATAAGACGCCGCAATCCCCTCGTGACAGAGCTCGCAGGTGTCATCCGGCACATACCCCGGCGCCGCACCCGCAGTGACAGGGATCCCATCCGCCGCGAGCACGCGTCGGCTCTCGGAGTAATCCTCCGCCCAAAGCGCCGAGCCCAAAACCGCAAACACAAGCGCCCAGCACAGCCGCATCACCCACGTCCCCAGCTTCTTCTGGCTAAAAATATCCAAACGGAACATATGCCTCCCCGGCACACGACCTCCGACAAAGCGCCGTAAGGTGGGCACCGCCCACCATTGCCCCGTCACAGCAGGCCCGCGCTTTGCAAATCTGCCATCCCCTCGTCGAGCGAGCGCCGCGCACGCGCGATCAACGTGTCGATTTCATCCTCCGAAATCACCAACGGAGGAGAGATGATCATCCGGTCCCCCACCGCCCGCATCACCAGGCCATTGCCAAAACAGCGCTCGCGCACCGCCATGCCCGCCGCGCCCCCTTCGGCAAAAGGCGCGCGGCTGGACTTGTCCGGCGTCAAAGCCAAGGATCCCATCATCCCGCAGATCGCCGTCTCCCCGACCAGCGGGTGATCGCCGAGCGAGGCCCAGGCTTTTGCCAGATACGGCGCCGTCTCCTCGCGCACGCGGGCCACGATGCCTTCCTCGTCGAGGATGCGCAGGTTCTCGAGCGCAACGGCGCAGGCGACGGGATGACCCGAATAGGTGTACCCGTGGTTGAACTCCGTCGCCGCAAGCCCGTCCGCGACCCGGTCCGACACGATGGACCCGCCGATCGGCTGGTAGCCCGAGCTCAGCCCCTTGGCGATCGTCATGATGTCCGGCGCGAGGCCCAGCGTCTCGGACCCGAACCAATTGCCCGTGCGCCCGAACCCGCAGATCACCTCGTCCGCGATAAAGAGGATGTCGCGCTCCGCCAGAATGCGCTGCACTTCCGGCCAGTAGCTCTCTGGCGGGACGATCACGCCGCCCGCGCCCTGGATCGGCTCTGCGATGAATGCCGCGACCTTGTCCTCGCCGATCTCGTCGATCGTCTCGGCCAGCTGCCGCGCGCGGGCGATGCCGAAATCGTGCGGACTGAGGTCGCCCCCCTCGGCCCACCAGTGCGGCTGGTCGATATGCACGATGCCCGGGATCGGCAGCCCGCCCTGTGCGTGCATATACGTCATCCCGCCAAGCGAGGCCGACCCGATGGACGAGCCGTGATAGGCGTTCTTGCGGGAGATGATGACCTGCTTTTCCGGCTTGCCTTGCGCCGCCCAGTAGGTGCGCACCAGCCGGATGTTCGTGTCGTTCGCCTCCGAGCCGCCCGCAGCGAAGAAGACGTGGTTGAGGTCCCCCGGCGCCAGCTCCGCCAACCGCTCGGCCAGCGCAATCGCCGGAATGTGCGTCGTCTGAAAGAAGGTGTTGTAATACGGCAGCTCGCGCATCTGCGCCGCCGCCGCTTCGGCAAGCTCCTCCCGCCCATAGCCGAGGTTGACGCACCAGAGCCCGGCCATCGCGTCGAGGTAGCGCTCCCCGTCGCTGCCCGTCAGCCACACGCCCTTGGCGCTCTTGATGACCCGCGCGCCCTTGGCGGCAAGCTCGGCGTTGGCGGTGAACGGGTGCATGTGATGCGCCGCGTCCAGCGCCTGCAACTCCGCCGTCGGCAGGTGGTTGGTGATCTTGTTCATGGTGCGCGCTCCCTCGCCCGGATTTGAGGCCGCCGCACAGGGGCCGTCAAGGGGGGAAGGCTGCAGCCGTCCGCGCCAGCGCATTGCGCGCTATGGCGATGTGAAATGGCATGATCGCGGTCAGGTACGCGCGGCCACCGAAATTGTGCGGCTTGACCCATGTGGCAAGACGCACCGTGCCGTCGATTGCCGTTACGCTGACACGAAAATCGAGGTGCCTGTCGTCGAATCCGGCGGTCAGCTCGGTCGCGCTCTCGTGCGTTACTGGAAACGGACCCACGCTGTTGCCCGTGTCCGGCCCCTCCTGCTTGAGCCCGAAAGGCGCAGTGATGAGCTTGCGCAGCGTCAAGAGACCATGCGTCCAGCGCGGAAATGCCGTGATGACCTCCGCCGCCTGCCGCGGCGTGGCGGACGAGGCAACCGCGTAGCAATCGAGAAAATCCCGAGGCACGCGCAACGCGTGCAGCGCGCTGAACTCTGGAAGCGGAGATGTCTGGACAAGTGCGGACATTACGCGGCTCTCCTTCGCTGCGCCACCGTGCGGGAAAACCGGTCGCGTTGGAATGTGTCAGGGTGCCGCTGAAAGAGTGAAAAGCTGCGCAAGCGAGCGCAGTTTGTACTCGCTTAAACCAAAGCACCCGTCTGACAGGCACTGTCAGGCTGCGCCGACCCGCCCCCATGGGGCGGCGCGATTGCGCCTCCCCGCGGGACGGCGCGTGAACTTTGGTGTGAAAGGTTTCAGATCAAATGGCGGCGGAATTGGACACTCAACTACCCGTGTTGCACCGCCCTGTCGTAACTGGCCTGCGACGGGTGCGCCGCGGCCACCCCGTCTACATAAACCGCACACCACTCCGCCAGCCTCCGTCCCAGACGGCGGCACATCTCTTGCTCAGCTTCGGTGCGCGGCGAGCCAGCACAGATCGCGCCGTAGTGCGGGGCCATCTTGGGGGCAACGTAGTCGGTCACGCCAAAGACAAGCATCCCGAAGTTCATCATCAACGTATTCAGCGCCATGCAGGTCTGCTCTCCGCCGCCGCCCCAGGCGCCTGACGAGGAAAAGGCGCAGCCGAGCTTGCCGTCGAGCGCGCCCCAGAGGTCGAAGGACCGCGTGTCCCACCACTCCTTCATCCGCCACGAGATGCCGCCGAGGTTGGTGGGTGAGCCAAGCGCGATCCCGTCCGCCCAGCAGATGTCGTCCTCGCCCGCGTCCTCCACCGAGCGCACACGCACATCGACGCCCTCAAGCGACTTCGCGCCCTCCGCGACCAGCGCAGCCATGTCTGCGGTGTATCCGCGATTGTTGCTCTCGTAGAGCACCAGCACCTTAGCCATTCATCGCTCCGATCTCGTCCGTCAAAGCTTGCAAGGCGCGCGCGATCCCGTCCTCGTCGCGCGCCACGAACACCCAGCGCCCGTGCCGGGTGCGGGTGATCAGCTCCGCCTGTTCGAGCAGCGCAAGGTATTGCGACACCGTCGGCGCCGCGAGGCCAAGCCGCTCCGGCAGATACCCCGAACAAACGCCCGGCAAGTCCTCGTGCTCGGGCAGGGGAGGTGGAAACGCCGCCCGCGGCTCGCGCAAGAGGTCCAGCAGCAACCGCCGCTGCGGATGGCCAAGCGCCTTGAGAATCAAATCTGTTTTCATAATTTGTTAATTATCAAAATAACGAATTGCACGAAAGCGCCAAAATATGTCAGCCGAGGTGGCGTTGCGTGTCGTCCCCGGACGACCTCTCCGACGGCGCTACACTGGCGCGATTGGCAGCAACCCGGCGCCTGTCAGCCGCGCGTCTGCGGCGGACCATTGCGCCAGGGCGCGGCTTTTGATGTTATCTCCCGGATTCGGGCGCGCAACCGACGTCCGGTGCATGGGGAGAACACGCACATGAAACATATCGCACTTGGCGCCGTCTCGGCACTCGCGCTGACCGGCGCAGCCGTGGCCGAAGAGGTCCGCGTCTACAACTGGTCCGACTACATCGACGAAAGCCTGCTGGCCAAATTCGAGGAAGAGACCGGCCTCGAGCTGATCTACGACGTGTTCGACAGCAACGAGCTGCTGGAGACCAAGATGCTCGCAGGCGGCTCGGGCTATGACGTCGTCGTGCCGACAGGCACGTTCCTGCAACGCCAGATCGCCGCCGGCGCCTTCCAAAAGCTCGACCCGTCGATGCTGCCGAACGCGGACAACCTCTGGGACATGATTCAGGCGCGGACCGAGCAGTACGACCCGGGCGGGGAGTACTCGATCAACTACATGTGGGGGACCACAGGCATCGGCTACAACGTCGGCAAGGTGACCGAGATCCTCGGTGAAGACGCACCCGTCGACAGCTGGGACCTCGTCTTTGACCCGGCCAACATGGAAAAGCTCGCCGAGTGCGGCGTCTACTTCCTCGACGCGCCCACAGAGATGATCCCGGCGGCCCTTAACTACATCGGCGAAGACCCCGACAGCCACGACCCGGACGTGATCGCCAAGACCGAAGCGGTGTTCGAGGCCGTCCGCCCTTACATCCGCAAGTTCCACAGCTCCGAATACATCACCGCGCTCGCCAACGGCGAGATCTGCGTGGCCGTGGGCTGGTCGGGCGACGTCTTCCAGGCGCAGTACACGGCCGCCGAGGCAGAGAACGGGAACGAGATCGACTACGCGATCCCGGTCGAGGGCGCGCAAATGTGGTTCGACCAGATGGCGATCCCCGCCGACGCGCCGAACCCGGAAGGTGCGCACAAGTTCATCAACTTCATCCTCGACGCGCAGAACTCGGCGGCGGCCACCAACTATGTCTGGTACGCCTCCGGCAACGAGGCCGCGCAGGAGTTCATCGACCCCGAGATCCTCGAATACCCCGCCGTCTACCCGGACGAGGCGACGCTCGAGAACCTCTTTACCACGACGCCCTACCCGGCGCGCGTTCAGCGCACGGTGACCCGTCTGTGGACCAAGGTGAAGTCCGGCACCTAATCGGCATAAGGTGAATTGATGGGGGGCGGGCGCAAGTTCGCCCCTTTTTCTGTGTCCGTGCCTCACTCCATGACGGCACCGAAGCAAGACCCACAACGTGACTTTGAACGCGACAACCGAGACGCGAGACCTGCGCCAGTCCAAGCTTGGCCTGCGTGGTGCGGCGCATATCCGTCGTCAGCCTGGCCTATGGACGGCCGTGCTCCTTGGAAAACCGCTCCGCCGCCCGCGCGACCGTGTCCCGATCTAGCGTGATACCCAGCCCCGGTTTGCCCGCGAGCGCCAGACGGCCTTTGACGGGCGCGACGTCCGGGCCTTCCAGCACGTTGTCCTGAAGCAGTTGCCACATGATCTGGTTGCCATCGTCGAGGTTCGGGATCGCCCGGCCCACGTGATGTTCGGCGACGGTGGTGATGCCGGTGGTCATGGACGAGTGGATGCAGAGCTTGAGCCCCGCCGCCTCCGCGATCCCGGCCGCCTTGATCATCGGACGCAGCCCGCCGATCTCGCGCGGACCCACCGCGATCATGTGCGCATGCCCTCCCTGCACGGCGCGGTAGACCTCGTTGAGGGTAAAGACCGACTGATCGGCGCCAATCGGGATCGGGCTTTGGCGCGTGACCTGACCGAGCGCCTCGAGCGAGGTCGAGGGCGTCGGCTGCTCGATATACTCCACATCGTAGGGCGCGAGCCGCGTGATCATCCGCAGCGCCAGCGCCGGGTCCCACGCCTCGTTTGCATCGAGCCGCAGGCGCGCATCACCGATCGCTGCGCGCACAGCCCTGGTGGCGGCGATGTCCCGGTCCGGGTCGATCCCGACCTTGAGGTAGATGATCGGATGGCCTGCCGCGACGGCGGCCTTGGCATCCGCCACCAGCGCCTCGATGCTCTCGCCTTGCAGGAAGTAAAAGTACCCGACGTGATCGCGCACCGCGCCACCCAAGAGGTCCCAGACCGGGCGCCCCACCGCCTGCCCCTGCAGGTCGAGCGCCGCCATGTCGAACCCCGCCATCAGCTGGTTGGCATAGCGCGGCATGTTCCCGCCAAAGACGAGGAAGGCGCCTTTGTATGCCTCCGCCATCACCCTTTGCGCCTCAAAGACCGAGCGCCCGACAAACCGCTGGCCAAGCTTGCGCAGGACCATCGCCTGCGCCGCGGCATCGGGCGCGGTGGTGGTCTCCCCGATCCCGACGGCACCGTCCTCGCCCAAGAGCTCGATCAGGTTCACGCAAAAGACATCCTCCACCCCCTGCGACCAGACATACGGCGTCTTGAGCGGCAGCATCATCGGGGTGACGCGGACTTCGGTGACGATCATGGCGCGGCTCCTTTTAGGTCCTGACCTTAAAGCAAGCGACCCGAAACCCAATGCACTTGAAACCGATGTGCACGCGCCGCCCGTTTTGCCAGAGGGAAACCTACGGTTTGACGGCCTGACGGTGCCTGTCAGGCGGGTGCTCTGAATTGAGCATCGTGTATCAGGTTTAGAGCTGACTGCCGCAGCGTCATCCGGCAGCGCCTCCACGTCAATGACGCGCTACACTGGCGTCCTTGGCGTTGTTGGTGCCGCGCGCCGCGGCTCCAGCACGACAATCAGAGCCGCAAGCGTGATGAGCACGCTCCCCAAAAGCCCCATCGGCCCCGGCACCTGTTCAAAGATCACCAGATCGATCAGCAGCGCCCAGATCAGCCCGGTGTAATCGAGCGGCGCAACCGCCGACGCGGGCGCACGCGCCAGACTCTCGGCAAAGAGCATCAGGTTGAGCGCCCCGAACACACCTGCCGTGACAAGCAGCAGAACGCCATATGTCCCCGGCCAGACCCAGTTGCCCCAGAGCACGCTCAGCCCAGTGACCCCGGCCACGATCACCGTGAACGACAGCGAGATCGAGATCGCTGTCTCCGTCGCGGACATGGCGCGGATGTTGATCTGGATGATCGCCACGAACACCGCGCCGCCCACGCCGGCCAGCGCCCCCCAGAACTGCAGCGCGCCCTCACCAAAGGACAGCCCGACGATCAGCACGACCCCGGCAAAGCCAACCACCAGACCGACCACAAGCCGGGCCGTCAGACGCTCATTGAGGCGCGCCATCGCGAGAGGCAGGACGAGGATCGGCGCAAGGTAGGCCAGCGTCTGCGCCTGCGACACCGGCAGTCGCGCAAACGAGATATAGGTCAGCACCATCGCGCAGCAGGCCAGAAGCCCGCGCACGAGATGCGGCCGCGCCCGGCGCGGGACAAGGTCCGCCGGACGCCGCATCGCCACACCGTAAAGCACGATCAGCGCCCCCGAGATCAGCGCCCGAAACGCCATGATCTGTCCCAGCGGCATCAGCTCGGCGGCGGTATGCACGCAGGCGCCCACGCCGACTGTCGCCGCCGCTCCGCCGATGCGGCACATCCTCGCGATCCGTACCTGATCCATCCCCGCAGGCTTGCCCGCAAAGCGCG
Organism: Pseudaestuariivita sp.; assembly: GCF_052825805.1. Lineage (NCBI taxonomy): Bacteria > Pseudomonadati > Pseudomonadota > Alphaproteobacteria > Rhodobacterales > Paracoccaceae > Pseudaestuariivita > Pseudaestuariivita sp. The sequence continues at coordinate 86,110 of NZ_JBRBVB010000008.1, read as the reverse complement.
CGAAAGGCGAGGGGCGATCTTCACACTGGCCCACGGCTACTGCCCATTCGGCCACCACTCCCGGCGCACACCGCGCTGGATCACTGCGAACCGCCTTCACAATCCCGGCGAATCCAGCAATCCTCGCTCCATGGTAAATGCCCTCGACTTCGCGCCCTGGACCGACCCGGACGCCGTGCCGCTCATCCGGTTCCAGAACGTCACCAAACGGTTCGGCGACTTCGTCGCCATCGACGACCTGACCATCGACATCTACGAGCGGGAGTTCTTTGCCCTCCTCGGGCCTTCCGGTTGTGGGAAGACGACGCTGATGCGCATGCTCGCCGGGTTCGAGACGCCCACGTCCGGCACCATCACCATCGGCGGGCAGGACATGGCGGACATCCCGGCCAACCAGCGCGCGGTGAACATGATGTTCCAGAGCTACGCGCTCTTCCCGCACCTGACCGTGTGGGAAAATATCGCCTTCGGCCTCCGCCGCGAGGGGCGGGACAAGGGCTTTATCGACGCCCGCGTCGAAGAGATGCTGCGTCTGGTTAAGCTCGACCGGTTCGCCCAGCGCAAGCCGCACCAGATCTCCGGCGGTCAGCGTCAGCGCGTGGCACTTGCCCGTAGCCTTGCCAAAGCGCCCAAGCTGCTGCTGCTCGACGAGCCGCTCGGCGCGCTCGACAAAAAACTGCGCCACGAGACCCAGTTTGAGCTGATGGAGATCCAGGAGACCACCGGCACGACATTTGTCATCGTGACCCACGACCAGGAGGAGGCGATGACCGTCGCCTCCCGCGTCGCGGTGATGGACGAGGGCAAGATCGTGCAGGTCGCCACGCCCGACGCGATCTACGAGACGCCGAACTCCACCTACGTCGCGGACTTCATCGGGGAGATCAACCTGATCCCCGGCACCGCCGCGCGCACCGCGCCCTTGCCGCCCGAAGCGCCCGCAACGCCGGCCGCCACCGAGCCGGAAACCCGCGCCAACGACAGCGCCTCGTGGCTGGTCAAGCGGCTCGGCCCGCTCTTTGGCTATGCCGAAGGCGAGACCGCGGGCGAGGCCGCGCCCCCGCCGCGCTTACCGCAGCCCGACGGCATGCAGATCACCTGGACCGACGGAGAAGCGCCCCTTGTGGTGTCGAACGCGCCCGAAGGGCTGGACGGGAAGCCCGTCACTCTGGCGATCCGTCCCGAAAAGATCACCGTGACCGCGGACAAGCCCGACCTGCCCAACGCCTACCAGGGCAAGGTGCTCGACATCGCCTACCTCGGTAACGTGTCCACGTACCACGTCGAACTCTCGACCGGCCTCGTGATCAAGGCGCAAACCGCCAACACCCGCCGCATCTCCGCCCGCGCCTTCACCTGGGAAGACACCGTCTGGGTCGGCTGGTCGGGCACCGCCGGCGTGGTGTTGCTGAAATGAGGGGGTTGTTTGACCGTCTTGGTCCGTCGGATCACGACGAGGTCCCGGATCAAGTCCGGGACGCGGCGTGCGTGCATCCCAACGCATGGGCCGGAAGAGTCATGCGAAACCTCGCCCCAAAGCGACCTTGTCAGAAGCCTGCGCCCACCGCCCCGGACCTGATCCGGGGCCTCAAGGCCAAGCTTGCCGCATCAAACGCAACATTCCGAGATCAAGTTCGGGGCGGGTTTGGTCTCGTATCCCGCGTCCCGGACTTGATCCGGGACCTTCCTGTCCGCGTCTGGGACCTCCGCTCCCACACCCCAAACAAGGCCCGCCCATGCGCCGCCTCTTGATCGCGATCCCCTACGTCTGGCTTTTGGCGCTGTTTCTGGTGCCGTTCCTGATCGTGCTCAAAATCTCGCTCAGCGATCCGGCCATCGCGATCCCGCCCTACACGCCCACCCTCGACCTCTCCGAAGGGTGGGCGTCCATCCGGGCCTTCTTCACCGGGCTCGATTTCGAGAATTACGTCTTTCTCACCGACGATGACCTCTACTGGAAGGCGTACCTCTCTTCCCTCCAGATCGCGGCCATCTCGACCCTCATCACGCTCTGCGTCGCCTACCCGATTGCCTACGCCATGGCCCGCGCGCCGCAGGAATGGCGCACGACGCTGCTGATGCTCGTGATCCTGCCGTTCTGGACCTCGTTCCTGATCCGCGTCTACGCTTGGATCGGCATCCTCTCGCAGCAGGGCTTTCTCAACCAGGCGCTCCTTTGGACCGGGATCATCTCCGAGCCGCTCACGATCCTGAACACCAACACCGCCGTCTACATCGGCATCGTCTATACGTACCTGCCGTTCATGATCCTGCCGATCTACGCCGCGCTCGAACGGATGGACGACAGCCTGATCGAGGCCGCCACCGACCTCGGCTGCACGCGCCTCACGGCCTTCTGGCTGGTCACGGTGCCCCTGTCGAAAAACGGCATCATCGCCGGCTGCTTTCTCGTCTTCATCCCGGTGATCGGCGAATTCGTGATCCCCTCGATCCTTGGAGGCTCCGGCACGCTGATGATCGGCAAGGTCCTCTGGGAGGAGTTCTTCAACAACCGCGACTGGCCCGTCGCCTCTGCCGTGGCCGTCATCCTCCTCCTGATCCTGATCATCCCCATCGTCCTTTTCCAAAGGAACGAGCAAAAGGCACGGGAGACGGACGGATGATCTTCATCTTCCCACAGGGCTCCGCCCGTTCACGCGCAAAACGCTCCACTGGAGCGTTTTCGAGACGCGCGCTCACTCCACCGCCAGAGGCTCCCGCACGCGCCACCAGCGCTGCCGCCACAGGCAAGGGAGCTGCCCGATGACGCGCTTTACCTGGTTCAACGCGACCTCGCTGACGCTTGGCTTTGCGTTCCTCTACCTGCCGATGGTGATCCTCATCATCTTCTCGTTCAACGCGTCCAACCTGGTGACGGTCTGGGCGGGCTTCTCGACCAAGTGGTACGGCGAGCTCTTCCAGAACGAAGCCTATCTCGACGCGGCCTGGGTCACGCTGCAGGTCGCGGTCCTCTCCTCGACCATCGCGACGGTGCTCGGCACGATGGCGGCGTACCTGCTTATCCGGGGCGGGCGGTTCGCAGGACGCACGCTCTTTTCCGGCATGATCTACGCGCCACTCGTGATGCCCGAAGTCATCACCGGCCTGTCGCTCCTCCTCCTCTTCATCGGGATCGGCCTCGACCGTGGCGTGCTGACGATCGTGCTCGCGCACACCACGTTCTCGATGTGCTTTGTGTCCGTCGTCGTCTCCTCGCGGCTGACTTCGTTCGACCGCTCGCTCGAGGAGGCTGCGCTCGATCTCGGATGCACGCCGTTCCAGGCGTTCCGGCTGGTGACTTTGCCGATCATTGCACCGGCGGTGATCTCGGGCTGGCTTCTGGCGTTCACCCTCTCGCTCGACGATCTGGTGATCGCCTCTTTCACCTCCGGCCCCAGCGCCACGACCCTCCCGATCAAGCTATTTTCCGCGATCCGTCTCGGCGTGACACCCGAGATCAATGCGCTTTCAACGCTGCTGATTGCGGTGGTGACGATCGGCGTGATCACCGCCTCGCTCATCTCGAAACGGCAGGCGGTGCTCCGCGCGCGGGACGAGGCGCAAGCCGCCCGCGCATGAGGCGCCCCTACCCGGAGCACGCCTATTCCGACGCGCCCCGAGCGCGCTGTGCATGGCCCGAGACCGTCGACACGCCGCTCGCATGGCCAAAGCTGACACAGGATCACCAGACCGACGTCGCCATCATCGGCGCAGGCGTCACGGGCGCCAACGCAGCGCTTGCGCTGGCAGAGCGCGGTCTGTCTGTCACCCTCCTCGACGCCCGCCATCCACTCTTCGGCGCATCCGGCCGCAACGGGGGATTTTGCTGTCTGGGTGGGGCGAAGGCGACCGACGCCGCGCTGCGCGCCCGCTTCGGAGAAGACCAGCGACGCGCCTATCGACGTGCCGAACGCGCCGCGGTCGATCATGTCGCGGACCTCGCGCAGCGGCTCTCGCTCGACATCGACCGGCACTCGGACGGTGAGACGATGCTTGCCCACAGCCCCCGCACCTGGGCGCAGATGCAATCCGAGGCGCAGGATCTGGCGCGTGACTACGACACCGAGGTGGACCTCACTCCGCGTGATGGACTGCGTCAATCGGGCCTGCACGGCCCATTCCACGGCGCGATGACCCTGCGTGTCGGCTTCGGCCTCAACCCGGCCAAGTACCTCGCCGGCCTTCTCACCGCCGCGCAAAAGGCGGGCGCGCAAGCCTTTGGCGACAGCCCCGTCACACATCTTGGCTGGACGCGGGACGGCTACACGCTGACCGCAAATGGCCACACAATCCGTGCCGGTAAGGTCGTGCTCGCGATGAACGGCTACGCACCGGACAGCCTGCTCTCCTGGCTTGCCGGGCGGTTCCTGCCCGCCCAATCGGCGGTGCTCGTGACCGCTCCGATCCCCGAGGCGCTGGCCCAGGAGGCTGGCTGGACGACGCGGCAGATGGCCTACACCTCGCGCGAGTTCCTGCACTATTTCCGGCGGATGCCAGACGGGCGCATGCTCTTTGGGATGCGCGGCTCTTTGCTGTCGAGCGTTGCTGCGGACCGCCGCGCCGAGGCCCGTCTGCGCCGCGCCTTTGCACGGATGTTCCCGGCCCTCGCCCAGCTCGGAACGCTGCATGTCTGGAGCGGCCTCGTCTGCCTGACCCGAGACCTCACGCCCTTCTGCGGCCCGGTCCCGGACCATCCCGGCCTCTTTGCCGCGTTCGGCTATCACGGAAACGGCGTGGCGATGGGCAGCTATTGCGGCGCGCTTCTCGCCGACCTGATCGCGGATGGACGCATGGACAAACCGACGTCGACCGTTCTGACCACCCCGCCGCCCCGCTTCCCCGGAGGCCGTTTCCGCCGGCACCTTTTGTGGCCAGCTTATGGGATACGCATGATGCAAGACGCGCTTTAATACACACTTGCTTAAGTCAAAGCACCCGCCTGACAGGCACTGTCAGGCCGCGCCGACCCACCCCGTCAAACCGTAGGTTTGCCTCCGGCAAAACGGGCGGCGCGATGCGCCACCCCCGGGACGGCGCGTGCACAGATGTTTTTTTGCATCGGCCCAACGGTCGACCCGTTAAATACTCCGCGCGCCCCGGCGCACCAACCACCCAAGCCCCGCAAACGCACCCAGCATCCCAAGCGCGACGCCAAAGTTGGTCCCGTAGAACACCGCCCGCTCGGCCAGCTCCAGGTTGTTGAGAAAGGGGTAGGGCAGCCCGCTCGTCACGCTCCCACTCGGAGAGACATTGAACCGCTGCACAAAGAGCTCCGCCCACAGGATATAAGCCGCGATGATCGCGCTCAGCGGCAGCACCGCGCGCCAGATCCGGCGAAAGACCTGCCCGATCAACAGCGCATCGACGATCTGCAGCGCCGGTCCCAGCGCGTGCAGATAGAATTCCTGCCACCAGACAATCGGCCTCCCGCCGTTCACCAGCCCCGGGTCGATCAGATAAAGCCGCCAGTACAGCACCGCGACCATTGCGTTCAGCACCGCCGCGCACATCGCCGTCACCTCGTGCGGGCGCTCACTGCGATGCTCCGACCGCGCCAGCATCCGCGAGGCCGCGAAAAAGCTCAGCAGCAGCGCCCAGATCGTCAGGTACCGAAACGGTCCTCCCGGCCCGCTCCACCCGACAAAAAGCACGTTGTAGACCGTGTACCCCGCCGCCAGCAGGAACACGGCCCAGCGGTACGCCAATACGGGCCGGGAGTGGATGCCGATCGTCATGCGCGTCAGCCTGACCGGCGCGCGCACACATGGCAAAGCAAACGCTGCGTCAGCGGCTTTAGAAGAGCAATCATTTCGCAGATGCGTGCCGACTGGCCTCAAGCGTCAGGGGTAAAGTAGTCGTCATCGACAGATTTGAGTACGTAGGTCTTGCGTGCGCGCACACCGACTTCGTGCTGGGCCATCAATTGGGCGAGACGATTTCCGTTTATCAAAACAATGCGTTGCTGGACGCGACTGATGTAATTTCGCGCCTCGCGCGAGTAGTCCGAAGTGGTCACGAACACGCCTTTTGTCGCACTCTCGCCGGTGAGAGAGCCGACAAACCGCTGGATATCAGGTCGTCCAACCTTGTTGGATGGATCATAACGTTTCGCTTGCACGTAGACTGCGTCCAAGCCCAGCGCGTCTTCGTTTATAATGCCGTCGATACCTCCATCGCCTGATCTTCCGATACGCAAACCGCTGGAGGCGTCCCCGCCGCCAAAGCCCATTTTCAGCAACAGGTCCACGATAAGCTGCTCGAAACGAAGCGGTGACAAAGCCAGCACTGCGGTGAGAAGTTCATCCTGCAACACGCGGTCCAGTTGCGACACTTGTTGCGATATGACGTCCTCTGGCGTGCTTGCTTCGGTGTCAGATGGGGTGGTCGTCAGGCCAAATGATGTGTCCTCTGAGGACGAGCTTACTTTGGACCTGTCCAGAAATTCGAGGAAATCCGGATAGGCTCGGAGCATCGCGTTGTCGATCTTTTCCGGGTTTCTCGCCAACAAGTCCCGACCTGCATCCGACAGTACGTAGTGGCCCCGTTTGAGGGGAAAAACGAGCCCTGCTTGGGACATGTAGTTGCGCGCCCAATGCGCTCGGTTCGCCATAATCGTTTGGCGCCCGCTCGGCAAAAGCTCGTCCGCCTCCTCGCTGGATAGACCGAACTCGGCGATCAGTTTAGGCAGACACTGGGGAATGGTCTGGTGGCCTGACGCCATGAGCTTCAAGACCGGCAGCATCAGCTCTTGATATGAGGGGTGCGGCATCTACCGAGATTGCTTTGAATTGAGCGACGCCACGCCCATCACGCTCAGCACTTTTGCCTCGATATCCTCGGCGTTGAGACCCGCGACGGTGTACATGTCGCGGGGGGAGGCTTGGTCGATGAACGTGTCCGGCAGCACCATCGAGCGGTAGGTGAGACCGGTGTCGAACACACCCGCCTCGGCCAGAAGCTGCGCGACGTGAGAGCCGAAGCCGCCGATCGCGCCTTCCTCGATGGTGATGAGTGCGTCGTGGTCAGCAGCGAGTGCCAGGATCATGTCGCGGTCGAGAGGTTTGGCAAAGCGGGCATCCGCCACCGTCGGCGTGATCCCCTTGGCGGCCAGCGCCTCGCAGGCGGTCTCAACCTCGTTGAGGCGCGTGCCGAAGGACAGGATCGCGACGCCCTTGCCCTCCCGGACGATGCGCCCCTTGCCGATCTCAAGCACTTGCCCACGCTCCGGCATGTCGACGCCGACACCCTCTCCCCGCGGATAGCGAAATGCGATGGGTCCATCGTCATAGGCTGCCGCCGTGGCAACCATGTGCTTGAGCTCGGCCTCGTCGGCGGCGGCCATCACAACCATGCCAGGCAGGTTCGCCATGTAGGCCACGTCAAACGCACCGGCATGGGTTGCGCCATCCGCGCCCACCAGCCCCGCCCGGTCGATGGCAAACCGCACTGGCAGCCGCTGGATCGCCACGTCGTGCACCACCTGGTCATACCCGCGCTGCAAGAATGTCGAGTACATCGCGCAAAAGGGCTTCATCCCGCCCGCCGCAAGACCCGCGGCAAAGGTCACCCCGTGCTGCTCGGCAATCCCCACGTCAAAGACGCGCGACGGGAAGCGCTCAGCCATCAGCCCGAGCCCCGTCCCGTCCGGCATCGCGGCGGTCACGGCGCAGACGCGGGAGTCTTCCGCAGCTTCTTGCACCAGCGCCTCGGCGAACACCTTGGTGTAGCTCGGCGCGTTCGACTTGGCCTTGGCCTGTTTGCCGGTGACGACGTCGAACTTGGACACGCCATGGCCCTTGTCGGCGGCGGTCTCGGCGGGCTTGTAGCCCTTCCCCTTTTTCGTGATCGCGTGGATCAGGATCGGCCCAGTCGCGCGCGCCTTGACCGTGCGCAGCACTGGCAAAAGCTGGTCGAGGTCATGCCCATCAATCGGCCCGAGATACGAGAACCCCAGCTGCTCGAAGAGCGTCCCGCCCACGGTCATCCCCTTGAGCATGTCCTTGGCGCGCTTCGCCCCCTCGCGGAAGGGTTCCGGCAAAAAGCTCACAGCGCCCTTGGCGGCGGCCTTGAGCTCCTGGAACGGCTCTTCGGCGTAGAGCCGGCTGAGGTACGAGGACAGCGCGCCCGTTGGAGGCGCAATCGACATCTCGTTGTCGTTGAGGATCACGATCAGGCGTTTGCCAAGGTGGCCGGCGTTGTTCATCGCCTCGAAGGCCATCCCCGCGCTCATCGAGCCGTCGCCGATGACTGCAATCGCATCCCCCAGCCCGCCGTCGCACTGGCCGCCCAGATCGCGCGCCACGGAGAACCCGAGCGCCGCCGAGATCGAGGTCGACGAATGCGCCGCGCCAAAGGGGTCGAACACGCTCTCGCTGCGCTTGGTAAACCCCGACAGCCCGCCCTTTTGACGCAGGGTGCGGATGCGGTTCCGCCGCCCGGTCAGCACCTTGTGCGGATAACACTGGTGCGAGACGTCCCAGATCAGCTTGTCCTTCGGCGTGTCAAAGACGGCATGCAGAGCCACCGTCAACTCGACCACGCCCAGCCCCGCGCCCAGATGTCCGCCCGTCTCCGACACGGCAGAAATCACCTCCGTCCGCAGCTCCCCTGTCAGCCGCTTGAGCTCGCTGTCCGTGAGGGACCTCAGGTCCGCAGGACTCTGCACCTTGTCGAGCAGCGGCGTGTCGGGGTGATGGGACATGGCGGGCTCCAGTCTTGAGCGCGGCGGGCCTGTCAGATGTGGTGGACAGCCCGGTGTCAGGATGTGCGGGAAATAACGAAACGCGCCAACGCGCGCAACGTTTCCGCGTCGGCTCCATATCCATCTAGCGCAGCGCAGGCCGTGTCCACGAGCTCGGCCGCGCGGCGTTTCGACCCGTCGACGCCGAGGAGGGAGACGAATGTCGCCTTGCCCGCATCCGCGTCCTTGCCGACGGCCTTGCCCACCTCTTCGGCGCTGCCCTCGACATCGAGCAGGTCGTCCGCGATCTGGAACGCCAGGCCAATCGCGCGCCCGTAGGTATCAAGCGCTGTCAGATCTTCGCCGGCCATCCGCGGCCCGGCAGTCGCAGACCAAAGGAGCAATGCGCCCGTCTTGCCGTCCTGCAATGTCGTGATCTCTTCGAGCGTCAGCGGCCGTCCCGCGCTCTCGGCAGCGATGTCCAGCATCTGACCGCCGACCATCCCGCGCCGGCCTGCCGCCTCCGCCATGCTCCGCACCATTGCAAGCGGTTCGGGCGCTTCGGCCAGCAGCTCGAATGTCAGCGTCTGCAGCGCATCCCCGGCCAGCACTGCGATGGCCTCGTCCCACTTGCGATGCACCGTCGGCTGGCCGCGCCGCAGGTCGTCATCGTCCATGCAGGGCAGGTCGTCATGCACTAGGGAGTAGGCGTGTAGCGCCTCGACCGCGCAGGCGGCATGTACCGCGTCCGCCTCGGCAATCCCGTGCAGCCGCGCCCCTTCGAGCACCAGGAACCCGCGCAGCCCCTTGCCGCCAACCATGGCGTAGCGCATCGCGTCCGCCAGATCGCCGGTCTCTCCGGCCAAAGCCTGATCCAGCCGCTCCTCGACGGCCCGTTGCGCCGCACCCAGCCCCGACTTGAGGTCAGCCGACATCAAGCGGCTCGGTCCCGGTCGGCTGCCCGTCCGCATCAAGCGTGATCGCGTGCACCTTCTCCTCGGCCCGCTTGAGCTCATCCGCGCAGCGCTTCTTCAAAGCCACCCCGCGCTCGTAGAGCGTCACCGACTGGTCCAGCGGTGCGTCGCCCCGCTCGAGCTGGCCCACGACCTGTTCGAGCTCGGCCATGGCCTGCTCGAACGACATCTGGTCTACCGGGGTGTCTGTCATGGGGCCTCCATCATCTCGATCACATGCACCCGGGCCGAGGCCGCAAGCGCCTGCAAGTCATAGCCGCCCTCCAGGCACGACACCACCCGCCCGTCACACAGCTCCCGCGCCAACGCGCACAGCTCGCGCGTGAGCCAGGCAAAGTCCTCCTCCACCCAGCGCAGCTGCGCCAGCGGGTCCGCCTCATGCGCGTCGAACCCGGCAGAGATCAGGATCAGCTCCGGCGCGAACGCCCGCAACCTCGGAAAGACCACCCGTTCGTAGACGCTCCGCATCGCTGCTCCGTCCGAACCCGGCGCCAAAGGCACGTTCAGGATCGTGTCATGCGGCCCCCGTTCTTCAGGATACCCCGTGCCGGGCCACAAAGGCATCTGCTGCGAAGTCACCACCAGCGCCCGCGGCTCGTCCCACAAAAGCGCCTGCGTGCCGTTGCCGTGATGCACGTCGAAGTCGACGACCGCCACGCGGCTCAAACCATGCGCCTCGAGCGCATGCCGCGCCGCCAAGGCCACGTTGCCAAAGATGCAGAACCCCATCGCCTTGTCCGCCTCGGCGTGATGTCCCGGAGGACGCGTCGCCACAAAGGCGTTCTGCACATCTCCTGCCAGCACCATGTCGACGCCCCTGAGCGCACCGCCAACGGCACGATAGACGGCCTCCAAAGACGTCGGACACAGAAACGTCTCCGCATCCGTGCCCTTGTCGAGCCCCGCAAACCCCGACGCGGGAACCGACCCCTCCACATGATCCACATGGCCCGCCGTGTGCAGCGCCAAAACCTCCGCCGGCCCGGCCTCAGGCGCGTCCACCCGCACCAGATCGAGGTCGTCCAGCGCGGCCAATACCGCCTTCAACCGGCCCACGCGCTCTGGCATGCCCTCAGGCGCCACATGCCCGTGACAGGCCTCATGCGTGATCAAAGCTGTCGCCATGCGCTCCTCTTCATCTTCCCGGATAAACTCCCCCCGGAGGGCCGGCTTGCCACCAATCCAGAGCCCGTGAATTGTGTACTGCCGTCACGGCTCCCGCGGTAAGGTGGGCATCTGCCCACCTTACGTGTCGACGGCAAGCATGTATCCCGCACCGCGCACCGTCTGCAGGTAGCGCGGCTGCTTGGGGTCTGCCTCGATCTTCCGGCGCAGCCGGGTGATCTGTACATCCACCGCACGCTCCTGCGCCTGCCCGCCGTCGCGGCCCAGACGCTCGACCAGATCGGCCCGCGCCAAAGGCTCGCCCACCTGCGCGGAAAAGATCTGCATCAGCTTCTGCTCCGTCGCCGTCAGCCGCAACTGCGTGTCGCCCTGCCAAACCTCTCCGCGCTGGGTGTCGTAGCGCACCGGGCCCAGCGTCAGAACCTTGGGGCTGACCGGCGCCGCCTCCGCATCCGGCACGCGCCGCAGGATCGCGTTGATCCGTAGCAGCAGTTCCTTCGGCTCGAAAGGTTTGGCCAGATAGTCGTCCGCGCCCGCCTCGAGACCCGCGATCCGGTCATCCGTCTCGCCCTTTGCTGTGAGCAGCAGGATCGGCGTCGTAAGCGTCTCCCGCAGGTGCTGCGTCAGCGTCACCCCGTCCTCGCCCGGCATCATCACGTCGAGCACGATCAGGTCGAACTCGAGCCCCGATAGCAGCCGCCGCGCATGCGCCGCGTCCCGCGCCGCGGACACGATGAACCCGTGCCGGATCAGGAACTTTTGCAAAAGCCCACGGATGCGCTCGTCGTCATCGACCACCAGCAGGTGCGGATCGGGGTCTGTCATCCTCTGCCCTCGCGCAGTTTGACGTAGTTGCGGCGCATCTCGGGGTCCATCATCGCCTCCAGCACTTGCCGGAACCCGGCCACTGCCTCCGGCCCCGCCGCGCGGTAGGCCGCTCGCATGCGCGCGCGCTGGGCGTCCGACAGCTCACGTTCGAGCGCCGCCCCCCCTTCGGTCAAGAACAAATGTCGCTCCCGCTTGTCCGCCCGCCCGACGCGGCTTTCCACCAGACCGTCCTCGATCAGCGTACGCAGCACCCGGTTGAGCGATTGTTTCGTCACGCCGAGAATGTTCAGCAGATTGTTGACCGTCGTGCCCGGCGCGCAATTGATGAAATGGATCGCCCGGTGATGCGCCCGCCCGTAGGACAGGCCCGCCAGGATGCGGTCCGGGTCGGCCGTGAACCCGCGATAGGCAAAGAACATCGCCTCGATCCCCTGCCTTAGCTGCTCGTCGGTGAGGAAGAGCAGCGCCTCGCCCCGCGCCGCACCTGTCCGGTCTGCCATGATCCCTCCCCACGTGCCGAGCGGGGACCTTTGCCACCCGCCGTCCTGCACGGTCTTCGCCATTTGCTCAGACTTAAAGCCTTGGCCGGACTTTAAGTCAGCCTTGTTGACATTCCAAGTCGTGAAAGGTATCGAATCGCAGTTTTGGCGCAACTTTATGTCCGGTGCGGACCTAAGCGGCGCAACATTCGCAAACGGAGAGAGACAATGGCGGGTGCATACGACGATCGCGAGGGCACGATCTGGCTGGACGGAGAGCTGGTGGACTGGCGCGCCGCGAACGTACACATTTTGACGCATGGCCTGCACTACGCCTCGTCCGTGTTCGAGGGCGAGCGCGCCTACAACGGCACCATCTTCGAAAGCGTCAAACACTCCGAGCGCCTCCACTTTTCCGGCAACGAGCTCGACATGCCGATCCCGTACTCCATCGACGAGATCGAAAAGGCCAAATACGACGTGCTCAAGGCCAACGGCTGGGATGACGCCTACATGCGCGTGATCGCCTGGCGAGGATCGGGCGAGGACATGGGCGTCTCGGCCGCGCGCAACACTGTGCGCATGGCCGTCGCGGCCTGGGAATGGGGCAGCTACTACGGCGATGCCAAGATGCAGGGCGCCAAGCTCGACATCTCCAAATGGAAACGCCCCTCGCCCGAGACCATCCCGTCCTTCGCCAAGGCGTCCGGCCTCTACATGATCTGCACCATGTCCAAGCACGAGGCAGAGGCCAAAGGCTGCTCGGACGCGCTGATGATGGACTACCGCGGCTACGTGGCCGAGGCGACCGGCGCCAACGTCTTCTTCGTCAAGGACGGCGAAGTGCACACACCCAAACCCGACTGCTTCCTCAACGGCATCACACGCCAGACCGTCGTCGGCATGCTCGAGGATCGCCAGATCAAGGTGCACGAGCGGCATATCATGCCGGAGGAACTGAGCAGCTTCGAGCAATGCTGGCTGACCGGCACCGCCGCCGAAGTAACACCCGTTGCCCAGATCGGCGAGCACACATTCGACGTCGGCGACATTTGCCGCGACATGACGACGAGCTACGACAAGCTGGTCCGCGCCTGATGCAGCGGAGGATGGGGGCTTTGCCCCCGCCGCCCTGAAGGGCGACTCCCCCAAGGTATTTTTGAACCAGAGAAGCTGGAGACCCGTCCCTGGCTTCTTCTGGCTGGAAATATCCCGGGGGGTTTGGGGGGCTGGCCCCCCAATTTGCCTGCTTCAGGATTTGTCGAGGCGTCGCTCGATGGCCTCGAGTCTCTTAAGCACCTCGTCCCGGTACGCGTCGGTGGTGGCGTTGCTTTCCTCGGCGTGGGCGTCCTGCATCGAGTTTACGATCAGACCGACCAGAAGGTTCACCACCGCGAAGGTCGTGACCATGATGAAGGGGACAAAGAACATCCAGGCATAGGTGTAGACCTCCATCACCGGGCGGACGATGCCCATGGACCAGCTCTCGAGCGTCATGATCTGAAAGAGCGAGTAGGCCGAGAGCGCGAGGCTGCCGAACCAGTCGGGAAAGCTGGCGCCGAAGAGTTTCGTCGCCATCACCGAGCCGATGTAGAAGATGATCGCCATCAGGAGGAACACGCTGCCCATGCCGGGCAGGGCGGTCACGAACCCTTCGACCACGCGTCGCAGGCTGGGCGCGGCGGAGATGACCCGCAGCACCCGCAGGATGCGCAGCGCGCGCAGCACCGAAAGCCCCTGCGAGGAGGGCACCAGCGACACGCCCACGATCACGAAGTCGAATAGGTTCCAGCCGCTGCGGAAGAACCGCGTGCCGTAGGCGGCGAGCTTGAGCAGGATTTCGATCACAAAGATCGACAGGCACACCCTGTCGAGCGCCAGGATCAGGCCGCTTGCCGCTGTCATGGCGGCCTCCGATGTCTCCAGCCCGAGGATGACCGCGTTAAAGAGGATCACGCCGATGATGGCGTTGCGCACCCAGGATTGTTCGAGAAAGGCCGCGATCCGTGCTTGCATGGCGTGTCTCCTATGGCCGATGTTCGCGGATATGGCCCGATCCCCTGGGTCACGCAAGAGCGCCCGCGCCGAATAGGCACCACGGGCCGTCGTCAGGTCAAAGCAGAGGCAACATGACAGTCACGGTTGAGCAAAGCGGCGACATCGCGCGGGTGACGATCGACAACCCGCCGGTGCACGCAATCTCGCACGCCGTCCGGGAGGGGCTGGTCGCCGCGATTGCGCGCACCGAGGCGATGGACGTTGTGGCCGTTGTCCTGCGCACAGCGGGCAAGACGTTCGTGGCCGGCGCCGACGTGCGCGAGTTCAACGCCCCGCCCCAGCCGCCGCACCTGCCGGGCGTCGTCACGGCGCTCGAAAGCGTGACGAAGCCTTGGGTTGCCGCGCTACACGGTGCAGCGCTGGGCGGTGGGCTCGAGCTGGCGCTGGGCTGTCACTACCGGGTTGCTTTGCACAGTGCGCGCATGGGCCTGCCGGAGGTCCTCTTGGGTCTGATCCCGGGCGCCGGCGGCACTGTGCGTCTGCCGCGTCTGGTGGGGGCGCATCAGGCGCTGTCCATGGCGACGTCCGGCCGGCACGTCCCGGCCACCGAGGCGTTGGAGACAGGTCTGATCGACCATCTCGTCGACGCGGATTTGGATGCCGCGGCGGAGCAATTTGCGAGGGCATGCGCTGCGCAACCTTTGCCGCTCTCTGTGCTGCAGCGCCCCTTGCCGGCGTGGGACGCCAATGGGTTCGAGGCAGAGGCGGAAAAGGTCGCGCGAAGGGCGCGGGGTCAGCTCTCTCCGGTTGCGGCGGCGGATGCGGTGCGCCGGGCGATGACCCTGCCCCCGGAGGAGGCGCTGGCCGCCGAGCGGAGCGCCTTCCTCACACTCAAGGACGACCCGCAGTCCAAGGCGCTGCGGCATATCTTTTTCGCCGAGCGCGCTGCGGGCAAGTCGTGGCTTACGCTCGATACGGCGCCGGCGCCGCACAGGCACATCGGCGTCGTCGGGGGTGGCAACATGGGTGCGGGGATCGCGGCGGCGTGCCTTTTGGCGGGATTGAAAGTCACTCTGGTCGAACGCGACGCGACCTCTGCCGCCGCAGGGCGGAAACGGGTCGAGAAAATCCTGCAAGGCAGCCTGAACCGCGGGAGGCTCTCCCCCGAGGATCACCCGCGCGTGCTGTCCAATTTCCAGAGCGCCGACGTCTTTGGCGCGCTGGCGCCCTGCGACCTGGTGATCGAGGCGGTGTTCGAGGACCTCGACGTCAAGGCCGAAGTCTTTGAGCGGCTGGACGCAGTGACTCGGCCTGATGCGGTGCTGGCGACGAACACATCGTACCTCGACATCGACGCGATTGCCGCATCCGTGCGCGAGCCGAGCCGGGTGATTGGGCTGCACTTCTTTTCGCCCGCGCATGTGATGAAGCTGCTCGAGCTGGTGCTGCCGGCCAAGGCGTCGGCCCAGGCGATCGCCACTGGCGTCGCGCTGGGCAAGCGACTGGGCAAGGTGACCGTGCCGGCGAAGGTCTGTGACGGGTTCATCGGCAACCGCATCCTCGCCGCGTACCGGCGCGAGGCCGAGCAAATGCTCGAGGACGGCGCCCTGCCGCAGGACGTGGACGGCGCGCTCAAGGCGTTCGGCTTTCCCATGGGGGTATTCGAGGTGCAGGACCTTTCCGGCCTCGACATCGCCTGGGCGATGCGCAAGCGCCGGTACGCCGAGGACCCCGAAGGCACGCCCCGGGCGCCCATCGCCGACGCGCTCTGCGAGCAGGGGAGGTTCGGGCGCAAGGCCGAGCGCGGTTGGTACAACTATGCTGCAGGGCGCGCCGACACCGATGCGGACGTGACCGCCCTGATCGAGCGCCACTCCGCGAGTAAGGGCATCCGCCGCCGCGCCATCCCGCCCGAAGAGATCATCGCCCGGCTCATCAACGTCATGCAGGTCGAGGGGCAGGCCATCCTCGACGAGGGCATCGCCGCAACCGCGGGAGACATCGACGTGGTGATGGTCAACGGCTACGGCTTTCCGCGTTGGCGCGGCGGGCCGATGTTCATGGTCGACGCCGCGCGCGCCGGCACCTCCACACGCTGAGGGGACCCGCCATGCTGCCACGCAAAGAGCTGTTTCACCTGCCCGAGGGGATGATCTACCTCGACGGCAATTCGCTGGGCCCCCTGCCGAAGGCGGTGCCGGAGCGCGTGGCGCGCACGGTCGAGGGCGAGTGGGGCGCACATCTGATCACCGGATGGAACGTGGACGACTGGATGGGTCAGCCAAGCTCCGTGGGGGATCGGGTGGGGCGGCTCATCGGCGCGCCCGCAGGCTCGGTCGTGCTGGGCGATACGCTCTCGATCAAAGTCTATCAGGCGCTTTCCGCCGCGCTCGAGATGGTGCCGGACCGCAAGGTGATCCTGTCGGACACGGGCAACTTTCCCACCGACCTCTACATGGCGGAGGGCCTGATCCGGCAGATCGGGCAGGGGCACGAGCTGCGTCTTGTAGCGCCGGAGGGGGTTGCGGGTGCGATCGACGAAGACGTCGCGGCGGTCCTGCTAACGCATGTGGACTACCGCACCGGGCGGATGCACGACATGTCCGCGCTCACGCAAAAAGCGCATGACGCGGGCGCCGTCATGATCTGGGACCTCGCCCATTCCGCAGGCGCCGTGCCTGTCGATCTCGCCGGTTGCAGCTGCGCCTTTGCCGTCGGGTGCACGTACAAGTACCTCAACGCCGGTCCCGGCGCGCCCGCCTTCATCTACGTCCGGCCCGACTTGCAGGAAGCAGTCTCTCCCGCCCTTTCGGGCTGGCTCGGGCACGACGCGCCTTTTGCCTTTGAGCAGAGCTACCGCCCCGGCGCAGGCATCGAGCGTATGCGCGTCGGTACGCCGCCGGTGTTGCAGATCGCCGCCCTCGATGCCGCCCTCGACGCTTGGGAGGGCGTGGACATGGCTGACGTGCGCGCCGCCTCTGTCGAGCTCAGCGAGGTCTTCATCGCGGAAGTCTCGGCCCGCTGTCCTCAGCTCACGTTGGCCAGCCCAACAGACCCCGCGCAACGCGGCAGCCAGGTCTCCTTCCATTTCGAGCAGGGCTACGCCGCGATGCAGGCTCTCATCGCGCGCGGCGTGATCGGAGATTTTCGCGCACCGGACATCATGCGGTTCGGCCTGACGCCGCTTTTTATCGATGAGGAAGACGTGCTTCGTGCGGTGGACATTTTGGAGGAGGTTTTGAGCAACCGTTTGTGGGATAGCCCGGAGTACCTGACGAAGAGCCGAGTGACGTGAGCTGTAAATCGAACATCCTTTAAACTGACGCACTCTCGCTCAAATCAAAGCACCCGCCTGACGGGAACCGTCAGGCCGCGCCGACCCGCCCCCATGGGGCGGCGCGATTGCGCCATCCCGCGGGTCGGCGCGTGAAATTCCGTTTCACTATTTTGACCAAAAGCGGACGATTCTAATGATCCCGTTGCGGCAGCGTCCCGTCGTCTTCCGCCAGCATCGCCGCCAGCCCGTCACGGTAGCCCGGGTAGGTCAACTCCACCCCCAACTCCTCGCGCATCCGGCTGTTCGAGACACGTTTCGACTCCGCGTAAAAGCTGCGCGCCATCGGCGTCATCTCCGCCTCTTCGAACGGCACGTCGGGCGGCACGTCCCGCCCCAGCAGCTCCGCCGCATGGGCGATCACGTCCTGCGGCGGCGCCGGGTCATGGTCGCACACGTTGTAGACCGCACCCGGGTTTGGATGCGCGATCGAGGCTGCCAGCACCTGCGCGATATCCTCCACATGGATGCGCGAGAACACCTGCCCTTCCTTGATGATCCGCCGCGCCGTGCCGTTGCGCACCTTGGCAAAGGGACCGCGCCCCGGGCCGTAAATCCCCGCGAGCCGAAAGATGTGCAGCGGCAGCCCCTCGATGGCCTGCCACGCGCGCTCCGTCTGCAGCCGCATCTTCCCGCGCTTGGTCGACGGCGTCAGCGGGCTCGTCTCGTCGACCCAGCCGCCCGCATGATCGCCGTAGACACCCGTCGTCGAAAGGTACCCCACCCAGGTCAGCCGCCCGGCCTGCTCCGCGATCAGATCGGCATAGTCGCGCAGCACCGGATCGCCGCCCTCCCCGGGCCCTGAGGAGATCAACAGATGCGTCGCACTCTTGATGTCGTCGCTCAAGTCCGCCCCCGGCCAGACCCGCATCGGCACGCCCGCACCCGCCACCTTGGCGGCGGACCGCGTGGTCCCGACGATATCCCAGTCATCCGAAAGCTGCCGCGCCAGCGCCCGCGCCGAATACCCGTGCCCGAAAGAAAGAAGCTTTTTCATACCCTTGTTCATGCCGGGCGCATCCGGCGCACGCAAGGCTTGATCCGCCCGCCGCCCCGGCGCAGGCTTGCAGGATGACACGATCGCCTGACCTTGACGCAGCCTACGCCCTCGACGGGGATGCCGACGCCCGGCAACTCTATGCCGACTGGGCGGAGAGCTACGACGCAACCTTTGTGCAGGCGATGGACTTCCGCATTCCGTACCACGTGCGCGATCTCTGCCTCGAACACAGCGCGCAGGGCCCGCTCCTCGACATCGGCGCAGGCACTGGCATCGTCGGAGAGCTCCTAAGCGCAGCCGGCCTCACCCCCGTCGACGCGCTCGACCTCTCGCCCGAAATGCTCGCCGTGGCCGAGGCCAAGAACGTCTACCGCAACTTGATCGCGGCAGACGTGACAAGGCCCATCCCTCTGGCATCCGACTACCAGACCATCGTCAGCTCCGGCACGTTCACCCACGGCCACGTTGGCCCCTCGGCGCTGACGCACCTCCTGGACGTGGCTGCACCGGGTGCGCTCTTTGTCCTGTCGATCAACGCCGAACACTACGCCGCCCATGGCTTTGACGCCGCCCTCGCGGCCCTCCCGATCACGGACCTCGAGACCCGCGACGTGCCGATCTATGGCCCCGGCGCCACCGGCCCGCACCGCGGCGACCTCACGCGCATGACCATCTTCCGCAAAGCCGCCTAGGCGCCCGACAAACCTCAGACCGCAGCGTCAGTCGGCGTAGTCCGACCCCTCGCTGTCGAGGATCGCCTTGAGCTCTGCCAGATGCCGGATGTCCTGCTCGGGGTAGCTCTCGATTTCATCGGCCGTCTTCGCCGCGATCTCGTCCGGCAGGATGCTCAGTGGCTGCCCGGTCTGCAGCGCCCGCACATAGACCTCGCAAGCCCGCTCGAAAAAGTACATCCGGTTGAACGTCTGCGCGACCGTGTCGCCGATCACCATGATCCCGTGATTGCCCATGATCATGACGAACTTCTTCGGATCGTCGAACAGCTGCGCACAGCGCGCGCCCTCCTCCTCGAAGGCAAGCCCGCCATAACTGTCGTCCACCACCTGCCGGCCGTAGAACATCGCCGCGTTCTGATCGAGCGGCGGCAGCACCTTGTCCTGTAAACAGGCCAGCACCGTCGCGTGGATCGAATGGATATGCATCGCACAGCGCGCATGGGCGCAGTGCCTGTGCATCCCGCCATGCAGCCCCCAGGCCGTCGGGTCCGGCGCATTCGGCCCCTGCAAAGTCTCGGGATCGTTGGCATCCACCACGATCATGTCCGACGCCCGGATGCGCGAGAAATGCACCTGGTTGGGGTTCATCAAAAACCGCGAGCCATCCTCGTTGATCGACAGGGAAAAGTGGTTCGACACCCCCTCGTGCATGTCGAGCCGCGCGGTCCAGCGAAACGCGGCCGCCAAGTCCACCCGCTCCTGCCAATGCTCCATGTTCGGCTGCAACTGCGTCACGCTCATCTCTAATCCTCCTCTACCGCTCCCACCCGACCACGAATCCCCCATACCCTTCAAACAGAAACCCGTCCCCTGCTTCTCTGGTTTTCAAATACCTTTCGGGGTTTGGGGGCAAGGCCCCCAAGAAATCTATCTACAGCGGCCGACTCGGCACCCAAGCATACCCCACATCATCGAGGATATAAGCCTCCCGCAGCCCATGCGGCTTGTCGGTCGGTGGCTGCAGGATCATCGCATCGACCTCCGCCGCCCGCCGCACCGCCGCGTCGGGATCGGTGTGAAAGAGCCTCAGCTCCGCCCCCGCCCCACGCGCCCCTGCTTCAGGCAACACCGACAAAAGCGGATTGGACATGTACGTCCCATCACTGTGCAGCTGCAAAATATGCCCGTGATACGTCAGGATCGCAAAGTCCTTCGACACCCTGTGCGCCTCCATCTCGAAGACATGGGCCAAGAACGCGACCTCGGCCTCCACATCGCGCACCAGCAGGTTCACGCCGAACCCGGTAAGGTGGGCACCAAACACCTCGGGGGGCACTGTCTCGAAATCCATGTTGTGTGAAACTCCCATGACGATGGCGCAGCCTCGCTTGTGCCCACCCGCACTGCGTGCCAGATTGCGACATGCCGCAGACAACATCCCCGACATTTCCCAGCTGGCCCGACGTGGCCGCCGACCTGATCGCCGTCGCCGCAGGCCGCGCGCCCGCAGACACCGTGATCAAGAGCGGCACATGGGTCAACGTGCACACGCGCGAGGCGCTCCCGGACCACGACTTCGCCATCCGCCACGGACGCATCACCTACGTCGGCCCGGACGCCGGCCACTGCATCGGACCCGAGACCGAGATCATCGAGGCAGACGGGCGCTACATGATCCCAGGGCTGTGCGATGCGCACATGCACATCGAGTCGGGCATGCTCACCCCGGCCGAATTCGCCCGCGCCGTGATCCCGCATGGCACCACATCGATGTTCACCGACCCGCACGAGATTGCCAACGTGCTCGGCCTCGAAGGCGTGCGGATGATGCACGACGAGGCGCTCATGCAGCCCGTGAACATCTTCACCCAGATGCCGTCCTGCGCCCCCTCCGCGCCCGGGCTCGAGACAACCGGCTTTGAGATTACGCCGGAAGACGTCACTGAGGCCATGACCTGGCCAGGCATCATCGGCCTCGGGGAAATGATGAACTTCCCCGGTGTGACAAACGCCGACCCCAAGATGCTGGCCGAGATGGCGGCGACCGCCAAGGCGGGCAAGACCATCGGCGGCCACTACGCCTCGCCTGACCTCGGCCCGGCCTTTCACGCCTATGTCGCAGGCGGCCCGGCGGACGATCACGAGACTACGTCCGAGGCCGAAGGCATCGCCCGCGCCCGCCAGGGCATGCGCGCCATGATGCGCCTCGGCTCGGCCTGGTACGACGTCGAAAGCCAGATCACCGCAATCACCGAAAAGGGACTCGACCCGCGGTCCTTCATCCTCTGCACCGACGACTGCCATTCCGGCACGCTCGTGCACGACGGCCATATGAACCGCGTGGTGCGTCACGCCATCGACTGCGGTTGCGATCCCATCGTGGCCCTGCAAATGGCGACGCTCAACACCGCCACGCACTTCGGCCTCGAGCGTGAGATCGGCTCGCTGACCCCCGGACGCCGGGCAGACGTGATCCTCACCTCCGACCTCAAGACGCTCCCGATCGAGCACGTGATCGCGCGCGGGAAGACCGTGGCCAAGAACGGCACATGCCTCGTGGACTGCCCGCACTACGACTGGGCGGACAGCGCGCGCCAGACGGTCAACATGGCGCGCGACCTCACCGCTGAAGACTTCGAGATCGCAGCACCAGACGGCACCACCGAGGTTACCTGCAACGTGATCGGCGTCGTCGAAAATCAAGCCCCGACCAAGGCACTCAAGCGTACACTGCCGGTGCGAGGCGGGCTCCTCGAGCCCGACGAGCAGCAGGACGTCTGCCAGATTGCGCTGGTCGAACGGCACCGTGCCACTGGCGGCGTGGTCAACGCGCTTGTCTCGGGCTTCGGTTACCAAGGCCCCATGGCCATGGCCTCCACCGTCGCCCATGACAGCCACCACATGATCGTCGTCGGAACGTGCCGCACGCACATGGCCAAGGCCGCGAACCATCTCCGCGCGCTGGGCGGGGGCGTAACCCTCTGGCGCGATGGTCACGAGCAAGCCTCCGTCCCGCTGCCCGTCGCCGGCCTCATGTCCGACCGTCCCGCGAGAGAGGTCGCGGACCTTGCGCAGGCCCTCACGACGGCCATGCAGGACGCCGGCTGCACGCTCAACAACGCCTACATGCAGCACTCGCTGCTCGCGCTTGTCGTCATCCCCGAGCTTCGTATTTCCGATCTCGGCCTCGTCGATGTGCGCACATTCGAATTTACCGACCTTTTCGAGGACACCTGATGCAAGGCCTCATCGACCCTTCCCGCAACATCCTCACGCCCGAGGCGCCCGCGCCGCAGAGCTTCGACACCGCCGAAGCCGCCGTCGACCGGCTCGAACAGCTCTACACCGCCGCCACGACGTTCCTCTGTGACGGCTTTGCCAAGGCGCTGACGGACGGCCATCCGGGCGCCCGCATCCGCGCCTACTACCCCGAGGTGCGGATCACGACCGAAACCTTTGCCAAGGTCGACTCGCGTCTCGCCTTCGGCCACGTCTCGCGCCCGGGCGTGCACACCGCGACGATCACCCGGCCGGACCTCTTTCGCAACTACCTCATCCAGCAGATCAAACTGGTGATGGAGAACCATGGCCAGCCGGTCGAGATCGGGGTGTCAGACACGCCCATCCCGGTGCACTTTGCCGTGGCGAACGACCCGCGCCTCAACGTGCCGCAAGAGGGCGCGGCCGAGTTCATCCTGCGCGATGTGTTCGACGTGCCGGACCTCGGCACCACCAACGACGACATCGTGAACGGCACGCACACCTCCGTCGACGGGACCGAGCCTCTGGCGCCCTTCACCGCGCAGCGCGTCGACTATTCCCTCGCCCGGCTGGCCCATTACACGGCGACCGACCCCGGCCATTTCCAGAACTACGTGCTCTTTACCAACTACCAGTTCTACGTGTCCGAGTTCGAAGCCTACGCGCGTCAGCAGCTCGCCGACCCGGACAGCGGCTACACCAGCTTTGTCTCGACCGGGGACGTGGAGCTCACCGACCCCGACACGGTGCTGCCCGAGCCGACCAAGATGCCGCAGATGCCGACCTACCACCTCAAGCGCAAGGACGGGTCCGGCATCACGCTGGTCAACATCGGGGTGGGTCCCTCGAACGCCAAGACCGCGACAGACCACATCGCCGTGCTGCGCCCGCACGCCTGGGTGATGGTCGGACACTGCGCCGGCCTCAGGAACTCGCAATCGCTCGGCGACTTCGTCCTCGCGCACGCCTACCTGCGGGAGGACAAGGTGCTCGACGACGACCTGCCGGTCTGGGTGCCGATCCCGGCGCTGGCCGAGATCCAGATCGCGCTCGAAACGGCCGTGGCGCAGGAGACGCAGCTCGAAGGCTACGACCTCAAGCGGATCATGCGGACGGGCACCGTGGCCAGCGTCGACAACCGCAACTGGGAGCTGCGCGAGCACACCGGCCCGGTGCAGCGGCTCAGCCAGTCCCGGGCGGTGGCCCTCGACATGGAGAGCGCGACGATCGCCGCCAACGGCTTCCGGTTCCGAGTGCCGTATGGCACGCTCCTTTGCGTATCCGACAAGCCCTTGCACGGCGAGCTCAAGCTGCCCGGCATGGCCTCCGATTTCTACAAGACACAAGTCGCGCGCCACCTGATGATCGGCATCCGCGCGATGGAGCATCTGCGCGGCATGCCGCTCGAACGGATCCACAGCCGGAAATTGCGCTCTTTCGAGGAGACCGCCTTCCTCTAGCGCACCCCATCACGGCCTCAACCCCTAGGGGTCACCGCAAAATCGATGTTTTTTGGCAGTTTGGTGACACAATTTGTTGTGTTGTCTGGTTTCCTTGACTTAAATGCCGTCAATGAGACCGGGCAACTCGGCACATGCAAGGAGACAACATACATGGCAAAACCCATGACCAAGACCCAGCTGATCGCGGCGCTGGCCGACGAGATGGGCAGTGACAAGAAACAGGCAAGCGCGGCGCTGGACGCGGTGTGCAACCTGATCACGCGCGAGGTCGCTGGCGGCGGCGCGGTGACCCTGCCCGGCGTCGGCAAAATCTACTGCCGCGAGCGCCCGGAGCGCATGGTGCGCAACCCGGCCACCGGTGAGCAGATCAAGAAAGACGCCGACAAGGTGGTCAAGATGACAATCGCAAAGGCGCTCAAAGACAGCGTGAACGGCTGACCGAACACCCCACCTCGTCGGGACACTGAAAAAGCCAGCCGGAGGGAGGCTGGCTTTTTTTGTTGGCGGGCAGCCTGTGCGCTATAGCGTGCGAACTTTCCCCTGAATACATGAAAGACAGGGGTGCACGCGCCGTCTCGCGGGGTGGCGCAATCGCACCGCCCTTATTGCCGGAGGCAAACCTTCGGTTTGACGGGGGCGGGTCATGCCGGAGGCATGGCTTCGGCATGACGCGGCCTGACAGTTCCTGTCAGACGGGTGCGATGATTTAGGCCAGTGCGTATCAGGTTGAAGAGCGCCTTTTATAGCGCCGCGGCGTCAGGCGTATTCGGGCGATGGGCCGTCCAGATCGTAAGGCGGTGTGTCGTCTTCGATCTGAGTAAGACGGGTCTCGTCCTCGGCGGCCAGGCTCTCCATCAGGTCCGTGCCTTCGGGCGCGACCATCGACATCTTGAGCGGTGCGGCGCCGTGCGCCTCGCGGTAGTCGACCTCGACAAGGTGGTTGCCCGCCGTCAGGAACACGTCCGCGGACACGCCGGCCTCGTCGGCAAAAGACGACACCTCGGACCCGTCGACGCGGATGGTCGCGTTCTCTTGCGCGTGGGCGGTGATGCGGCAAAGGCCGGCATCCTCGACAAAGGTCAGCTTGGTCATGCGCGCAGGCGCGGACTCGTCGGTTTCGGCAAAAAGCGGGCTTGCGTCCATGGCTTGGGAATTTCTCATGGATACGCTCCTCGCTGGGGTGGGCAGAGCGACGCATTGGCCGTGCGATCAGCCGTTCGGGAGGGCAGGCGCGCCGGTGCGTGATGCCTCACGCGGCGCAGGTCTTGCCCTTGATCGAACGTCTGGATCGGCACTGGTCCCCACCACACCTCGTTTGGCCCCGGCACGTGCGAGGCGGACTGACACGTCGGGGGCGACACCAAAGGCGCGCGCTGCGCGCGGGGCGCAGCCTCCCGACCTCTCCACACCTAACGGCCAAAGCGCTGTGCGCATAGGGCTCTGCGCGGGGAATCTTGCCCATTTGTCGTCAGGACGAGAACGGCATCGCGCTGACCAAATGACTGTCGAGCGGACACGAACAATGCGCGTCAGCGCTGCTGCAGGTCGCGCGGGAATTCCCCTTACCGGGGCAGGGGATTCGTGCCGCGGTTGTAGGGCGTCCAGTCGGTGATGTCGGGGTAATGCGCCGCCCGCCAGGCGCGCACGCGGGGGTTCATCACCCGCCGCCAGAGGCCCGGCACCATCGCAAAGATCGTCATGACTGGATAGCCATACGGCAGCTGCGGCGCGTCCGCTTCGCCGTAGGTCTGCAAGAGCGGGAACCGCCGGTCCGGTTTGTAGTGGTGGTCCGAGTGCCGCTGGAGGTTGATGAGCAGCCAGTTCGACGCCCGCTTGGCCGAGTTCCAAGAGTGCCGGGGCAGCACATGCTCGTACTTGCCGTCACCCTGGTGGCGGCGTGTCAGGCCGTAATGCTCGACATAATTCACCAGCTCCAGCTGCCAGATCGCGACAAACGCCTGCACGAGGAACATGAAGAGCCCGATCCATCCGCCCAGCAGAACCGCCAGCAGCACCATCCCGGCCTGCAGGCTCCAGTACCGCCAGAACGGGTTGGAAAGGTCCGTCCACGCCTTGCCCTTGCGCGCCAGCATCGCCTTTTCCGCGCCGAACGCCGACACCCAGCACTGCCGCAGCACGCGCGGAAAAAACCTGTGGAACCCCTCGCCGTACCGTGCTGTCACCGGGTCTTTCGGCGTCGCGACATAGCGGTGATGGACCAGCAGGTGCTCGCTGCGGAAATGCGAATAAAGCACCATCGCCAGCAGGATGTCCGCCATCCAGCGTTCCAGCTTGCTGCGCTGATGCATCAGCTCGTGGCTGTAGTTGATCCCGATCGTGCCGGTGATCACGCCAAGCCCGAAGGCGATCCCGAATTGCTCGAGCAGCGACAGGTGCGGCGCTGTGGCGGCGTACCAGATGACGCCGAACACGGTGGCAAACTGTACAGGCGTCCAGATTAGCGTGATCGCCGTGTACCATTTCAGGTGCTGCGCCGCGATCTGCGGGTCCGCGTTCTCCTCGTTCAGGCCGGTCACGAAATCGAGCCCGCTGAACAGGTACCAGGTCGCCACCGGCAGCAGCAGCACCCACCATCCGCCCTGCACCGCGCTCACCCAGATGAGCGGCACCAGCAGCAGCGACGTCCAGAAGGGCAGCGCGTGCTGCAGTTTCGAGATTTGATCGGCGGTCAGCATGAGGCGGGTCCGGGCTGTGCGGCAATGTATCGGTTGCGATGTTACGGCCTTTCCACGCGGGCTAGCAAAGGAATTGGGCGGAATTGCGGCACCCCGCCGCAACGTCACGAGGTGCGGCGCTTTGCCTGGGACTGGCCCGCGGCGCCCTTGGCGAGCGCCCAGACCTTGCGCATGACGGTGGGCATCGCGTCCGGGTCGAACGCGGCTGCGTCAACGAACGTGCCGCGCGCCGGGGTGCGGTCCATCGGCACCAGCGCCGTGAGCACCGTCAGCCGCAGGTGAAAGTGGGTGAACGTGTGCCGCGCCTCGCCGTCCTGTGCCGTCCACTCTGCGCGGATCGGAGGAGCCTCCTGAGGCGCCTCCTCCGTCCAGTCCGAGCCGGGCCAGCCAAGCGTGCCGCCGAGCAGTCCCTCGTCGGGGCGCGTCTCCACGAGCAGCGCGCCGTCAACACGCCGCGCCACATAGGCGAACCCCAACCGCGTCGGCTTGCGTTTCTTCGGCAGCTTTTTCGGCAGATCGAGGTGCGTGCCATTTAGCCGACCGGCGCAGGACGCCTGCCAGGGACACAGCCCGCAGGCCGGTTTGCGCGGCGTGCAGATCGTCGCGCCGAGGTCCATGATCGCCTGTGCATAGTCTCCCGGGCGCGTCTTTGGCGTCAGCTCCTCAGCGCGCGCCGTCAGTTCCGCCTTGGCCGCCGGCAGGGGCATGTGGACGTCGCGCAGCCGGGCAATCACCCGCTCCACGTTGCCGTCCACCACAGTCTCCGGCAAATCGAACGCGATCGAGGAGAGCGCCGCCGTCGTGTATGGCCCGATCCCCGGCAGGGCGCGCAGCGCCTCGGGGTCCTCCGGGAACACACCGCCGTGCCGCTCCACCACCGTGCGTGCGCATTTCAGGAGGTTCCGCGCCCGGGCGTAGTACCCAAGGCCCGCCCAGGCGGCCATGACCTCGGCGTCCTCGGCCGCCGCCAGATCGTGCACCGTCGGCCAGCGGGAGGTGAACACCTCGAAATAGCTTTTGACCGCCGCCACGGTCGTCTGCTGCAGCATGATTTCCGAAAGCCACACGCGATAGGGATCAGGCCGCACGCCCCGCGCCCGCGCCGCCGGACCCACGCGCCAGGGCATCTGGCGGGCGTGCCGGTCGTACCAGTCGAGCAGCGCAGCAGCCAGTTCCGAGGCGGCTTCGGCGTCACGCAAACGTTATCCTCCCGTGTGTACGATTTCAGGGTGCCTGCCGGCGAGCGAGGGCTTAAACTGACAGTCACCGGAGTCAATGCGACGGAGTCGGAGAGATGCCCCGCCACGGCGGCACCACCAAAGGGTTCAAGCGCACGTCCACGTTGATCGAGCAGCGTGTGCGCTCGGCGTCCTCGTCGCGTGGCTTTGCGGAATCGCGGCTTTTGACCCATTGGCACGACATCGTCGGCGCGGACCTTGCTGCGCTCGCCCGCCCCGTGGACGTCTCCTACGGGCGCGGCGGCATGGGCGCGACGCTCACCGTGCTGACCACCGGCCCGCAGGCGCCGTTTCTCGAGATGCAGAAGGAGGCGCTCCGCACCCGGGTGAACGCGGCCTACGGGTACAATGCTATCAAACGCGTGCGGATCACGCAGACAGCGCCCGTCGGCTTTGAGAGTGGAGCCGTGGACTTTGCCCGCGCCCGCCCTGCAGCCGCCGCACCGCCGCCGTCCCCCGAAACCCGTGCCAAGGCGTCCGCCGCGCGCAGCTCGGTCGCCGACAGCGGCCTTGCAGACGCGCTCGAACGGCTTGCGCTCAATGTGCTCAGCAACCCCAAGGCGCGATGACCCCTTGATCCGATACCTGGCGTGCGGCATGTCCTGCGCCTGACCCAGAGGACCTTACGATGACCCGACTTTTCTACGTTGCCGTCTTTGCCGTCGCGCTGCTCCTGGGGGGCGGATGGAAGCTGCTGCAACCCAGCGATGACCAACTCGCCACCGACAGCTTTGCCCTGCCGGGCGCCGCCAATGCGCAGGAGGCGTCCGCGGACACCGAGGCAGACGCGCCCGAGATCATCGAGATGACGCTCGGAAATCCCGACGCCGACGTCACGATCATCGAATACGCCAGCTACACCTGTCCGCACTGCGCGACCTTCCACAACGGTCCCTACAAGCAGCTCAAGGCTGACTACATCGACACCGGAAAGGTCCAGTTCATCTACCGCGAGGTCTATTTCGACAAATACGGCATGTGGGCGTCGATGATCGCGCGCTGCGCCGGGCCGGACAAATTCTTCGGCATCACCGACATGCTCTACCAGACGCAGGCCAGCTGGTCGCGCGCCGGGTCCGACGCCGCCATCGCCGACGAGCTGCGCAAGGTTGGCCGTCTGGCCGGCATCAGCGGCGAGCAGATCGAGGCGTGCCTGACCGACGGCGACAAGCTGCGCGCCCTCGTCGAGTGGTTCCGCGCCAACGCCACCGCCGACGACATCAGCTCCACCCCGAGCTTTGTCATCAACGGCCGCAAGTATGCCAACATGGGCTATGGCGAGCTGTCCGACCTGATCGACAGCAAGCTGTGATCGTTTGGTGTTCGGACCATGCGTTGGCTCACACTTGCTTAGTTCAAAGCGCCCGCCTGACAGGAACTGTCAGGCCGCGCCGACCCGCCCCCCTGGGGCGGCGCGATTGCGCCACCCCGCGGGACGGCGCGTGAACATTTGTTTGCTTTGTATCAGTTCGACAGACCTTTAACCTACAGCCCCAGACGATCCAGCGCCGCGTGGAGCGGCGCCGGGTCCTCAATCTGCAGGCGCACCGGCACCGCCAGCACGTCGCGCAGGTCCGCCTGCGACAGGCGGATTGCGTCTTTTTCAGTAGTCACCAGCTGCGCGCCCAGCCGCTGTGCGTCGCTCTTGAGACGCGCCATCAGGCGTGGCGACAGGGGCTGGTGATCGCTCAGCGGCACCGTCTCCACCACCTCAGCACCAAGCGCGCGCAACGTGGTAAAGAACTTTTCCGGTCGGCCAATCCCCGCAAAGGCGAGTACCCGCGCGCCTGACCAGGGCATTCCAGTCTCAAGCGGTGCGAGATGACCGGTGAGGTGGGGCACCGTGATCTGGTCCGCCCAGGTCTGCCGAAACTGTGCCTGCGCGGGCGGAAGACCGAGGCTCAGCACCAGATCGGCGCGCCCCATGCCCGCCGCGACGGGTTCTCGCAAAGGCCCGGCGGGCAGGCACCGCCCGTTGCCGAACCCCGTCTCGGCATCCGCCACGATGATCGACAGGTCCTTGGCTAGCCCCGGGTTCTGGAACCCATCGTCGAGCAGGATGACATCCCGCGCGCCGGCAGCCTCCATCGCGCGCGCGCCGGCGGCACGGTCGCGCGACACCCAGACCTCGGCAAAGGCTTGCATCAAAAGCGGCTCGTCCCCGACGTCGGCAGCGCTGTGCACCGCAGGGTCGACCCGCACCGGTCCCTCCAGCTTGCCGCCGTACCCGCGTGACAGGACGGCTGCCGTCTTCCCGCGTGCCGCCAACTCCTGAATGAGCGCAATCACAGTGGGTGTCTTGCCGGCCCCGCCAGCGGTGAGGTTGCCCACGCAAATCACCGGCGCTGCGGCATCGTACGCCGGCGCCTGTGCCACGCGCCGCGCCGTCGCCTTCGCCGTCAGAGCGCCGAGCGGCGCGAGGAGGCGCGCGGCCAGACCCGGGCGCTCCGGCGGGCGCGTCCAAAAGGCCGGCGGGCGCATCAGCCCGTGCCTCCGCCATCGAGCGTGTCCTGGATCATCGCGACCACTTGGTCGGTCGCCGCCGCGCCGGTGGTCGCGATCTGCCAGCCGGCGTGTGCCATGGCGGCGGTGCTGTCCGGAGCGCTGAGCTGCGAGAGTGCGGTGAAGAGCTCGTCGGCGCTGCTCACGACCCGCGCAGCGCCGGCCATGCGCAGGCGACTGAACGCATCGGCATGCGCGGTGAGGTGTGGCCCGCTGAGGATGGCGGAGCCAAGCGATGCTGCCGGCCAGGGGGAGGGGGTCTCGAGCGCCGGCACGAAGGAGCCGCCCATCACGGAGATCGGCGCAAGCCGGTGCCAAAGCCCCAGCTCGGCAGGGTCGCGGGTCATCAGGAGTTCCGTCGCCTCGGTGATCGGATCGCCGGCATCCCAGTCCGCAACGCCCAGCGACAGATCGGCTGCGGCTTCGGTCAGGGCGTCGGCGGCGCGTGCATCCTCCGGGTGCAGGATCGCCAGGGTGCGCGGGGTGAACCGTGCTAGCTGCGCGTGGGCGTTCAGCACCAGCTCCATCTCGCTCGCGGTGATCCGTGCGCCCGCCCAGAGGAACCGGTTGCCAAGCGTCTCGCGCAAGGCGTCGAGGTCACTCTCGACGCAGTTTGGAGGCATGTCGCCGACCTGCATCGGTCCGGTGAGGTGCAGCCGCCCGGGGTCAAGGCCGTAGGCCGCAAGCCGCCGCTCGGCGTTCGCCGTCTCGGTATGGATCGCCGAAAAGTAGCGCAGAAGCGCGCGGGAGACGGAGCTGCGCCAGCGGAGGCCCGGCACAGGCACGCCCTTTTCCATGGCGGCGATGAGGGCCAGCGGCACGCTGCGCTCGGCTGCGGCAGCCAGCGGCGCGGCGACCAGATCACCGCCCATCCACAGCCCCATGTCCGGCGCGAAATGCGTGAGGAAGGCTTTGGCCTCCCTAGAGGTCTCCGGCACTTGGCCGGCGTCAACCATGTCGAGGCCCGCCGGATCGCAGGGCGCGACCTCTGAGGCGCGCGTCAGCACGACGTGGGTGCCGGGACGCAGGGTCATGAGCCGCTGGATCAGGGGGCGGGCAAAGGCGTGGACTTCGGTGAGGCCGATGTGCAGCCAGACCACCTCGCCCGGGGGGCGGGGCGCAAAGCTGTCCGGCCGGGTCTGGTCCTTGCGCCCGCGCAGCGCCAGGTCCGCCGTCAGGGCCAGCGGGTGGCGCATGGCGCGTCAGCCCAGCTCTTCGGTCGGGGAGGCGGGCGCTTCCTCGTCGCGCAGGCGGTGCAGGTGGGCGATGAAGTAGCGCATGTGCGCGTTGTCGACCGTGCGCTGCGCCTCTGCCTTCCACGCGTTATAGGCGGTCTCGTAGTTCGGGAAGATGCCGACGATGTGGATGTCGTCGGTGTCCTTGAACTGCGACTTGGTCGGGTCCGACAGCTCTCCGCCAAAGACGAGGTGCAGGCGCTGGGTCATGGGGTGTCCTTCCGGCTGGGGTTGCCTCCGAGGATTGAGCCGTCCTGCCAGCGGGGTCAAGGGGCGCGCCGCGCGTGGCGCCCCGTGGTCAGAGCGCGCTGAGGGCCGCCCTGACGGTTTGTGCCTCTGCCAGCGCTTCGGGGTTCTCGAGCGTTTCGAGCACGGCGATGGCGTCGAGGCTGTGCCGCAGTCCTTCGGTGCGGATCGCCCGGTTGCCGGAAAGCTCGGTCTGGAGGCGGCAGAGGTTGGCGAGGTGGGTCTGGACCTGTGCCCATGGCGCGGGAGCCGCATCCCGGGTCCAGACGCGCGTCGCGCTCTGGTAGGCGTTGGCGGCCTGACCCAGCATCGCAATGTCCTCGTTCGCCTCGCCGAGCCGCAGGAGGGTGCGCCCAAGCGCGACGTGGACCTCCGCCCAGAGGTCGGGCGTGTCTTCGGCGCTGATATCCTCGATCGCGGCCTCGAGTGCGGCGACGGCTTGGCTCAACATTGCCTCGTCCTGCTGCACACGGCCGAGCGCGCGCAGGATCAGCCCGTGGTCGATCAGCACCGCGCTGTGGTCTTCGGCGGTTTGGCAGAGGGGCAGCGTCTGGCGGCAGAGCGCTTCGGCGAGGGCCAGCCCCTGCGACGTGCCTTGCTCGCGGGCCTCGGCGATCTCGTCGCGCAAAAGCTCGATCAAAGGCGCTTCGGCGTCCACGTCGAGCCGCGCGCGGCGGACTTGCGCGGCCGCGGCGGCGTCGAGGTCGCCCGCCTCGGTTTCCAGATCGCCAAGCGCCGTGAGCAGGTCGTCGAGCCCGTCCTCGGCGGCGTCGCGGGCGGTGATGAGAGTCATGCGGGCGCCGTCCACGTCTCCGGTGTCGCGCTGCGCGGCGCTGGTGGCAAGTGCGCTGGCAGCGGCTTCCTCGAACGAGCCGCCGGCGGGAGCGGCGTCTGAGGCACCGCGCGCCAAAAGGGCGGCATCGAGCGCGGCGAGCGCGGCGTCGAAGTCCGAGGTCGTCACCCGCGCGCGGGTGTAGGCGAGTGCGACGACGAGGCTGCGGCGCAGCTCAAGCTCGGCCTGCAGCGCGTCACGTTCGGCGATAAGCGCGTCGATCTCGACCCGCGAGGGGCGGTTGCCGGGGGCCACACGGGTGGCGTCGATCTCCGCCGGGGGAAGCGCCAGCGCCGCCGCCACGCGCTGCACGGTCTGCTCCTGGGGATTGCCTGTGCGGGCGTTCTCGAGCCGGGAGATGTCGCCCTTGCGCTCGGGCGAGCCAAGGGCTGCTGCGGCGAGATCGCCTTGCGTCAGGCCCTGCGCCGCGCGCGTGCTCTTGATGAGGCGGCCGAGCGCCACTGCGTCGAACATCTGTCTGCTCCGTCTGCCTGTCGGGCGCTGTGCGCGCCTCTGGTTGGTGGCAGGATAGAAACCGTCGCGCCACCTTTCAACACAAGTTAGCCGTTGGGCCGCAACTTATGTCGTCTGGGGTGGCAGACTTGGCAGCAAGGACGGGTGAAGGGCAGGCGCGGCGGCGAGCACGCCCCGCGTCTGCGCGCCGGGAGAGTTGAACCGCAGCGGCGCGCCTGCTGCGTCGGTGACGGTCGCGCCGGCTTCGGCTGCGAGGAGCGCTCCGGCTGCAATGTCCCACTCCCACGTCGGGCGCACGGTCAGCATGGCGTCGAACCGGCCCTCGGCCACCAACGCCATGCGGTAGGCGAGGGAGGGGCGGTGGTGCCGCGTCACGTCCGGCACTCCGGCGGGCCAGAGCGCGGGTTTCATCGCCGGTTTGGTGATCAGGACATCGGCGCCGGGGAGGGTGCTGCACGTGCTGGCCGTCAGAGGCGTGCCGTTGAGCGTTGCGCCTTGGCCGGCGGCGGCGGCGTAGAGCTTGCCGCGCAGGGGGAGGTAGACCACGCCCGCAACGGGCGCGCCGTCTTCGACCACGGCGAGGGAGTGCGCCCAGGTCTGCGAGCCTTCGACAAAGGCACGCGTGCCGTCGATGGGGTCGATGACGAACACGCGGGATTTGGCGAGGCGTGCGGGGCCGTCGTCGCTTTCCTCGCTGAGCCAGCCGTAGTCCGGGCGGGCGTCCTGCAGGTGCTGCGCGAGGTAGGCGTTGACGGCGAGGTCAGCCTCCGTCACCGGGCCCGCGCCGCCGGGTTTGTCCCAGACCTGCGCCTCGGGCCCGGTAAAGCGTGTGGCGATCTCGCCTGCCTGCCGCGCCGCGTCGATGAGCAGGTCGAGGTCAGTCACCCGCGATGGCCATGCCGTCCACGAGGAGCGAGGGCACCACCCGCGACAGGTGCGTCCGCGCGTCGTTGGCGGGAACGATCCGGCCGAGCATATCGCGCAGGTTGCCGGCGATGGTGCCTTCGTTGACCGGGTGGCTGATGACGCCGTTCTCGACCCAGAGCCCCGAGCAGCCGCGCGAATAGTCGCCCGTGTTGGGGTTGATCGTTGCGCCGATGAGGGAGGTCACGATCAGGCCGGTGCCCATGCCCTGGATCAGGTCCTCCCGGCTGGCGCTGCCTTGGGTGAGCGCGAGGTTCCAGGCGGTCGGGCTGGGTCCCGAGCCGGTGCCGCGTGCGGCGTTGCCGGTGGGGGTGAGGCCGAGTTTGCGCGCGGTGGCCATGTCGAGCGTCCAGCCCTGCAGGATGCCGTCCGCGACAAGCGCGCGTTTGGAGCAGGGGAGCCCTTCGCCGTCGAAGGGGCGGGAGGCGGCGGCGCGCGGGCGGGTCGGGTCCTCGATCAGGTCGACCCCGTCCGGCAGGACCCGTTCGCCCATCGCGTCCCTGAGCCACGAGGCGCCCCGGGCGATCTGGCTGCCGTTGATGGCGGCAACGAGGTGGCCGATCAGCGAGGAGGAGATGCGTTCGTCGAACAGGACAGGATAGGTGCCGGTGGGCGGTTTCTTCGCGCCGAGGCGCGCGGCGGCGCGGTGGGCGGCGGTAGTGCCGATCTCGGAGGCTGAGCGCAAGTCTGCGCCGTAGGTCCGGCTGTCGCCGTCGTAGTCGCGCTCCATACCCAGACCCTCGCCCGCGATGGCCGTGCACGAGATGCTTTGCCCGCTGCGCCGGTATCCGGCGGAGAACCCGGCGGAGGTTGCCAGCCAGATGTCCCGGGCCGAATAGCCAGCGGCGGCAGCTTGCACCTGGGAGATCTGGCCTGTGTCGAGGGCGGCTGCCTCGGCAGTCAGCGCGTCCTCTTGCAGCGCAGCGGCGGAGGGTTCTGGACCGGGGTCATAAAGGTCGAGCGGCGTGGCGTCGGTGTCCGTCGCCAAAAGCTCTGCCGGGGCAAGCCCGGCGTAAGGATCTTCCGGCGCCTCGCGCGCCATGGCGACTACGCGTTCGGCAATCTCGGCAAAGGTCTCGGGCCGGGCGTCCGAGGTGGAGGTAACCGCGCTTTTCTGTCCGACAAAGACGCGCAGGCCGAGGTCCGTACCCTCGGCACGTTCGGCGTGTTCGAGTGCGCCGGCGCGGACTTCGATGCTGAGCGCCGTGCCTTTGAGCGCGACGGCATCGGCGGTGTCGGCACCGGCGGATTTGGCGGCAGCGAGGAGGGCGGAGGTCAAGCCTTCGAGCGTGTCTGTCATGCGCCTGACCTAGCCCGCACCCCCCGGTGCCGCAAGGGCGGGGCCTTTACCGGCTGAGCGTGTCGCGCTGGGCCGACAGATCCTCGATCGCTTGGGCGAGGTGCACATCGGCAATGGCCGGGTCCCCTGCCGCGACGCGGATGCGGTGCGCAGCCATCAGAACGTCCGCGTGGGTGTGGCCGGCGGGCGGCTCGAACCGGTAGGAGGCGAGCTCGATCAGCATCCCC
Source organism: Pseudaestuariivita sp. (assembly GCF_052825805.1). Lineage (NCBI taxonomy): Bacteria > Pseudomonadati > Pseudomonadota > Alphaproteobacteria > Rhodobacterales > Paracoccaceae > Pseudaestuariivita > Pseudaestuariivita sp. The sequence continues at coordinate 50,620 of NZ_JBRBVB010000008.1, read as the reverse complement.
AGCGGGTCGCGAAAGTAGATCGAGTTCATGAAGCCGCGGTCCTTTTCCCCCGAATGGCGGATGCCGCGCGCGTCGAGCCGCGCTTTTAGCTGGGAGTACATCGACTGGCTCACGGAAAACGCGATGTGGTGCAGCATCCCGGCCTCTTGCGGCGCTGCCTTGCCCGAGGGTTTGCGCGTCTCGTTGGTAAAGATCGTGATGAGCCGCCCGTCGCCGGGATCGAAATAGAGGTGCCCCTCGTTCGGATCGTCGAGGTTGGGCTGTTCAAAGACAAACGGCATGCCGAGCACGCCCTCCCAAAAATCGATGGAAGTCTGGCGGTCGGCACCCATCATGGTGACGTGGTGCAGGGCCTGACTTTGCAGTTTGGCGGTGGCGGGATTGGACATGGTCTGTCTCCTCTGGATCGTCCTGTGCGTTGCGCGTGAGATAGCAAACGTGCCTCATGTGCGAAATTCGAGAATAGCGCACCAAAAAATTGCAAAATCGCACATATCAGACAGAAAAACGCGCCCCGGTTGGAGCGCGTTCCCTTTTCACGATGTGGCTGCGATCAGCGGATGCGCTGACCGTTGGCCAGGATTTGCCCCTGCTCGTTGAATTCGATCACGCTTTCCAGCACGTCCTCGCCCGCGGGCACGGCAAACATCGACATCATCATGCGCGCGCCCATCGCCTCGTCCTGGCCGACGATCCCCATCGAGATCAGCCGGTCGATCAGACCGTTGGCGCCGGCCAGCTCCAGCTCGATCTCGCCGACGGGCTTGGGGATGCCCTCGTAGGTGTCGAGATCGGTATTGTCGAACATCACCTCGCCAAGCCCTGTCAGGCGCGCGCCGACGGCATCGACCACCATCCGGCTGACGGTGAGCGACAGGACTTCGGCCGGCAGAACTTCGCCGCGCTCCACCGCCATCAGCTGCTCTTCGTCGAAGAGATCGACAAGCACGTTCACCAGCCCGTCGACCTGCAGGTCGATGGTGGCCGGGTCGCGCGGCAGCTGCTGGGCGGGGTCAAAGATCGACCACAGCTCTTCGTTCATCACGAAGTTCGCCAGCGTGATGCCGAGCCCGACGGGTTGCGGCGTGTCGCTCTCGTTCTTGCCGAGAGGCGCGGTCATGTTCAGCCCGAGCGTTTCCAGCGACACATCGATCGGCAGCGGGAAATCGGTCGTCTGCATCTCGACGTTGTACCCGTTCGTCTCGAATCCGTAGGTGATCACCGTGTCCTGCATGGCCGTGCGGAGGCGCGTCCCGGTCGAAGAAGACTGCGCGGTCACCTGCGTGCCCTCGATGTCCGCCGCCAGCGTCGTGCCACCGGCGCCGGTGGTGTAGGTCCCGTCGAACGCCAGATCGCCGTTGAAGAAGGCCATCGGGTCGCTGGCGTCGAATTCGAGCGGCAAGGTAAACGTGCCGTCGAAATTCACGTTCGCCGCGCCGCCTTCCATCTCGAAACGTTCGGGGCTTTCGGGATCCTGGCCTTTGATCACGTAGGCGACGTCGCCCATGTTGATCGTCTGCTCGTAGGACTGCGTGTCGCCTTTCGTGTTGACGGTGGAGCCGTCGAACTGCGAGGCGGTCATCTCGAAGGAGAAGATGCCCGGGACCGCGTTCATGCCCGACACCAGCACTTCGGTCAGCGCCAGGGTCAGCGCGTCCCCGTCGTAGGTCGAGGTCAGCGCATCGGGCGTGCCGGACACTTGCAGGTCGAACGCCTCGTGCGTCAGCGCCATGCCGACCTGCACGGTTTCGCCGTCCACTTCGATCCCGAGGTCGATCGCGGCAGGCGAGGCAAAGGTCATGCCCACCGTTCCGTCCGCGTTCGTGGTGTAGATCAGCGGCGGCAGGGTCATCACCATGTCCGCGTCAGCTTCGGGGATCGGCACGCGCATGGTCACATCGCTGACCGTCAGCACGTCTCCGTCCTGAGTTTCGGTCGCGCTCACCTCGTAGCCGAAGCTTTCGAGGTAGGTCCGGTTTTCGCTCCAGACCTGCGCCGCCGTCAGGTCGGCAAAGGCGGGGGTGGAGCAGGCGAGCGTGGCAAGGGCCGTGGCGCAGAACCGCCGGGTGGGGAAGGTCATGTGGGTGTCCTTTGTGGGATCTGTTCTGCCAAAGGTGTTGGCAGATCGCCCGGGGGTCAAGTAGGGGATTCCAGAGGTGGCAGGGCGCAGGCCCTTGTGCGCCGCGCGTGCCGAGACAGGAGGACAGCTATGACGATGGACGGAAAAACGGTTGTGATCACCGGAGCCTCGCGTGGGATCGGCGCCGAGGCAGCCCGGGTGTTTGCCAATGCCGGTGCACGTGTTGCACTGGTGGCCCGCTCGACGGATGCGGTTGCCGATTTGGCCGGAGAGATCGGGAACCAGGCGCTCGCCATCCCCTGCGATGTCAGCCGGTATCAGGAGGTCGCCCGCGCCATCGCCGCCACCGAAGAGACGTTTGGCGGCGTCGACGTGCTCATCAACAACGCCGGCATGATGGAGCCGATCGCCCATTTGGCAGAGGCCGACCCGGATGCCTGGGGTCACATCATCGACGTCAACCTCAAGGGTGTCTTTTACGGCATGCGCGCCGCCGTGCCCGGCATGATTGCGCGGGGCGGTGGATCGGTGCTGACCATCAGCTCGGGCGCAGCCCACGGCCCGGTAGAGGCGTGGTCGCATTACTGCGCGTCCAAGGCCGGCGCGGCAATGCTGACCCGCTCCCTCGACAAGGAGTATCGAGGCAAGGGCATCCGTGCCATCGGCCTCAGCCCAGGCACAGTTGCCACGCAGATGCAGCGCGAGATCGCGGCCTCCGGCATCAACCCGGTCAGCCAGCTCGACTGGTCCGCGCACATCCCCGCCGACTGGCCCGCCAAGGCGCTGCTTTGGATGGCGGGGCCTGGCGGCGACGCGTGGCTGGGCGAAGAAATCTCGCTCCGCGACGAAGGCATCCGTGCCGCCGTCGGTCTTGAATGATAGACGTCACGGACACAGGCGCGCTGCGCCGGATCACGCTGAATCGCCCGGACAAGGCCAACGCGCTCACTGCGCCGATGCTCGAGGGCTTGATCGAGGCGGTGACGTCTGCGGCAGAGGCGCGCGCGCTGATCCTGACCGGTGCTGGCAAAGTCTTCTCCGCCGGCGCCGACCTCGAGGCCGCACGCGCCGGGCTTGCGACCTCGCCCCTGTGGGAGGAGCTCTCCGGCGCTGTCGCGCAGTCCCGCGCCCTGACCATCGCCGCGCTGAACGGAACCTGCGCGGGCGGCGCGATGGGCATGATCCTGGCTTGCGATCTGCGCGTTGCGGTGCCGGGTGCCAAGCTCTTTTATCCGGTGATGCGGCTCGGCTTTCTGCCGCAGCCCTCTGACCCTACGCGCCTTTCTGCGCTTGCCGGCCCGTCGCGGGCCAGGATGATCCTGATGGCAGGCCAAAAGGTCACCGCCGAAACCGCGCTTGGCTGGGGGTTGCTCGATGCTCTGGCCGATGATCCCGTAGCCGAGGCCGAACGGCTCGCCGCCGACGCGCTTGGCGCGACGGCCGCACATGTTGCCGGGATCAAGGCGCTTTTGCCAAACGGGGATGGGTGAAATCACCCATCCTACGTTTCCGCGCCTCACCCCGTAGGATGGGTGCTTGCACCCATCTACCGCTTGCGGCGGCCCCCTTTGGTTTTCGAGATGAAGTCCGGCGGACGCTTCGCGACCCAGGCGGCGAACTTGGCAAGCCTCGGGTGGCCGCGCAGCGCTTCGGGCGTGTTGAACTCCCGCGCAAGCTCCGCCTCGGTCAGCGTGGCGTGGATCTCCTTGTGGCAGATGTGGTGCAGGAGCACGGTCGGCCCGCCCTTGCCGCCTTTCAGCTTGGGGATCAAGTGATGCAGCGACTGCGGCACGCCCTTGGGGATCGGGCGCCCGCAGAGCGCGCAAGTCGGCGTGTCTGACGCGTTTTCCACATGAATCGACATGATCCGGCGCGGCTTGGCGTCAATCTTTCTTGCGGTCTGTGACATGCTCGATACCATATGTAGCAGCCAGCCCAGGGAACGACGCAGATGGACTTTGACCTCGCCGCACAACCCGAGATCGTCCAGCAGGCGGTCGGCTATGCGCTCCAGTTCTGGGACATTGCCAAGACCTGGCTTTTGAGCCCCGCCGCCTGGTCGCAGTTCGGGTTGATTGCAGGCGCCTTCCTTTTGGCGTGGCTGATCAACCGGAAGGCGCAACCGGCGCTCCATGGGTTCCTGATGCCCGCGCCCGAGCAGACGGGCATCTTTGCCGCGCTGCGCCGGTTCATCGCCAGCTTCCTGCCGCTCTTGCTGCCGCTGCTGGCGTTCGTGTTCACGGCCATCGGGGAGCAGATCGTCCGGTCGATCTTTGAATCGGGCGCCGTGATCGCGTTCGGCAAGCGCGTGTTCCTCTTCCTGGCCGTCCGCGCCTTTGCCCGCGACATGGTCAAGGACAGCTTCCTGCGCCTCATCGCGCGGTTCTTCTTTGTGCCGATGGCAGGGCTCTACGCGCTGGGTATCCTCGATCTGGTGATCGAACGATTGCGCACCACGATCGTGCCGCTTGGCAACATGTCGTTCGACCTCCTTTGGCTGGTGCAATTCGTCGTCGTGGGCGGGCTGATCTTCTGGCTCGGGCGCTGGTCCAACGACCAGTCGGCCGGCCTGATCCAGAAGAATGAAGAGATGCGCCCTGCCCAGCGCCAGCTCGCGGTCAAGGCGACGGAGATCGCGATCTTTGGCGTCGCCTTCCTCGTTCTGATGAACATCATGGAGGTCAACATCGCCTCCCTCGCCGTGCTCGGCGGTGCGGTGGGCGTGGGCCTTGGCTTTGGTCTGCAAAAGATCGCGTCTAACTTTATCTCCGGCGTGATCCTCCTGCTCGAAGGGCAGGCGACGGTGGGCGATTATGTCGAGCTTGATGGCGGTGAGGCCGGCACCATCGTCAAGACCACCGCGCGGGCGATGTTCCTCGAGACCTACGACGGCAAGTGGATCGTGGTCCCGAACGAGGATTTCATCACGACGCGGGTCACCAACTATTCCGACCAGGGACCGTCCAACCGCTACGAGGCGGATTTCAAGGTCAGCTACGAGACCGACATCAACCGCGTGCCGGACATCGTGGAGGCGGCCGTTGCGACGCACCCCGCCGTCCTCTCCGAGCCGATGCCGCCCGATTGCGAGCTGCGCGCTTTTGGGGAGAACGGCATCGAGTTCGCGGTCGAGTTCTGGGTCGAGGGCATCGACGACGGCAAGAACAAGTTCACGTCGGACGCGCTCTTCCTCATTTGGAACGCGCTCAAGGCGAATGGCATCGAGGTGCCGATCCCCCAACGCGCGCTGCACTTTACCGAGGCTGACAAGAAGGCGCTGATGGGGGTTTAGAGATGGTCAGCCATCTAATCTCGCTCAGACCAAAGCGCCCGCCTGACAGGAACCGTCAGGCCGCGCCGACCCGCCCCCGTCAAACCGAAGGTTTGCCTTCAGTAAAACGGGCGGCGCGATTGCGCCACCCCGCGGGTCGGCGCGTGAACAGAAGTCATTTATGAGGGAGACTTTGAGACATTGATTCACCGCTTCTGCTCCGCCACATCTTCCGCAATCAGCGCTTTATAGAGCGCCTGAATGCGCGCCGTAACCGGACGGCTCCCATCCCCGATCGGCTTCCCATCAATGGACGCGACCGGTGTCTGGGCGCCAAAGGTCCCCGTCAGAAACGCCTCGTCCGCATCATAAGTGTCGACCAGCGAAAAGTTGCGCTCGAACACCGGGATGCCGTTCGCGCGGCAAAGGTCGATGACCTTTTGCCGGGTCACCCCGTTCATGCAGTAGTCTCCGGTGGAGGTCCAAACTTCCCCCTTGCGCACGACAAAGAAGTTGCAGGCGTTGGTCGTGTTCACGAACCCATGCGGGTCGAGCATCAGCGCTTCGTCGGCGCCGGCCTGCTCGGCCTGCAGGCAGGCGATCACGCAGTTGAGCTTGGAGTGGCTGTTGTACTTGGCATCCTGGCTCATCGGCAGGCCCCGCACCTGCGGGACCGTGGCAAGGCGAATGCCTGCGCTATGGAGCCTGTCGACAGGCTTCGAGTGCTCCATGATGATGACCAGCGTCGGGCCTGACTGGCTGAGCGCGGGATGCTGGAAGGGGCGGACCTTCACGCCACGTGTGAGCATCAGACGGCAGTGCACGTTCGAGTGCATCCCGTTCGCTGCTTGCGTCGCTTTCAGCGCGGCCGCGATCCCGTCTCTATCCATGCCGACATCCAAAGACACCGCTTTGCAGGCGCCAAAGAACCGGTCCATGTGCTCGTCAAAGAAGGTCCAGACCCCGTCGTAGAGCCGCATTCCCTCCCACATGCCGTCGCCCAGCATGAAGCCGCTGTCGTAGACCGACACCTTGGCCTCCTCGCGCGGGACGATGTCGCCGTTCACGTAGATGAGGATGCCGGCGTTGCGCGGGTCTTCGAGCGCGTCGTGGGTGGAGGGGCGGTCGTCGGTCATGTGCTCTCCTTCGCAATGCCGCCGTTATCGGCGGATCGCGCTGCGTTGCCAACCCAACTGGACGCCTGCGGCACAGGCGCGTAGACCCGGGCGATGGAGAGATCTGCGCTTGTGATCGGAGCCGGCCCGGCGGGCCTGATGGCGGCAGAGGTGCTGGCCGGGGAGGGGTTCGCAGTCACGGTTGCCGACGCGATGCCCTCACCCGCGCGCAAATTCCTGATGGCCGGCAAGTCGGGCTTGAACCTCACTAAGGACGAGTCGCTCGAGGCTTGTCTCGCCGCCTACCCCGATCCCGAGGTGCGCCCGATGGTGCAGGCCTTCGGTCCGGTCGAGGTCATGCATTGGGCGGAGGAGCTGGACCAGCCGCTTTTCACAGGCTCGTCGGGCCGCGTCTTTCCCCGCGCGATGAAGGCGTCGCCTCTCCTGCGCGCCTGGCTGGCGCGGCTCGATACGCTCGGTGTTAGGCTCCAGCGGCGCTGGCGTTGGATGGGCCTTCCGGGGGAGGCGCTGTTCGAGACGCCTGATGGTCAGGTGCGGCTGCAGCCCACCGTGACCGTGCTGGCGCTCGGTGGCGCGTCGTGGAAGAGGCTTGGCTCGGACGGGGCGTGGACGGAGAGGTTCCCCGATGATGCCGCGCCTTTTCAGCCGGCGAATATGGGGCTTTGCCTCGGATGGTCCGACAAGATGGCCGAGCATGTCGGCGTCCCGGTAAAGCCTCTGGCGCTACAGGCAGGCGATGTGCGGGACACAGGCGAGGTCGTCATCACGCAATCGGGTCTCGAAGGGGGCGGCGTCTACGCCGTCTCACGCGCGGTGCGGGAGGGCGCGGCGCTGACGCTGGACCTGCTCCCGGACCTCTCGGAAGGAGCGATCCGACAAAGGCTTGCGCGCAAGCGGGGCAAGGCGAGCCTCTCGACTCATCTGCGTAAGACGCTGAACTTGCCTGCGGTGAAAAGGTCCTTGCTTTACGAGTTTGGTCGGCCTTTGCCAGATGACCTTGCGCCGCTGCTGAAGGCGCTGCCAGTGCGGCACGACGGCTTTCCAGACATCGACGGGGCGATATCCACGGCGGGTGGACTTCGCTTTGACGCGCTGACGCCGGGGCTGATGCTCAAGGATCAGCCGGGCTGGTTCGCCTGCGGAGAGATGCTCGATTGGGAGGCGCCGACGGGCGGGTATCTGATCACCGCCTGTCTGGCGACCGGACGCTGGGCGGCACGCCATGCGGCGGCCTGGACCCAGCGGAACGTCTAAATTAAGCAACCATTGACCTGATAAATTCGAGACGTCTGGTCACGCGCCGCCCGTTTTGCCGAAGGCAAACCTACGGTTTGACGCGGCCTGACGGTTCCCGTCAGGCGGGGGCTTTGATTTAGGCCAATGCGCTTACACGTAGTAGTGGTCGCGGAAGACGTGCCGTGCGATGTCCTCACGCTTGAGTCCGCGGGCGGCGAGTTCCGCGTCGGACATATTGCTGAGCGCTTCGATGCGGCGCGCCTTCTCGGAGGATTCCGAGATCGAGATCAGCCAGTTGCCAAACGCGGAGAGCGCGTTGACGACGACATTGCCCGAGCGATCCGCGGCATTGGAAGAAACATAGGCCATGATCAAGCTCCTAAGTGGCTTTGTGAATTTCGATGTTCCTCAAAGGTAGGGGCATGCTGCAAGCGCGAAAAGGGCCGTCGCTGCAACGCCGCATTGCGCGAGACGCATGGCGGTCTGCCTGCGATTTAGGCAACGGCGTCTCGCAAGATGGCTGCGAATAATTTTACCAGTTGATAAAATTTTGGACCTGAGTCACGGTTCTTGTGTCGATAAGCGAGGCAGGAGGGCGTGATGCCGAACCAACTGAGCGCAGGAATCGTGGCCGGGCGGCTGGCGCCCGAGGAGCTCGATGCGAACTTTGGCGACCTGCATCCGCCCTTGAGCGGTCACGAGGCGCTGGTGGCCGCAGACCGCTGCTATTTCTGCCACGACGCGCCCTGCATTGCGGCGTGCCCGACGGACATCGACATCCCTCTTTTCATTCGCCAGATCGCGACCGGCACGCCCGAGGCGGCGGCCAAGACGATCCTGAGCCAGAACATCCTGGGCGGCATGTGCGCCCGGGTTTGCCCGACCGAGACGCTGTGCGAGGAGGCCTGCGTGCGCGAGGCCGCCGAGGGCAAGCCGGTCAAGATCGGGCAGTTGCAGAGATACGCCACCGACACTCTGATGCAGTCAGGGATGGAGGCTGGCACCCACCCGTTCTCCCGGGCGGCCTCGACTGGGCGCAAGATCGCCGTGGTCGGGGCCGGTCCGGCAGGTTTGGCCTGCGCGCACCGGCTCGCGATGAAGGGCCATGATGTCGTTTTGTTCGACGCCAAGCCAAAGGCTGGCGGGCTCAACGAATACGGCATCGCGGCCTACAAGACGGTTGATGGCTTCGCGCAGGCGGAGGTCGACTGGTTGATGCAGATCGGCGGGATCACCTTGGAATCCGGGAAGGCTTTGGGCCGCGACATCACGCTCGATGGCTTGCGAGGCGATTTCGACGCGGTCTTTCTTGGGCTGGGCCTCGGCGGTGTGAACGCTCTGGGCGTCTCCGGTGACAACAAGGACGGTGTCCGGGACGCGGTCGACTTCATCGCGGATCTGCGTCAAGGCGACTTGTCCGACCTTCCGGTCGGCCGCGACGTGGTCATCATCGGCGGTGGCATGACGGCGGTGGATGCCGCGGTGCAGTCCAAGTTGCTGGGCGCCTTGAACGTGACATTGGTCTACCGCCGCAGCCGCGCGCGCATGAATGCGAGCGTCTTCGAACAGGATCTCGCTGCCTCCAAGGGCGTGCGGATCATCTGCAATGCGCAGCCGGTCGCCGTGCACGGCAACGGCTCGGTGCGCGAGATCGAGTTCGCTTATGTCGGGGATGATCTTTCGGAGACGGGCGAGACGTTCCGGCTGGCTGCCGATCAGGTCTTCCGCGCCATCGGGCAGTCTTTGGAGTTTGACGGGCTGGACCTCGATGGCCGCAAGATCGCTGTGAGCGGTGCGGGCAAGACCTCACTCGACGGCGTCTGGGCCGGAGGCGACTGCGCAGCGGGCGGCGATGACCTGACGGTGACCGCTGTGGCCGAAGGCCGGGATGCGGCCGAGGACATACATGCCACCCTGGGCGCTGGCTGAAGCCGGCCCTCCGGGGGGAGTTTATTTGGGAAGATGAAGGACGTGCGCGATGGCTGATCTGACAAGCGACTTTCTGGGCATCAAGAGCCCGAACCCTTTTTGGCTCGCCTCCGCGCCGCCCACAGACAAGGAGTACAACGTCCGCCGTGCCTTTGAGGCCGGTTGGGGCGGTGTGGTGTGGAAGACGCTGGGGCTCGACCCGCATATCGTGAACGTAAACGGGCCGCGCTATGGCGCGATCTGGGGCGCGGATCGGCGGCTTTTGGGGCTGAACAATATCGAGCTGATCACGGATCGCCCTTTGGAGGTGAACCTCCAGGAGATCAAGGCGGTCAAGCGGGACTACCCGGATCGTGCCATGATTGTCTCGCTCATGGTGCCTTGTGAGGAGGACCCTTGGAAGTTCATCCTCGAAAAGGTCGAGGACACGGGCGCGGACGGGGTCGAGCTGAACTTTGGCTGTCCTCATGGGATGAGCGAACGCGGCATGGGCAGCGCCGTTGGCCAAGTGCCGGAGTACATCGAGATGGTCACGCGCTGGGCCAAGGCCAACACGCGCATGCCGGTCATCGTCAAGCTCACGCCCAACATCACGGACATCCGCAAGCCGGCCGCTGCTGCGCATGCGGGCGGGGCGGACGCGGTGTCGCTGATCAACACCATCAACTCGATCACGTCGGTCAACCTCGACCTCTTTGCGCCGGAGCCGACCATCGACGGCAAGGGCGCGCATGGCGGCTATTGCGGGCCCGCGGTCAAGCCGATCGCGCTCAACATGGTGGCCGAGATTGCGCGTGATCCAGAGTTGCAGGGCTTGCCGATCAGCGGGATCGGCGGGGTTACGACCTGGCGCGATGCAGCGGAGTTCCTCGCGCTCGGCGCGGGCAACGTGCAGGTCTGCACGGCGGCGATGACCTACGGGTTCAAGATCGTGCAGGAGATGATCTCCGGCCTGTCGGACTACATGGATGAAAAGGGTTTTGCGTCGGTCGACGAGATCGTGGGACGGGCGGTGCCGAATTGCTCGGACTGGCAGCACCTCAACCTCAATTATGTCGCGAAGGCGCGGATCAACCAGGACCTCTGCATCTCGTGCGGGCGCTGCTATGCGGCCTGCGAGGACACGTCGCACCAGGCGATTGCGATGTCAGCCGACCGGGTGTTCACCGTCAAGGACGACGAATGCGTGGCGTGCAACCTCTGCGTGAACGTCTGCCCGGTCGAGGACTGCATCACGATGGAGGCGATGACGCCGGGCGAGACCGATCCGCGCACGGGCCGGGTGGTGGAGCCTGACTACGCCAACTGGACCACGCATCCCAACAACCCGGGCGCGCAGGCGGCGGAGTAGGCCCCACATTTTGCTGCGTAAAATGTGGGGTGCACAAAGTTCGGAAGGGCTTTGTGCGGCCTAGCAGAGAATGCGGATCTCGCCGGGATTGCAGATGACGATGTACTGGTCGCCACACTCCACGAGGTGGAACCCGCGCCGTTCGACCTCACGCAGGAGATGGTCGAGGCCAATCTCCCGCTCCACCGCCCTTTTTGACCGGCGCACGATCCCGCCCGTCTGCGCGGCCTTGGCGCCAAAGAGTTGCCGGGTGAACCCACCATTGATCGGGCGCTTCAAATTCTGCTGCAGCATGTTCATGCGAACATGATGCGGAGAGGGGGTGAAGTTCGCGTTAAGGCGTGAGCAGCGCGCGGAACATGCGGTCCACATGTGCGCGTGCGGCGGCCTGCGGGGCATCGCCCGCCAGCACGCGTACCTGCGCGTCGAAATCGGCGTAGTGCTGGGTGACCGACCAGATCGACATCAAGAGATGCGCCGGGTCGACTCGGGCTAAAGCGCCGGCGTCGATCCACGCCTGGATCAGCGCGCATTTGTCGTCAAAGAGCGGCTTGAGCCCGGCCTCCAGATCGGCCTGCATCCGCGGCGCGCCTTGCAGCACTTCACCCGCAAAAAGACGGCTTTCGCGCGGCATCTCCCAGCTCATCTCGAGCTTGCGGTGGATGTAGCCCATCAGCGCCTCGAGCGGGTCGCCGTCCGGGTCCATCTCCTTGAGCGGGGCGAGCCAGATGTCCAACAGACCGTTCAGCAAGGTGCGGTGGATCTCGTCCTTCCCATTGAAATAATAAAGGATATTCGGCTTCGACAGTCCCGCCGCTTCGGCGATCTGGTCAAGCGTGGCGCCGCGAAACCCGTGTGCCGAGAAGACCTCGAGCGCCGCGTCGAGGATCTTGCGCCGGTTCTTGACCTGGATGCGGCTTGGTTTCTTGGCAATCTCGGACACTGACGGGCGTGCCTTTCTTTTGGGCGGTTGCCCGAATCCTGGCTTTCGGCGCAGGCTGCGCCGGTGGGTCTATTCTTGACAGATAAACCGGCACGCGCAATCGTTTACCAAACGGTCAAAAATCTGTCGGCGATGACAGACGCACCAACCCGACGCAGCAAAAGGAGCCACGTCATGGCAGCGCCCGGCGAGAACCTGAAGGTCAACGGCGACCGCCTCTGGGACAGTCTCATGGAAATGGCCAAGATCGGCCCGGGTATCGCGGGTGGGAACAATCGCCAGACGCTGACGGACGAGGACAGCGAAGGCCGGCACCTGTTCCAGAATTGGTGCGAGGACGCGGGCATGACCATGGGGGTCGACGAGATCGGCAACATGTTCGCCCGCCGTGAGGGGACGGACCCGGAGGCGCTTCCGGTCTACGTGGGCTCCCACCTCGACACGCAGCCGACGGGTGGGAAGTACGATGGAGTTCTCGGAGTGCTCGGAGGGCTGGAGATCATCCGCACGCTCAACGATCTGGGGATTAAGACCAAGCATCCCATCGTGGTCACCAATTGGACCAATGAGGAGGGGACGCGTTTCGCCCCCGCCATGCTCGCCTCGGGCGTCTTTGCGGGCAAGCATGACCTCGACTGGGCCAACGACCGCGTCGATGCGCAGGGCAAACGATTTGGCGACGAGCTGGAGCGGATCGGTTGGAAAGGCCCCGAAAAGGTGGGCGATCGCAAGATGCACGCCTTCTTCGAGCTGCACATCGAGCAGGGCCCGATCCTCGAGGCCGAGAGCAAAGACATCGGGGTTGTCACCCATGGTCAAGGCCTGCGTTGGATCGAATGCACCGTGACCGGGAAGGAAAGCCACACCGGCTCCACCCCCATGCACATGCGCAAAAATGCCGGGCGCGGGCTCGCGCTCATCACCGAGCTGGTCCACGAGATCGCGATGAAGAACCAGCCGAACGCCGTCGGCGCCATCGGCCATATCGACGTCTACCCCAACTCCCGGAACATCATTCCCGGCAAGGTCGTCTTCACCGTGGATATGCGCACGCACCTCCTCGATAAGCTCAACGCCATGGTCGACGAGTTCAACGAACGCGCACCCAAGCTCTGCGAAGAGATCGGCGTCGAGTTTGCCTGCGAGATCGTCGGCCAGTTCGACCCGCCCGCCTTTGACGAAGGCTGCGTCAGCGCCATCCGCGAGGCCGCCGAACGGCTGGGGTATTCGCACATGGACATCGTCTCCGGCGCCGGCCACGACGCCTGCTGGATCAACGACATGTACCCCACCGCCATGGTCATGTGCCCCTGCGTCGACGGCCTGTCACACAACGAGGCCGAAGAGATCTCCAAGGAATGGGCGACCGCTGGCACCGACGTTCTGATGCACGCAGTTGTCGAAACGGCGGGGGTCGAGGGGTGAGTGAGCCCGCGCACCCTCGGTCCCTCGCGGCCACGGACGAGGACGTAGACGCAGATCTGGCCCGGCTCGACAGGGAAACACTCGAGGCGGAGGCGCGCAAGTTGCGTCGCGCCATTCGCGCGCACCGCGATGCAAGCGGGCACGATCTGTGCTGGCATTGGCCAGACATGTGGGCGCTTTTGCCCGATACGCCAAGTGTCGCGCACGAGGTGCCGGATTGGCCTCAATTCATGCGAGGATGCGTGCAATACCGCGCCAATCTCGATCAACAGCTAAAGTCTGCGCCGCGGACACAATTGGAGTTTGAGGAATGACCACCAAAGTCATCAAGAACGGCACCGTGTGCACGGCGGACCTGACCTACAAGGCGGACGTGCTTGTCGAGGACGGGGTGATCATCGAGATCGGGCAGGGGCTCAAGGGCGACACCGAGCTGGATGCCACGGGCTGCTATGTCATGCCCGGTGGGATCGACCCGCATGTGCATCTTGAGATGCCGTTTATGGGGACCTATTCCTCCGATGACTTCGAAAGCGGCACGCGGGCGGGGCTTGCAGGCGGGACGACGATGGTCGTGGATTTTTGCCTGCCGAACCAGGGTGAGAGCCTGCTCGACGCGATCAAGCGTTGGGACAACAAGTCGACGCGGGCGAATTGCGACTACTCCTTCCACATGGCGGTGACCTGGTGGGGGGAGCAGGTCTTCAACGACATGGAGACCGTGGTCAAGGATCGCGGGATCAACACGTTCAAGCACTTCCTCGCCTACAAGGGCGCGCTGATGGTGAACGACGACGAGCTCTTTGCCTCGTTCAACCGCCTGTCCGAGCTTGGCGCGATTGCCATGGTGCATGCCGAGAACGGCGATGTGGTGGCCGAGATGACGGCCAAGTTGCTCGCCGAAGGCAACAACGGTCCCGAAGGGCATGCCTACTCCCGTCCCTCCCAGGTTGAAGGCGAGGCGACCAACCGCGCGATCATGATCGCCGACATGGCGGGTGTGCCGCTTTATGTCGTGCACACCTCCTGCGAGGAGGCGCACGAGGCGATCCGCCGGGCCAAGATGCAAGGGAAGCGCGTTTGGGGTGAGCCCTTGATCCAGCACCTGACGCTGGATGAGAGCGAGTATTTCCACGCCGACTGGGACCATGCCGCGCGCCGCGTGATGTCGCCCCCCTTCCGCAACAAGCAGCACCAGGACAGCCTTTGGGCGGGTCTGCAGTCGGGCTCTCTGTCGGTGGTGGCGACGGATCACTGCGCCTTTACAACGGAGCAAAAGCGGTACGGGGTGGGGGATTTCTCCAAGATCCCCAACGGGACAGGCGGGCTCGAGGATCGGATGCCGATGCTCTGGACGCATGGCGTGCGTACGGGGCGCCTGACCCCGAACGAGTTCGTGGCCGTGACCTCCACCAACATCGCCAAGATCCTCAACTGCTACCCCAAGAAGGGCGCGGTTCTGGTGGGCGCCGATGCGGACCTGGTGGTCTGGGACCCGGAGAAATCCAAGACGATCACCGCGTCCTCGCAGCAATCGGCCATCGATTACAACGTGTTCGAAGGCAAGGAGGTCACCGGCCTGCCCCGCTTCACCCTCACCCGCGGCCACGTTGCGGTCCACGACGGCGAGATCCGCACGCGGGAAGGGCACGGGAAGTTCGTGAAGCGGGAACCGGATACGCCGGTAAACAAGGCTTTGTCGTCGTGGAAAGAGCTCACCGCGCCGCAGCCGGTACAACGGACTGGTATCCCGGCGACGGGGGTTTAAGTTCAGATCGTGGCCAGCCCTGTCTATTTTCGCGAGGACCACGTTCAGATGAGCAACCGGCACTTCGCCAATCTACTTGATTTCGCTTTGAAGATCGGGCCGCGTTTCACAGCGTCGGAACAAGACATTCTAGAGTTCCGCCGCATGATGGATCTGCGCGACGATGGGTTCTTTTGGCCAGGGCGCGGGCTTACAATTGAGGAGGATTTCGAAAACTGTGAAGCGCTGCAATTTTGGTCGAAGGTCTTCTTCGAGGTCGCCCAAAGCGTTTTCCTTCGGGAAATCGGAAACCAGAGCAACACGCAATGGCAGACGCAGATGATTTTCTTTGCCATGGGCACGGCAAACCTCTTTCTAAAGGCGGCGCGCATGTCTGGCGAGGTTGGCAAAGCCTGGTTTCCTGAAACAAGAGCGAGCACGGGGAATGCCTCTATCGGAGTGAGACACTGATGGCAGTTATCTCCGCCTCTGACCTCTCCCTCACCTTCCAGACCAATGACGGGCCGGTGCATGCACTCAAGGACGTCGATCTGGAGATTGGGAAGGGGGAGTTTGTTTCCTTCATCGGGCCGTCGGGCTGTGGGAAGACGACGTTTCTGAGGTGCATCGCAGCGCTCGAGGAGCCGACCGGGGGCACGCTCAGCGTCAATGGGATGACCGCGGACGAGGCGCGGAAGGCGCGGGCCTATGGCTATGTCTTTCAGGCGGCGGGGCTCTATCCGTGGCGGACGATTGGGAAGAACATCGCGTTGCCGCTGGAGATCATGGGCTTTTCCAAGGCCGAGCAGCAGGAGCGGACCCAGCGCGTGCTCGAGCTTGTGGAACTCGCCGGGTTCGAGAAGAAGTTTCCCTGGCAGCTTTCGGGGGGCATGCAGCAAAGGGCCTCCATCGCGCGGGCTCTGGCGTTTGATGCGGACATCCTTCTGATGGACGAGCCGTTCGGGGCGCTTGACGAGATTGTGCGGGATCACCTCAACGAACAGCTTTTGGCGCTGTGGCGGCGGACGGAGAAGACAATTGCCTTTGTCACGCATTCGATCGACGAGGCGGTGTTCCTTTCGACCAAGATCGTGGTGATGTCGCCGCGCCCGGGGCGGATCACGGATGTGATCGAGAGCCCGTTTCCTCCGGATAGGGGCCTCGACGTGCGGGAGACGCCCGAATTCATCGAGATCGCCCGACGTGTGCGCGAGGGTCTGCGCGCGGGGACGGTCGATGAGTGAGGCTGTACCAGTGGCCCCGGATCAGGTCCGGGGCGGGCTCATTCCACGGCGCGGGGAGCGGGAGGACATGGCGGCCTGTGCGGCGGTTGTGAACGGCTGGATCGACGCGACGGAGTGGATGCCGCGGGTGTATGATGCTGCGACCATCGAGGGGTTCTTCCGGGATGGCTTCGATAAGCGCGAGTTCTGGGTCCTTGGGGATCCGATCTTTGCCTATGCGTCGTTCAATCCAGAGACGGCGCAGCTGGTTGCTTTGTATTCGGCGCGGACGGGTGAGGGCGCGGGCAAGGCGCTGATGGAAGCTGTGAAGAACGGGCGGGATTGGCTTTGGCTGACGACGCATGAGCCGAACCTTCGGGCGCAGAAGTTTTATGCGCGCGAGGGGTTCGTGGAGGTGTCGCGGCATGATCCCGAGCTGCCTGAGGTGGTGCGGGAAGTGAGGCTTGAATGGTCGCGGTAGGGGCGCTCGTCCGCCCTGCCGGGCGGCCTCGCGGGAGGGCCTCCGGCGGGGATATTTTTAGCCAGAAGAAGCCGGGGGTGGTGCTTTGCTGAGGTCGGTGGGCGCTGTCGTGACCGTTCTGCTGGCGCTGGTGGTGATCTGGTACGCGGCGGCGGTCTGGATGAATTCCGGCTGGGCGCTGGCGCAGGCGGAGCGGCAGGGCGAGGTGCTGAGCTTTGGCGAGGTCGTGGCTGACACGATGGCGCAGAAGCGGCCACGTTTGCCGGCGCCGCATCAGGTCTTTGCCGAGCTTTGGGACAGCACGGTCGAGAAGCGGGTGACCTCGAAGCGCAGCCTCGTGTTCCATGGCTGGATCACGTTGCAGTCGACGCTGTGGGGGTTTGCGCTGGGCACGTTTGTCGGGATCGCTTTGGCGGTGGGTATCGTCTATTCCCGCGTGATGGAGCTTAGCGTGATGCCGTGGGCGGTGATCTCGCAGACGATCCCGATTGTGGCGCTGGCGCCGATGATCATCGTGCTGAGTTCCTCTGCCGGGATCGAGGGGCGGGGTGTACCGAAGGCGATTATCTCGGCGTATTTGTGTTTCTTTCCGGTCCTGGTGGGCATGGTGAAGGGACTGAGGGCGCCGTCGCGAGATCAGCTTGACCTGATGCGGACGTATGGGGCGACTGGCGGCGACGTGTTCTGGAAGCTGCGCCTGCCGGCGTCGGTGCCGTATCTCTTTGCCTCGCTCAAGATCGGGATTGCGGCGGCCCTGGTGGGGACCATTGTCGGTGAGTTGCCGACGGGGGCGATCCGGGGGCTTGGGGCGCGTATCCTCATCGGTGACCAGTTCGGCAATCCGATCATGATCTGGAGCGCGCTTTTTGCGGCGGCGATCCTGGCGGGCGGGCTCGTGATCCTCTTTGGGGTCATCGAGAAGCTGACGCTGCGACGCATGGGGGCGGCGCGATGATCGTTCTGGTGGCCGTTGCGATCTGGATTGCGCTCTGGGCGCTGAATGTGCGTTTGGCGCGGGCGGCGCGGCTGGGATGGCTGGTGCCGGTGCTCTTTGGCGTCGCGGTGCTTGTCCTTTGGGAAGGTGTCGTGCGCGGCTTTGGCATTTCCCCGATCATCCTGCCGGCGCCGTCCCAGGTGGGGGCGACCTTTGCGGCGGAGACGGAGACGCTGTGGCTCGACTTTACGCAGACGGTGGTCAAGGGGGCCTTTACCGGGTTTGCCATTGGCACGGTGGCGGCGTTTGTGGTGGCGATTGCGATGGACCGCTCGCCATTCCTGCAGCGGGGGCTCTTGCCGATCGGGAACTTTGTTGCAGCGCTGCCGATCGTGGGGATCGCGCCGATCCTCGTGGGCTGGTTCGGGTTCGACTGGCAGTCCAAGGCGGCTGTCGTCGTGGTCATGGTATTCTTCCCGATGCTGGTGAACACGGTGGCCGGGCTCAAGGACACGACCGCGATGCAGCGCGATCTGATGCGGACCTACGGGGCGTCGTACGGTGAGACGCTGCTCAAGCTGCGTTTGCCGGCGGCGATGCCGTTTATCTTCAACGGGCTCAAGATCGGGACGACGCTTGCGCTGATCGGGGCGATTGTTGCTGAATATTTCGGCTCCCCGACGCGAGGGATGGGATTCCGCATCTCCACCGAGGTGGGGCGCTTGAACATCGATATGGTCTGGGCCGAGATAGCCGTCGCAGCTTTGGCGGGCTCGATATTGTACGGCGCGATGGTTTTGATCGAACGGCGGGTGACGTTCTGGCACCCTTCGCAACGCTGAAGAGACAACAACAGGAGAGAGAGAAGATGAAACACATTCTGACAGGGGCTGCGTTTGCGATGGCGGCCACGGCGGCGCAGGCCGCGGACGAGGTGACGTTGCAGTTGCAGTGGGTGACGCAGGCGCAGTTCGCTGGGTACTACGTGGCGCTCGAGAACGGGTATTACGGTGAGGAAGACCTCGACGTGACGATCCTGCCGGGTGGCCCGGACATCGCCCCGCCGCAAGTGCTGGCGGGCGGCGCTGCGGACGCGATGCTCAACTGGATGCCGTCGGCGTTGGCGGCGCGCGAAAAGGGTCTGCCGGTGGTCAACATCGCCCAGCCGTTCAAGAGCTCGGGCCTGATGCTGACTTGCTGGAAGGACACGGGCATCACCGGTCCGCAGGACTTTAAGGGCCGCACGATCGGCGTCTGGTTCTTCGGCAACGAGTACCCGTTTCTCAGTTGGATGAGCCAGGAGGGGATCTCCACCGATGGGGGCGAGGACGGTGTGACCGTGCTCAAGCAGGGGTTCAACGTCGATCCGCTGCTCCAGCGTCAGGCGGACTGCATCTCGACGATGACCTACAACGAGTACTGGCAGGTCATTGATGCGGGTGTGAGCCCGGACGAGCTGGTGACCTTCCGCTATGAGGAGCAGGGCGTTGCGACCCTGGAGGACGGGATCTACGTGCTCGAGGACAACCTCGAAGACCCGGCTTTTGTCGACAAGATGGCCCGGTTCGTGCGCGCCTCGATGAAGGGGTGGAAGTGGGCCGAAGAGAACCCGAGCGACGCGGCGATGATCGTGTTGGAGTACGATGAGACCGGTGCACAGACCGAGGAGCATCAGATCCGCATGATGGGCGAGATTGCCAAGCTGACGGCGGGCTCGAACGGCGCGCTGGTCGAGGCGGATTTCGAACGCACCGTGGATTCGCTGCTGGCTGGCGGGTCGGACCCGGTGATCACCGCGCGCCCCGAGGGTGCGTGGACGCACATGGTCACGGATATGGCGCTGAACTAGGGTCTTTCGTCTGATCTGACGATCAAGGCTGCGAAGTCGCTCCGGGATGCCGGGGCGGCTTTTTCGTGTGCGCCTTTATGTTCGCGTGCGGGTGGTTCGCGCCCCAGACTGCGGCCGCGTCCTTGGCGATCAGTCGGTCTTGCAGGGCGTCGAGCGCGCGGAGCGCGGCGGTCGGGCATCCGGTCTGTCGCAGGGCCTTGCCGTAGGCGGCCTTGACGCTGGCCGCGCGCCAGGGGAGCGCGGCGGAGGCGACCCAGCGGCGCAAGTCCGGCGGGAGGCCGTCAAAGCTGCGCATCTTGTCGCCGCGGCGGGGCGACGTCTTGAGGCTGGTGGTGCCGGTGTTGGTCGAGAGGGGCATCGCGTGATCCGCTGGCAGGCTGTACCGATGTTATAACATATCAAAAATGAGGTGAAGACCGGATGATGTGCAGCAGAGCGCAGTCAGAGGGCAAAGACCTGTGGGGGCGTTGTGGAACCTTTGTGCCTTTGCGGCCTTGTTCACGAGTGCACGTGATGCAATTCACGCGATCCATTGCCCCGCTTCTCTGAACTGGTTCTGCCCCATGACCCTCGTGATCGACGTGACCCTTGACTACGCCCTGCCGACGCCAACTGACCTGCTTTTGCAGATCGAGGTGGCGGATGTGCCATCGCAGACCCTGTCAGGCGTTGTGTTCGAAACCTCTGAGCTCGCGCACATGGCACGTGTGCCGGCGGACGAAGGGATCGGGTCACGGGTCTGGATGCGGGCGGAGCACGCTTTTCAGGTGACCTACCACGCGGAGGTGGAGATCGACCGCCCCGATGCCGACCTGCAGGCGTTGCCGCAGACCCCGCCGCATCTCCTGCCGGGGGATGCAGTGCGCTACCTGATGCCGTCGCGCTATTGCCCGTCGGACGAGTTCCAGTCCTTTGTCGCGGCCGAGTTCGGTGAGCTTGAGGGCGGTGCGCGGATCGCTGCGATGCGCGACTGGATCGCGCGGGCCTTCAGCTACGTGCCGGGCTCGAGCAACGCCCAGACGACAGCGCTCGACACCTTCGTGCAGCGGCAGGGCGTGTGCCGCGACTACGCCCATGTGCTTGTGACCCTCGCACGGGCCTCGACCGTGCCTGCGCGGCTGGCCAGCGTCTATGCGCCGGGCGTGACGCCGCCTGATTTCCACGCGGTTGCGGAGGTGTTCCTTGACGGGGCCTGGCGCCTCGTGGACGCGACCGGCATGGCGCGGGCGAGCGAAATGGCGGTGATCGGTGTCGGCACCGATGCGTCGAACGCGGCATTCCTGACGAGCTTCGGGCGGATGGACCTCGTGACGCAGACCGTGTCGGTCACCGAGCGCACCTGAGGGTCAGGCCCTGAGGCCGCCGATCTCGCGCTGCGCCACGCGTGCCGCGATGATCAATGCAAGCACCCAGCCGGTGCTGACGGCGATCCCGATGCCGAGCCAGACGCCCCAGACGTCCATGCCCGCAACTCCGACGAGCAGCCAGACGAAGAAGGCGACGCCGAACCCCTGTCGGTAGATCGAGATCCAGAGCGTCCAGACCGGGCGCTTGAGCGCCTGCAGGAAGGAGTTGATGGCGAAGAGCATCATGTAGAGGATGAAGAGGAAGCTGTCGACGCGCAGGTAGCTGACGCCGACCGCGATCACGTCCGGGTCGTCGGTAAAGATCGACATGGCGAGACCACCCCCGAACCACAGGATCGGAGCCGCGCCGACGGTCATCACAAGGCCGAGCTTCCAGCAGAACCAGAGCGCCTCGCGCACGCGGGCATGATCGTCTGCGCCAAAGTTCTGTGCCGCGATGGGCAGGAGCGCGCCGGTCATGCCAAGCACGGGGAGGAGCAGGATCTGCTCGATCCTCAGAGCGATGCCGTAGGCGGCGATGGCGTGTTCTCCGAACCCTTTGAGGGCGAATTGCACGACGAAGCCTGAGATGAACATGACGATCAGCGCCGAGGCGGTCGGGAGCATCTGCATCCCGATGTCTCTAAAGGCGCCAGGGCTGGGGATCAGCTCGGACCAGCGCGCGCGCTCCATGATCCTGAGGGCCATGACGTTGCGCAGGACGTAGAGCATCACCCCGGTCTGCGAGACCACGGTCGCGAGCGCGATTCCGTTGAACCCGAGGCCGGGGACGACACCGGGAATGCCGTAGATAAAGAGTGGGTTAAGACCGATGTTGGCGACGAAGGCGACCATCAGCGCGCGCTGCAGCGTGACGCTGTCGCCGTGGGCCTGAAGGATGCCGTTGGCCGCGTAGGCGATCAGGAAGCCTGGAAGGGCGGCGAGCAGCCAAAGGTAGTAGCCGTTTGCCGCGTCGCGGTAGCCGCCCGGCTCGGACACCAGCGCGATGAGCTGCGGGCCTGCGAAGAAGCCGATGATGATCAGCAGCAACGTGGCGGTAATCCCGAACGAGATGCCCTGGAGGGCGATGCAGCGTGCGAGGCGGTCGTCTTTCTTGCCGCGGGCGTTGCCGACGAGCGCGCTCATGGCGGCACCTGTGCCAAAGCCAACAGCCATCATGATGAAGAACGCCTGGAACCCGATCGCGAGCCCCGCCTGCGCCTCGGTCGAGAGTTGCCCGGCAAAGTAGACGTCGACCACATTATAGAGCGTCGAGAAGAGCATCCCCATCGCCGCCGGGATCGCAAGGGTGCGGAAGTGGCCCGGGATCGGGCCAGTCGTCAGGTCGTGGTCGCGCATGGGGAGCTTTCGGATGTCCTATGCTATAGCGTTAGCCGGTTCTTGGGTCTGCGTCACCTGCGCTGTTGTTTGAGGGTTGATTGGGGCTCTGCCCCCGCCGACACAAAATCTTCTTGCGAAGATTTGTGTCGCCTCCCCCGGGATATTTTTAGCCAGAAGAAGCTGGGACTTGGCGCTTTGTGGGTGCGGCAGAATGGGACTCCAAAAGAGAACAAAGATAGAACATACTGAGTCTCCATGTTTGCCGAGTTGTCGATCACGTCGAACTTTTCCTTTCTCACCGGGGCCTCGCACCCGGAGGAGTACATGGACCGTGCGGCGCTGATCGGGCTTTCTGCGATTGCGATTGCCGATGAGAACTCGGTCGCCGGGATCGTGCGGGCGCATACGCGGGCGCGGGAGATCGGGCGGCTTGTGCGGGAGCGGCAGGCGTTCGATGCCGAGCACGGGCTGATCGGGCCGCCGAAGCCGGCGCATGTGCCGGAGCCGCCAAGGGCGCCGGTGGGAAATGTGCCGCGGCTGATCCCGGCAGCGCGGCTGACGTTCGAGGACGGGCCGGAGATGACGGTCCTGCCGGTGGATCGGCAGGGGTGGGCGCATTTGTGCCGGCTCCTTTCGCGGGGACGGCTGAGGGCGGAGAAGGGCTCCTGCCATCTACGGCTGACGGATCTGATGGAGTTCGCGGGCGGGCTGCATCTGGTCCTGCACCCTCCGCCGGAGGCGGGGCCGGGGCGCAAGGCGTGGGCCGGGCAGGCGGAGCGGGTGGTGCGTGCTTGTGCGGGCAATGTGCACCTGATGCTGGCGCCGGTCTATGACGGGCAGGACGTGGCGCGGTTTGATCGGCTGGCGGCGCTTGCGGAGCGGATGGGTGTGCCCACGCTCGCCTCCGCCCGGCCCTTGATGCACCACGGGAGGCGGCGTCGCATGGCGGATGTGCTGACGGCGATCCGCACGGGCACCCGGGTCGATGACCTGGGTGCGGCGGCGCTTGCCAATGCCGAGCAGCGCCTGCGGTCGGAGGCGGAGCTGCGGCGGATGCTGGGACCCCATGCCGGGGCGGTGGACCGGGCGGGGGAATTGGCGGCGCGGCTGGACTTTTCGCTCGACAGTCTGCGGTACGAATACCCTTCGGAGGTGAGTGAAGGCGAGACGCCGGAGGCGCGGCTGCGGCGGCTGGCGCATAAGGGCCTCGACTGGCGCTACCCGGGCGGTGCGCCGGAGAAGGTGAAGAAGCTGCTCGAGCACGAGCTGACGCTGATCGCCAAGCTCAAGTACGAGCCTTACTTCCTCACCGTGCGCGACGTGGTGCATTTTGCCCGGTCGCGGAACATCCTCTGCCAGGGACGCGGATCGGCGGCGAACTCGGTCGTGTGCTACTGCCTTGGCGTGACCTCCGTGTCGCCGGAGATCGGGACGATGGTGTTCGAGCGGTTTGTCTCCGAGGCGCGGGACGAGCCGCCCGACATCGACGTCGATTTCGAGCATGAGCGGCGCGAGGAGGTGATCCAGCACATCTACCAGCGCTACGGGCGGGAGCGCGCGGGGCTTTGTGCGACGGTGATCCACTACCGGGGGAAGCGGGCGATCCGCGAGGTGGGCGCGGCGATGGGGCTG
Source organism: Pseudaestuariivita sp. (assembly GCF_052825805.1). Classification (NCBI taxonomy): domain Bacteria; kingdom Pseudomonadati; phylum Pseudomonadota; class Alphaproteobacteria; order Rhodobacterales; family Paracoccaceae; genus Pseudaestuariivita; species Pseudaestuariivita sp. The sequence goes on along the minus strand of NZ_JBRBVB010000008.1, from coordinate 26,696 downwards.
ACGCAGGACACCATCTCGGCGCTGTCGTCGCAGCTTTGGGGGTTCTTCTCCACCAACGGCCTTGAGGACGCACGCATGCGGGAGATCGGGCTCGACCCCGCCGACCGCCGTCTGCGCCAGACGTTGGAGTTGGTCTTCGAGATCAACGGCTTTCCCCGGCACCTGTCGCAACACGTGGGCGGGTTCATCATGACCGAGGGGCGGCTCGACGAGCTGGTCCCGATCGAGAACGCCACGATGGAGGACCGCACGGTCATCTGCTGGGACAAGGACGACATCGACAGTCTCGGCATTCTCAAGGTCGACGTGCTCGCGCTGGGCATGCTCACCTGCATCCGCAAGGCGTTCGATCTTTTGCAGATGCATCATCAGAAGGACTGGACGTTGGCGACGCTGCCACCCGAGGACCCGGTGGTCTACGACATGATGTGCAAGGCGGACACGATCGGCGTTTTCCAGATCGAGAGCCGGGCGCAGATGAACTTCCTGCCCCGGATGAAGCCGCGCAATTTCTACGATCTGGTGATCGAGGTGGCGATCATCCGGCCGGGTCCGATCCAGGGGGACATGGTGCATCCCTACATTCGGCGTCGGAACGGGGAGGAGGAGGTGTCGTTTCCCTCGGACGCGCTGGGCCAGGTTCTGGGCAAGACGCTGGGCGTGCCGCTCTTTCAGGAGCAGGCGATGCAGATCGCCATCGTCGGGGCGGGGTTCACGCCGGAGCAGGCGGACCGGCTGAGGCGCGCGCTCGCGACGTTCAAGAAGCACGGCCATGTCGGGGAATTCCGCACGCTCTTTATGCGGGGGATGAAGAAGAACGGGTACGACGAGGACTTTGCTGCGCGCTGCTTTGGCCAGATCGAGGGGTTCGGCTCGTATGGGTTTCCCGAGAGCCACGCCGCCTCCTTTGCGCTGCTGGTCTACGCGAGTGCGTGGATCAAGTGTCACCACCCGGGCATCTTTGCCTGCGCGCTGCTCAACTCGCAGCCGATGGGATTTTACGCCCCGGCGCAGATCGTGCGGGATGCGCGCGAGCACGGGGTGGAGGTGCGCCCCATCAGCATCAATGACAGCTACTGGGACAACGTGATGGAGCCGGACGGCCGCGGCGGTCTCGCCCTGCGGCTGGGGTTTCGGCAGATCAAGGGGCTCAAGGAGGAGGACATCGCCTGGATCACTGCCGCGCGGGGCAACGGGTATCTCGAGGTCGAGGATGTCTGGCGCCGTGCGGGTGTGGGTCCGGCGGTGTTGACCCGGTTGGCGGAGGCGGATGTGTTTGCCGACATTGGCCTCAACCGGCGGGAGGCTCTTTGGGCGGCGAAAGCCTTGATGTCTGACGCGCCTTTGCCGCTCTTTTCAGGTGACCTCGGTGGGGAGATGATCCATGAGCCCGCTGCCTTGCTCCCGGAGATGACGTTGGGGGAGCAGGTGGTGGAGGATTTTGTGGCGATGCGCATGACTTTGCGGGCGCATCCGATGGCGCTGCTCAGGCATATTGTGACGCCGGGGGCGTCTAGGGTGGAGGAGTCATTGACCTCATTATGACTCGCTCAGATCAAAACGCCCGCCTGACGTTCACGTCAGGCCGCGCCGACCCGCCCCCGTCAAACCGAAGGTTTGCCTCCGGCAAAACGGGCGGCGCGATGCGCCACCCCGCGGGACGGCGCGTGAACTTTCGTTCTTCTTGGAAACAAGTCAATTGTTCCTACTCTAAGTAGTCCGTCGCATATCTCCATCTGGAGCCAGCAGCAGCACCACCAGCGACAGCGCGGTCAGCGCGACACCTCCCAGCACAACCACCGGCGGGACGGGATTGCCGAGGCCAATTTCCCAGAGCAAAACCCAGGACGGCGTCAAATACGTGTAGGCCATCACCTTGGCCGCGGGCAGGCGCAGCGTTGCGTAGTAGATCAGCACAAACGTCGAGGCGCTCGCAAAGATCGAGGTGTAGAGGATCGTCACCCAGACCACGCGCGGCAAAGCCAGCCAGTCGGTCTCGAGGATGGCCTCCGCCCCCAGCACCGCCTGCACAGCCGTCCCCGCCAAGAGCACGCCCAGCGTGTACCCAAACGGCGACGCACCCCGGTTCAGCATTCGCGCCAGCGGGATGTAGAGCGCATGCGCCACCGCTCCGACGAAAAAGATCAACTCACCGCGCCCGATGTCGAACCGCATCAGCGCGCCTAGGTCTCCGCGAAAGACCACCCAGATCGCACCCGCTGCGCCGATCGCCAGAGCGAGCGCCATCAGCGGCGTCGTGCGCTGGCGCAGCAGCAGCCAGCCAAACCCCGCCGCCATCACCGGTGTCAGGGTAAAGACAACCGCCGTGTTCACCGGCTCGGCATATTTCAGCGCCTCGAACATCAGCACGAAGTAGCTCGAAAAGAGCCCGCCCAAGAGCACGAACCGCCAGGGCGCGACAAAGTCCGCCCGCGTCATCGTGCCGGTCAGCACTCCCAAGCTCGCCACCACCACCGCTGCAATCGCAAAGCGCGACGCGTTAAGCGCAATCGGCGCGATGTCATACGCCACGATCCGCCCCAGTGAGAACGACCCGGCGATCAGCAGCGAGAACGCGAGCATCGCCAGATGCCCGCGATGCGCCTCGCTCATGCGTCCTTCCAGTTGCGCGCCTGCGCCTTGAGATGCGTGAGCAGCGCCTGCACCTTGGCCGTGCGGTGCAAATCCACGTGAGTCACCAGCCAGGTCGGCACCGTCCAGCTGTCCTCCGGCTCGAGCACCTGGATCAGCTCAGGCTGGCGCGACGCGGCATACATCGGGAAGAACCCGATCCCGATCCCCGACTCGACCGCTGCCTCGAGAACACGCATGTCGCCGCTGGTAAAGGTGATCCGCTCGTCCGGCACATGCGCCCTCAGCCACCGCGAAAAGGGCGCACGAAAGCCTGGATCGTCAAAGGAGACGAACACGTGCTCCTTGAGGTCCGCATAACTCTTGGGCAGCCCGTGCTTGTCCGCATAGGCCCGCGTCGCATAGAGCGAAAAGGCGATCTGAAAGAACGGCTGGACCACGTTGTCCGGCTGATCCGGCGGGTTGCCGGCACGGATCGCCACATGCGCTTCACCGTATTCCAGCCGAAAGAGGCGCGAGCCCGTCAGGTACTTGAGCGTCACGTCCGGGTGCGCGTCCTGAAACGCGCCCAGCACCGGCACCAGCTGCGGCGCCATGCTCTCAACCGAGGTGACGACCAGCTCGCCGGCCACGTCCGCGCCGCGTCCCTTGATCCGGTTGACCAGCTGGCTCAGCTGATCGTCCGTCGCCTGTGCCACGCGCAGCAGATCGTCTCCGGCCTCGGTCGAGGTGTAGCCCCGCGCGTGCCGCTGAAAGAGCTTGGCTCCGAGCCGCTGCTCGAGCGCGTCGATGTGGCGGATCACCGTGGCGTGGTGCACCCCCAACGCGTCTGCCGCGCCAGACACCGTGCCCATGCGCGCGACGTGGTAGGCCGTGCGGATCTCATCCCAGCTGTCCATTGGCATGTCCTCTCAGCGCTGTGCACATCTGCACACATGCCACAGACTTACCGCGCTCGCGCACTACGTCGCAAGACACGAAACCGTGGCGACATCATGGCCAACGGCACCGCGGCACGAAATAAATCTGACGGGAGAATGGAGGCCAGCCTCTCAAAAGCGGCACCCAGAAACGAGGACGGGCGGCCAGGTCATCCCAGCCGCCCGTCAAAACTCAACTCAAAAGTGAGTGTATTCGAAATCAATCGGTGCCGGAAGCAGCCGCAATGCCGGCGACCACGAGGATCGCGCCAAGTGCGAGAACTGCGGGCGAGATCGACGATTCTGCAGCAACCACTGCAGGCACGAACGGATCCGCTTCGATGATGACTTCGTTTTTGCCGCCGGCGAAAGCGGAGCTTGCGCCAACTGCTGCGATCAGCGCAGCTGCAGTCAAAGTGCGTTTCACGTTAAAACTCCTTCACGCTCTACAGAATCAGTATCTAGCACAGGGTATTTCACTGTGCGATGCGTTTTCTCACTTTTTCTGCGGCTGCATTGCGCGATTTATCGCCTATTCCCAAGGCACTTGCCCTAAGCGCCCCCGCCAATTGACACATAGGGCGCGCCTTGGTAGCAGCCACGTCAATCCCCGGTCGGTGCATCCGTCCGGTCCCGGCCCATTCGGGATCGCCACCAGTCAGCGCGTTGCGCCCACTGGTGCGTTTGTCGTTTGGACCCCGGCTGCCCATATAGGGCCATGTGAAACAACGAAAAAGGCGCCCGCGCCATGTTTGAGAACCTGTCCGACCGCCTCTCCGGCGTCTTCGATCGCCTGACCAAGCAAGGCGCGCTGAGCGAGGATGACGTCAAGACGGCCCTGCGCGAAGTGCGCGTCGCCCTGCTTGAGGCGGACGTGTCGCTGCCGGTTGCACGCGACTTCGTCAAGGCCGTCCAGGCCAAGGCAACCGGCCAGGCGGTGACCAAATCGGTGACCCCAGGGCAACAGGTCGTAAAAATTGTGCACGATGAGTTGCAACATGTGCTCGCCGGTGACGGTGAGCCTGGCGCGCTCAAGATCGACAACCCGCCCGCGCCGATCCTCATGGTCGGTCTGCAGGGCTCGGGCAAGACGACGACCACCGGCAAACTGGCCAAGCGCTTGACGGAGAAAGAGGGAAAACGCGTCCTGATGGCGTCCCTCGACATCTACCGTCCGGCGGCGATGGACCAGCTCGCGGTGCTCGGCATGCAGATCGGCGTCGACACGCTGCCGATCGTCAGAGGCGAGTCGGCCGTCCAAATCGCCAAGCGCGCCAAGACCCAGGCAAGCCTCGGCGGCTACGACGTGGTCCTCCTCGACACCGCCGGCCGTCTGCAGATCGACCAGACCCTCATGCAGGAGGTCGAAGACGTCCGCGACGCGGTCCAGCCGCGCGAGACACTTCTTGTCGTTGACGGCCTGACGGGCCAGGTCGCCGTTGAGGTCGCCGAGGAATTCGACGGGAAGATCGGCATCTCCGGCGTCGTTCTCACCCGGATGGACGGCGACGGCCGCGGCGGTGCCGCCCTCTCGATGCGCGCTGTCACCGGCAAACCGATCAAGTTCGTCGGCGCCGGCGAAAAGATGGACGCGCTCGAAACCTTCGAGCCCGAACGCATCGCAGGCCGCATCCTCGGCATGGGTGACATCGTCGCCCTCGTCGAAAAGGCGCAGGAAACCATCGAGGCCGAGCAGGCCGAAAAGATGATGCGCCGCTTCCAGAAGGGTCAGTTCAACATGAACGACCTGCGCTCCCAGCTCGAGCAGATGCTCAAGATGGGCGGGATGGAGGGGATGATGTCCATGATGCCCGGCATGGGCAAGATGGCCAAACAGGTCGAGGAAGCCGGCTTCGACGACCGCATCATCCGCCAGCAGATCGCCCTCATCCAGTCGATGACCAAGAAAGAGCGCGCCGCGCCGCAAATCCTCCAGGCATCCCGCAAGAAACGCATCGCTCGCGGCGCCGGCATGGAGGTGAGCGACCTCAACAAGCTCCTGAAAATGCACCGGCAAATGTCCGACATGATGAAGAAGATGGGCAAGATGGGCAAAGGCGGCATGCTCAAACAAGCCATGCGCGGCATGATGGGCAAAGGCGGCGCCATGCCCCCAGGCATGGACGGCATGGACCCCAAGGCGCTCGAACAGGCGGCCAAGCAAATGGGCGCCGGTATGCCCGGCCTCGGCGGCGGCATGGGCCTGCCCCCCGGCCTCTCCGGCTTCGGCAAGAAGAAGTGACGCCAGACATGCCGCGCTCAGTCCTTCTCTGGTTCCCAAATACCTCCGCCGGAGGCTCCCACCGCGCGCACCTGCGCGCCGGTCTTCTGCGAGGATTGCCCGCATGATCCAGACGGAGTGGATTTTCGGTCTGCTTGGCGGGCTGGTGATCGGCAGCGCCGCTGCGCTATTTTTGCTGCTGAACGGTCGCATTATGGGTGCGTCCGGCTTGCTGGGCGGTTTGATCGACGGCAGCGCGCGGCACGATGCGCGTGTTCGCCTGGCCTTTGTCGCCGGTCTGATCGTGGTGCCTGCGGTTATGGCCGCCACCATAGGAGTCGCGCCGACGCACGTCGCAACCAATCCAGTGCTTTTGATCCTTGCCGGGCTTTGCGTGGGGATAGGCACGCGGCTCGCCAACGGTTGCACGTCCGGCCATGGCGTCTGCGGGATCTCCCGGCTGTCGTGGCGCGGGATCGTGGCCACGCTGTGCTATCTCGGGGCCGGTTTTGCGGTCATGGCCTTGGCACGTCACGGGCTTGGGGTGATCTGATGCGCAGCGTGGTGGCACTTTTCTGTGGTGGATTATTTGGCGCGGGCCTGACGGTTTCAGGCATGACCAACACGACCAAGGTGCAAGGATGGCTGGATCTGTCCGGGGAATGGGATCCTACGTTGGCATTCGTGCTTGGCGGGGCGATCGTGCCGATGCTGGTCGCCTGGGCGGTCGCGCGCCGACGGACCAGAGCGGTGCTCGGATCACCCCTTCCGGGGCCGGCAGACCCGGTGATTGACCGCAGGTTGATGGGCGGGTCGCTTCTTTTTGGCACCGGCTGGGCGCTGGTGGGGTTGTGTCCTGGCCCAGCGATGGCGGTTCTGGGGTTCGGCGGCTGGCCGGCCTTTTTGTTTTTCGCCGCGATGGTGCTTGGCATGATGGCCAAGCCAAGGCTGTTTGCCGAGCGGGTGCGCCATGCTTGAGACCCAGAACCTCACGCTCCGCAAACCCGGCCCGCAGGACATCGACGCCGCCGTGGCGTTCTTCACCTCGGACCGCGCGCAATACGTCGGCGGCCCGCACACGCCGGGCATGGCCTGGCGCCATTTCGCCGCCGAGGTCGGGCACTGGGATCTCAGGGGCTACGGCATGTGGGCCTTTTGCCGCAAAGGGACGGACGACGCCCTCGGCCTTGTCGGCCCGTGGTATCCAAACGACTGGCCAGAAACGGAAATCGGCTGGATGGCCTTTGCCCACGCCGAGGGCAAAGGGCTTACGTTCGAGGCTGCAAATGCCGCCCTCGACCACGCCTACGGCACCCTCGGATGGTCCACCGCGGTCAGCTATATCGACGCGCGCAACACGCGCTCGATCGCCCTCGCCGAACGCCTCGGCGCGACGGTCGATCCGTATGCGCCCCAGCCGAAACCGGACCTGCCCTGCCTCGTCTACCGCCACCCGGTGAGGACAGCCGCATGACCGTTACCTTCACCGTCCCCGAGGTCACGACAGACCGCCTGCGCCTGCGTGCGCCAAAGGCGAGCGACCTCGACGCCTACGCCGCCTTCCGCGCCTCCGAGCGGTCCAAGACCGTCGGCGGACCCTACCCGGCGCACACCGCCTGGAGCCAGCTGGCAAACCTGATCGGTCACTGGGTGCTGCGCGACTACGGACGCTGGATGATCGCGGACAAGGATACGGACGCGCCGCTCGGCGTCTCCGGCCTCTACTATCCCGCCGACTGGCCCGAACCCGAACTCGCCTGGTCCGTCTTCGAAGCCGCCGAGGGCAAGGGCATCGCGTTCGAGGCCGCCACCGCGGCCCGCGCCTACGCCTACGAGACGCTTGGCTGGACCCGCCTTATCTCCTGCGTCGATCCGGCCAACACCCGCTCGGTCGCGCTTGCGCGCCGCATGGGCTGTGTCGAAGAAGACGCGTTCGAACACCCCGAATACGGCACATTGCACATCTGGCGCCACCCCGCCCCCGAGGAGCTGACATGACCGACACGACCCAGCGCGCCGCGGAGGTGCTCAAGGAGCACCGCGCCTCCATCGACCGGCTCGATGCGATCCTCGTCTACACCCTGGGCGAGCGGTTCAAGCACACCCAGGCGGTGGGCAAGCTCAAGGCGTCACACGACCTTCCACCCAGCGATCCGGCGCGTGAAGCGAACCAGATCGCGCGGCTCGAAGATTTGGCAAAGGAGGCCGACCTCGACCCCGAATTTGCCAAGAAGTTCCTGAACTTCATCATCGCTGAAGTCATTCAGCATCACCAGAAACATCAATCTTAACAGACCTGTAGGGTGGGCACCTGCCCACCTTACGCAAGCCAGACATCAGGAGAACAAGACCCATGGCCATGAAAATTCGTCTCGCCCGCGGCGGCTCGAAAAAACGCCCCTTCTACCGCATCGTCGCAGCCGACAGCCGCATGCCGCGCGATGGCCGCTTCATCGAGAAGCTCGGCACCTACAACCCGCTCCTGCCCAAGGACAGCGAAGACCGCGTCAAGATGAACATGGAGCGCGTCCAGCACTGGCTCGACCAAGGCGCGCAGCCGACCGACCGCATCCAGCGCTTCCTCGAAGCCGCCGGCACGATGGAGAAGAAAGAGCGCAACAACCCCAAGAAAGCCGAGCCCGGCCAAAAGGCCAAGGACCGCGCCGAAGAGAAAGCCGCCAAGGCAGCAGAGGCCGCCGAAGCGCCCGCTGAGGAAGCCGCCGCCGAATAAGGCGCGCGCTCGAACACGTGACGCCCCGGGCCTGACCCGGGGCCTCCCAACCCTTTGCGCAACTTCGAACGCGGCTGCCCATGCCAATCGACCCGCTTCAGGACCACGTCTGCGTCGCCGCGCTTAGCGGCGCCTTTGGCGTGCGCGGCGAGGTCCGGCTCAAGAGCTTTACCGCCATCCCCGAGGACGTCGCCGCCTACGGCCCGCTCCACACCGAAGACGGCAAGCACAGCTATACCGTTGGCATCGTGCGTCAGGTCAAAGGCGGCTTTGCGGTCCGCCTCGGCGGTGTCCTGACCAAGGAAGACGCGGACGCGCTCAAGGGGGTGCGCCTCTACGCGCCCCGCGCGGCATTGCCGTCCCTGCCGGACGATGAATTTTATCACGCCGATCTGATCGGCCTCGATGTGCATGACACTGGCGGGGCGCGGATCGGGCGGATCAAGTCGGTGCAATCCAACGGCGCCGACGACTTACTTGAAGTGCACGGACCAGGGCTCAAGGCGACCGTGCTCGTTCCCTTCACCCGTGAGGCGGTCCCAACGGTTGACCTTTCGGCCCGGCGGGTGATCGTCGATCCGCCGCTAGGTCTTTTCCCGGACGACGGGGATGAGTGACACCCCGCGCTCGTTCGGGCGCAAGTCGATCCGCGCGAGCCTTGTTCCGCAGGACCTGATGGCCCCCAGCGCGCCGCGCGCGGGTGTCTGGACGGCGCGCGTCATCACCCTCTTTCCTGAACTCTTTCCCGGCGCGCTGGGCGCCTCGCTGACAGGCCGTGCGCTGGACGAGGGGAAGTGGGCGCTGGTCCCCCACGACCTGCGCCAGCACGGCATCGGCCGGCACCGCAACGTCGACGACACGCCTGCAGGTGGCGGGGCCGGCATGGTGCTGCGCGCGGACGTGGTGGATGCCGCGCTCAAGGCCGTGCAGAGCGATGGCCCGGTGCTCTACCTCTCCCCCCGAGGCGCGCCTTTCACCCAAGCCAGGGCGCAGAGCCTATCGCAAGGCCCCGGGGTCACGCTCCTCTGTGGTCGTTTCGAGGGGGTCGACCAGCGTGTGCTCGACCACCACGGGATCGAGGAAGTCTCGATGGGTGACTACGTGCTGACCGGTGGCGAGCTGCCCGCGATGGCGCTGATCGACGCTGTCGTGCGGCTCTTGCCGGGTGTGCTCGGCAATGCCGCCTCCACCGAGGAGGAGAGCTTTTCCGCCGGCCTCCTCGAGCATCCGCATTACACCAAACCCGCCACCTGGCAGGGCCGTCCCATCCCGGATGTGCTGATGTCGGGACACCACGGCGAGATCGCGAAATGGCGCAAGGCGGAGGCCGAAAGCCTGACCCGCACCCGGCGCCCGGACCTTTGGAGGGCCTACGATGCAGATGACACCCAAGGCGACTGACATGTTGCTGGGCGCGCTGGTGGCGGATGCCGCGGCGCGCGGGCTGCATTGGCTCTACGATCCGGCGCGCATCGCCGAGGTGGCAGAGTCCCACGGCAGCGCCGCCTTTGTCCCGATCGACCACGCGCATTACGCCGACGTGCCGGGCGTGGCCGTGCATGCGCCCGGCACGGACGGCCAGCAGACGCAGTATGGTGAGGTCCTCTTGACCGCGCTACGCGTCGTGCGGGCCAAGGGCGGGTTCGACGTCACCGCGTTTCAGGACGCCTATGCCGCGCATTTCGGGCCCGGTGGAACCTATGTCGGGTATATCGACCGGCCGACGCGCGGCACGCTCGACAACCTGCACCACGCTGTCACCGATCCCTCGGGCGTTGACGACGACCAGCTGCCGGCACTCGCCACCTTGCCCGCCGTGCTGGCTGCGCATCATGGTCAGGCGGAGGTTATGACGACGGCGCAGCAGGCGATCCGGGTGACCAACGTGCATGAAGCGGCGGAGCGCTACGGGGCGGTGGCGGTGGGCTTGCTCTCGGCGCTTTTGGACGGCACGTCGCTCAAAGACGCGCTCGCGTCAGCCGCCGCGGGTCAGGGTGATCTCGAGACCGCGCTGGGCGCGGAGGAGGCAGACTCGGTCGCATATGGAGAGACCACAGGCCGCGCGTGCCACCTGCATCAGGGCGTGCCGCTCGTGTTCCACATCCTCACGCGGTCCGGTGACTACGCCGAGGCCGTCGAGCGCAACATCCGCGCGGGCGGCGACAGCGCGGGCCGGTCGATCCTGCTCGGCGCGGCCGCGGCGCTGGCGTGCGGCCAGGCGTCGATCCCGACGGACTGGATCCGCGCAACCCATGCCGCAAACGAGGTAAAGGGCGCCTAAAGAGGGCGGCGTTTAGCCTTTTACATCCGCACCGGAAATTCACGCGCCGTCCCGAGGGGTGGCGCGGCCTGACAGTGCCTGTCAGGCGGGCGATTTAATCAGGCGGTGTGTATGCGGTGTAGCGCAGCCTACCGGAGACCAAACCTCCGAGCTTGCTTTTTGCGGCCCCCGTGGGAATGGTAGCTGCATTTCCAGCACGCGGGCATTTGCGATGTTTTACGGCACGTTCAAAGACGAAGCGCAAAAGCAGAAGTTCCGCGACGCGCTCAAGCTCTTCGAGCAGGTGTTCGGCCCGGTCTTTGCTTCCGACAACCTGATCGGCCTGCAACGCACCGCGGGCTTTCGCCAGGACCCCGCCTTTGCCGAAGCCGTCCGCGCCAACGCCGAAAACGCGCAGGAGCGTTCGCTGATCTGGCGGCTACACTCGCTGGTATGGGCGGGACAGCACGCGCTCAGCCTGCCCGCAGGGGACATCGTGGAATGCGGCGTGTGGAAGGGGTACTCGATGGGTGTGCTGGCGCACTTCCTCGGGTTCGCGGACGTGGACCGCACCATGTACCTCTACGACACGTTCGAAGGCATCCCCGAAGCGTATAACTCTGAAAAACGGTCGAACGCCGTATACGAGGCGCAGAACCGCGAGACCAAGACGATCTACGATCACTGCGTCGAGCGCTTTCTGCCCTATCCCAACGTTAGGATCGTGAAGGGCATCGTGCCCGACACCTTTGCGGAGGCATGCCCGGACCAGATCGCGCTCTTGCACATGGATCTGAATTCCTCCGCCGCCGAGATCGCCGCGCTCGAGGTGCTCTTTGACCGGCTGGTGCCGGGCGGGATCATCCTTTTTGATGACTACGGCTGGACCGGGTACCAGAGCCAGAAGAAGGCCGAGGACGCCTGGCTCGCCGAACGCGGTCACCACATCATGGAAATGCCGACCGGGCAGGGGCTTTTGATCAAGCACTAAAGGGCGCCTCGCCCCTTGATCGACGCGCCTGCCTGCCGTACAGGGGCGCATCCGAGGCGGTCCGGCGGCGAGTCGGCACGCCCTGGTGCATTGCAAACAACAGCTGCCTGGCGCGGGCTGGGTAGACATCTCCGCGGGCAAACCGCGACGACAAAAAGGAGTGGTCCCATGGACCTGATCGCAACGCTCGAAGCCGAACAGGTGAAAGAGCTGGGGAAAGACATCCCCGATTTCAAAGCCGGCGACACCATCCGCGTCGGCTACAAGGTGACCGAAGGCACGCGCAGCCGGGTGCAGAACTACGAAGGTGTCTGCATCAGCCGCAAGAACGGCGAAGGCATCGCCGGCTCGTTCACCGTCCGCAAGATTTCTTTTGGCGAAGGTGTGGAACGTGTGTTCCCGCTCTATTCGACCAACATCGAGTCGATCGAGGTGGTGCGCCGCGGCCGTGTGCGCCGGGCCAAGCTCTACTACCTCCGCTCGCGCCGCGGTAAATCGGCACGTATCGCCGAAGACACCGGCTACAAGCCCAAGAAAAACGCCTGAGAGGAGCGGTAGCGATGAAAAAAGATACCCATCCCGACTACCACGTCATCGACGTCAAGATGACCGACGGCACGATCATCAAGATGCGCTCGACCTGGGGCAGCGAAGGCGACACGCTCTCGCTCGACGTCGACCCGACCGTGCACCCGGCATGGACCGGTGGCGGCACCCGCCTGATGGACGCCGGCGGCCGCGTCTCCAAGTTCAAGAAGAAATACGAAGGGCTCGGCTTCTAAAGCCCCGCCTTTCACGACGACCCCCAAGGCCGCCCCCGGGCGGCCTTGTGCGTTTTGGGACTCACCCGCGCGCAAAGGCTCTTCAACGCTGCAAGCCCTCTTTCCCGGTAGGGCGCGCCACCATATACTGCGCTCCAGCGGATCTTCCGCGCTAGGGGAAGGGCAGGCAGCGCATGGCGCATATCATCGTCGTCGGAAACGAAAAGGGCGGTGCGGGCAAGTCGACCGTGTCGATGCACGTCGCGACCGCGCTGGCGCGCATGGGTCACGAGGTCGGCGCGCTCGACCTCGATCTGCGGCAGAAAACCTTTGGCCGCTATGTCCAGAACCGGCAAGCCTACTGCGCCGAGCACGAGCTGTCTCTGCCGATGCCGCGCTACACCGATCTGCCGAACATCGACCCGGCCACGCTGGGCCCGGGCGAGAACATCTACGATCACCGTCTGTCTGCAGCCGTGGCAGCGCTCGAGGAGGACAGCGATTTCATCGTGATCGACTGCCCCGGCTCGCACACTCGGCTGAGCCAGGTCGCCCACTCGCTAGCGGACACGCTGGTCACGCCCCTCAACGACAGCTTCGTGGATTTCGACCTGCTCGCCCGCACCGACGGCAGCGCGGACAAGGTCGAGGGACCGTCGGTCTACGCCGAGATGGTCTGGAACGCGCGCCAGCTTCGCGCGCAGGCCGGCCTCGAGCCGATCGACTGGATCGTGCTGCGCAACCGCCTCGGCGCGCAGAACATGGTGAACAAGCAAAAGATGGAGAAGGCCGTCGACACCCTCGCCAAGCGCATCGGCTTTCGCACTGCGCCCGGCTTTCACGAGCGGGTCATCTTTCGCGAACTCTTCCCGCGCGGCCTGACGCTGCTCGATCTCAAGGACATCGGCGTCAAGCAGCTCAACATCTCGAACGTCGCTGCCCGCCAGGAGCTGCGTGATCTGGTCAAGGCACTCGAACTGCCGGGCGTGACCGCCGATTTCTGAGCGCCGCAAGGTTCGACACCGCGAGCGCCGCAATCACCACCGCGCCACCTGCAATCGCCCAGCGTCCCGGCGCCTCCCCGATGACGGCCCAGACCAGCACGGGCGCCAGCACAGATTCCAGCAGGATCAGTAGCGCAACCTCCGCCGACGTGATGTACCGCGGACCCAGCGCCAGCCCCGTCGCACTGACCGTGATAAAGACGCCGTGCAGCGCCACATACCGCCACTGATCGTCCGGCACCGCCCAGGGATCGACAAACGGGATCAAGGCGGCAGAGCTCGCGAGATACGCCACCGCAACACCCGGCACCATCGACACTGCCCGTGCCTGGCGCGCCGCCGTCAACCCAGCCGCAAAGAGCGCCGCGACACACAGCGCCAGCACATCCCCCGACCAATGCGCGCCCTCGGTCTCCCCCGAGCCGTAGGCGATCAGCGCCAGCCCCGGCACCACGGCAGCCATTGTCCATAGCATCCGCCGCGAGATCGGCTCGCCAAGGAACAGCCGGCTGAACACGGCCGCAAAGATCGGCATCGCCGCGATGATAAAGACGACGTTGGCCACCGACGTCGACTTGACCGCCAGCACAAAGAGGATGCCGCTCCCGCCCGCCGCCGCCATGTAGAGCCACGCCGGAGGCCCCGCGCGCAGCACCCGGCCAAAGGCGCCCGGACCCATCAGGATCAGCACCGACAGAACCAGCCCGGCTCCCGAAGTGATCCCGCGCCAGAACGAGACCGTCAGCCCCGGCGCCTCGATCAACTTGATGAACAGCGCATCCGGCACAACGCAAAGCACGCCCACCAGCGTGATCAACAGCCCCTTGCCCTGCTCGGTCATGTGGTGGTCCGTGTCTTACTTCTCACCCGCGGATAGCTGCCTGCCGCCTGTGCCGAGGTCAAGCCTTGGCTGGGGCGTGCATACGATACGTCGAAACAGAACAAATCCACTTTGCCTCGCCCCACGATACCCGTCAGATTGGCGCGAAACGGAGGATACCAGATGACGCTTGCTCACCGCGCTTGGGTGCCGGATGCCTGTGAAACCCGCGTGCAGGCGATCGCCAAATCCACGACCCGCCAAAGCTCGACGGATGTGCTTGACCGGATCGAGCGTCTCGCCGAGCAGAACCGCACCATCCATGAGCAAGAGTGCTTCAACCTCAATCCGGCCACCAATGTGATGAATCCACGCGCCGAGGCCCTCCTGTCCGCTGGCCTGGGATCGCGGCCATCCCTCGGGTATCCGGGCGACAAGTACGAGATGGGGCTGGAGGCGATCGAAGAGATCGAAGTCATCGCCGTCCAGCTCTGCGCAGAGGTCTTTGACGCGCGGTATGCCGAGGTACGGGTGCCATCCGGCGCGCTCGCCAACCTTTACGGCTTCATGGCGACATGCCAGCCGGGCGATACGATCATCGTGCCGCCGGCCTCGATCGGCGGCCACGTGACCCACCACGCCGCCGGCTGTGCCGGGCTCTTCGGTCTGCACAGCGTCGAGGCGCCGGTGAACGCCGACGGGTACACGGTCGACCTCGGCGCGCTGCGCGCCCTTGCGCGCGAAGTGCGCCCCAGGCTGATCACGGTGGGCGGCAGCCTCAACCTCTTTGAACACCCGGTCGCCGAGGTGCGTGCCATCGCGGACGAGGTCGGGGCGCAGGTCCTTTTCGACGCCGCGCACCAGTGCGGGATCATCGCCGGACGCGCCTGGTCCAACCCGCTGGCCGAAGGCGCGCACCTCATGACGATGAGCACGTACAAGAGCCTCGGCGGACCCGCGGGCGGCTTGATCGTCACCAATGACGCCGACATCGCCCGCAGGCTCGACACGATTGCCTTTCCGGGCATGACCGCCAATTTCGACGTGTCCAAAACGGCAGCGCTGGCGGTGACGATGCTCGATTGGCAGGATTTCGGCGCGGCCTATGCCGCTGAGATGATCGCCATGTCACAGGCGCTGGCAGAGGCGCTGTCAATCCGTGGCGTGCCGGTATTTTCAGGCGCGCAGGGCTTCACCGCCTCGCATCAATTCGCCATGCTGGCCGGTGAGTTCGGCGGAGGCCAGGCCGCATCCAAGCTTCTGCGCAAGGCGGGTTTTCTTGCCTGCGGGATCGGATTGCCAACAGCCCCCGTCAGAGGTGACATGAACGGCCTGCGCATCGGCACGCCCGAACTCGTCCGGTGGGGGATGACCGCATCCGATGCAGCGCAGCTGGCGCACCTCATCGTCGAGGGACTCGAAGGCCACCCAATCGCAGCCGAGGTCGCGGCCTGGCGGCAAACCTTCGACACGCTGCACTTCGTGCACAAATAGGCGCTCCCAGCCACCACGTCCTGTTTTCACCGCACACCATCAAGCTTCTTCTGGCTGTAAATATCCCCGCCGGAGGCCATCTCGCGAGGCCGCCCGAAAGGGCGGACGAGCCGGCTTTGCCGAATGAGCGAAAATCTTAGTCCGGCGGCATCCCAATCGCCTTCCGCCCCTCCGCGACCTTCAGCGAAAAGTCCGTCCCGAGCCACGGATCGGCGTCCGGCGTCGTGAGAAACGCGATGGCCTTGGCGACCCAGTCTGCCGAGATATGCGCCTCCCACGGCAGCTGGCTGACGGGGTTTAGGCCGGAGGCGCGGATCTCTTCCTGCATAGCGGTCGCGACGGTGCCCGGCGACAGGCCGATGACCCGAACGCCCCGATGGTGTGCCTCCCGATGCGCCACACCGGTCAGGCGCAGGACGGCGGCTTTCGAGGCGCAATAATGCGACCAGCCTTCGAGCGCGGAGTTTGCCGCGCCAGACGAGATGTTGACGATCGTCCCGCCACCAGCGCTCGCCATCACCGGTATTGCGTGACGCAGGCCGTGATAGACGCCCTTGACGTTCACATCGATGACGCTGCCCCAAGCTGCGGGATCGCTGTCCTCGATCCGTGTTATCGGGTCGATCAGCCCGGCATTGTTGACAAGGATGTCGAGCCGTCCCGTCGCCTCCATCGCGGCGCTGACCAGTGCCGACACGTCGTCTGATTGTGCCACGTCGGTTGCAAGGGCGGTCGCTATGCCACCCTCGGACACGATCTCGCGCGCAATTTCTGCGATGCCACTCTCGCTGCGCGCCGCAAGGAAAACATGTGCGCCGAGGCGTGCCAGATGGCGGGCGGTTTCCGCGCCGATCCCGCGGGACGCGCCAGTGATGATGGCCGTCTGGCGGGAGAGATCGGGGGAGGTCGTCATGTGCATGTCCTTTGCTTTGGCGTTGATTGCGACTCGACACGTCCCAGAATTAATTCAGGCTTAGATCGCGATAAATCTGGCCGTAGGGCAAAGTGTCGTGCATAACACGCATGAATAGATAAAGACCGATCATGGATATCGCGCTTCTCAGAACCTTTGCCGGGGTCGCGCGCGCAGGCTCCTTCGCGGCGCATGCGCGGGAGGTGGGGGTCGATCCCTCCTCCATCTCGCGGCAGGTGGCGCAGCTCGAGGCCGCGCTGGGTCTGACCCTTTTCGAACGCACGACGCGGCGGCTTTCTCTGACCGAGGCCGGGCGGCTGTACCTCGAAGCGATCCGCGGACCGCTCGACGCGCTCGAAGAAGCCGCCGATGTCGCCCGCGATGCGGTCAGCGTTCCGTCCGGGGTGCTCCGGGTCACGGCCTCCGTTGCGTTCGGAGAGCGGTGGCTCATTCCAAGGCTCGCCGCATTTCGTGCCGACTACCCGGAGGTGCAGCTTGAGCTGCATCTGACGGACGGAATTGTCGACCTGTCGGACGGCTCCGTCGACGTGGCCTTGCGGCTGGGTCCGCGCATCGAAGGCGCGCTTGTCGCGGCCAAGCTCTTTGACACGCGCTATCGTGTGGTCGCCTCACCAGACTACCTCGCGCGCGCCGGGCACCCGCATACCCCGGAGGAGCTGCACAAGCACGATGGCCTTCTCTTCAGCCTGCCTGGATTCCGCGAGATCTGGCGGCTGCGCCCGCGTGCAGGCGGCCCGGTGATCGAAACGTTGCCGCGCCCGGCCATGACCATCTCGAACGCGCTGGCCCTGCGCCGCGCGATGCAGGGCGGGATAGGGGTGGCGCTCCTTGCCGATTGGACAGTGTCGGACGATCTTGCCAACGGCAGCCTGATCGACCTTTTCCCGCAGCACGATGCCAGTGCCGGGGAGTTCGACAGCGCGGCATGGGTCGTCTACCCCTCGCGCGGGTACATGACCGCGCGCCTGCGCGTGTTCATCGACCACCTGCGCACGGTTGCCAACGCGAAACCCGAAAGGCGCTAGGTCGAGGCAAAAGCGTCCTTGTGCATCTCTCGCAGGACGTTCTTTTGCACCTTACCCATCGTGTTGCGCGGGAGTTCTTCGACGAGCAGCAGCGCACGCGGGTGTTTGAAGCGGGCGAGGGCGGCGGCGGTCGCCTCCTTGATCCTGGCAAGATCCGGCGTCTCGCCTTCGGCAGGCACGATCAGGCCCAGGACCGTCTCGCCGAAATCGGCATGCGGCACACCTATGACGGCGCTTTCCAGCACGCCCGGCTGCGCGTCGAGCACCAGCTCGATCTCCTTGGGGTAGATGTTGTACCCGCCCGAGATGATGAGGTCCTTGTCCCGCCCGACGATCTGCAGATAGCCATCCGCGTCGACCAAACCGAGATCACCCGTGAGAAAGAACCCGTCCTCGCGCAGCTCTGCGGCGGTCTTTTCCGGCATCTGCCAGTAGCCTTTGAAGACGTTGGGACCGCGGACCTCGATCTGGCCGACGTTTCCGGGGCCCAGCGTCTCACCCGTCTTGGCGTCCGTGACCTTGACCTCTACCCCCGGGAGCGGCAGCCCGACCGTTCCCGGTATGCGCGCGCCGTCGTAGGGGTTTGACGTGTTCATGTTGGTCTCGGTCATCCCGTACCGCTCGAGGATGCGGTGCCCTGTGCGCGTCTCGAACTGGACATGCGTTTCAGCAAGGAGCGGCGCAGAGCCTGAGATAAAAAGGCGCATGTGCTCGGTCAAATCCCGCGTGAACCGCGCGTCACCGAGAAGGCGCGTGTAGAACGTCGGCACCCCCATCATCGACGTGGCCTCGGGCAGCCACGCGATCATCGCATCAAGGTCGAATTTCGGCAGAAGGATCATCGATCCGCCCGCAGCGAGCATCACATTCGTCGCAACAAAGAGGCCATGCGTGTGAAAGATCGGCAGCGCGTGCAAAAGCACATCGGCCTCTGTGAACTGCCACAGATCTGCCAGCGTCACCGCGTTCGACAGCAGGTTCTCCTGCGTCAGCATCGCGCCCTTGGACCGGCCTGTCGTGCCCGAGGTGTAGAGGAAGGCTGCGAGGTCCTCCGAGCTGCGCGGCACGGTGTCGAAGGCGCGCGGCATGGCGGAGGACGCCTCCATCAGCGTGCCGCTGCCATCCGCGTTCAGCGTCATCACCGCAGCGCCGAGCGTGCCGGCAAGCGTCGTCAGCTCGCTGGCGTTCCTTTGGTCACAGACGATCAGCGCCGCGCCGCTGTTCTCGACAAAGTACGACAGCTCACCGACGGTATAGGCCGTATTGAGCGGGATGAAGATCAGGCCCGACTGCACGCATGCTGCATAGACGGCGAGCGCTTCGGGCGACTTGTCGACCTGGACTGCCACCCGGTCTCCGGCCTTGAGCCCGTGCGCGGCCAGCGCATGCGCGATTTGTGCCGCTATGGTCAGAAAAGCGTCGTGCGAGATGACCCGTCCATCTGGCAGCTTGAGAAAGGGCGTATCCTTGCCTGCATGCACTCCAAACAGGCCGTCGTAGAGCGGATTTGGCATCGGTCTATCTCATTTCCTCGGCAGGCGGCGTCACGGGCGCCGCGCAGTCGTGACCCTCGTGCATGGCAGAGGAGGGCGTCCTATGTGGCTACGAGCTTTGCGGGGCTTGATTCAACCGTCGAAGCGTCGAATGCATCATAAAAGCACGCCTTGCGGTGCCGACGGAGATCCACGAGCCTTTTGTCCGGCGTATTGACGTGCGCTAGCAATGTTCTCTGGCGTCGCCGAAAACCCATGGCGACCCCGGCAGGATTCGAACCTGCAACCTGCCCCTTAGGAGGGGGCTGCTCTATCCAGTTGAGCCACGGGGCCGACGGGTGTGTCCTAGCCGTCGCGCGTTCGACTGTCACCTCGCAATTTGCAAAGGCTCTTTGCGGTTTGTGGACCTGTCATGGAAGCCGCCGGAATTGAACACTTTGTAAAGCTCTGCGAGTAAATTCGAAACTTTTGAAATTCGCCTGCGTTCCTGCACCAGGGCGCGTGCGAGGCTTTGTCTCAAGAAGCCGAAAGATCGCGGAACGTCCATTCAACAGGGGAATGACGATCAATGAGAGCTTTCGACTTTGGACAATCACGCGCATTGCTGGCAACGACATCGTTGATCACGCTGACCATGAGCGCGGGGCTTGCCTTCGCCGACGCAACGGCGCCTTGCAACACCGGCGCGGGAACGAACTCCACTGAATGCGGCGTGAACACAACTGCCGATGGCGATTTCTCAGTTGCAGTGGGTGACGGGGCCAGCACCGACGCCACCGCCACGGACGGCGTCGCGGTCGGCGCGGTGGCA
Source organism: Pseudaestuariivita sp. (assembly GCF_052825805.1). Classification (NCBI taxonomy): domain Bacteria; kingdom Pseudomonadati; phylum Pseudomonadota; class Alphaproteobacteria; order Rhodobacterales; family Paracoccaceae; genus Pseudaestuariivita; species Pseudaestuariivita sp. The sequence goes on along the minus strand of NZ_JBRBVB010000008.1, from coordinate 6,639 downwards.
ACGGCAACGGGTCCGTCTACAACGGCAATTGGCGGTGAGACCGTTGCGACCGGGCCGGGTACAACGGCAATTGGCTGGCAGTCGCAAGCGACAGGTGAGCGCGCGCAAGCGCTTGGTCACCTGGCGACGGCCCAAGGCGTAAGGTCGTTGGCTGTCGGCGAGAACGCCGACGCTCAGTCGGACAACGCAACGGCGATCGGTAACGAAGCCATTGCGAACGGAATTGACGCAATCGCGCTTGGTGACACCTCTGTTGCGACGGGTCCGTCCACGACCGCTGTCGGCGGTGAGACTATTGCAACCGGGCCCGGCACCACCGCAATTGGGTGGCGCTCCGAGGCAACCGCTGAGCGTGCGCAGGCGCTGGGGCATTTGGCGACAGCGCAAGGTGAGCGGTCGCTCGCAGTTGGTGAAAATGCGGATGCGCAGTCCGATTTATCGACAGCTATCGGTAACGAGGCCATTGCAAATGGTATCGACGCTCTCGCGTTGGGCGACACGTCTGTCGCGACGGGTCCCTCGACCACGGCCATCGGCGGCGAGACTGTTGCCACCGGCCCCGGCACCACCGCAATTGGTTGGCAGTCGCAAGCCACGGGTGAACGCGCGCAGGCGTTCGGGCACCTCGCGACGGCGCAGGGTGTTCGGTCGCTTGCGGTTGGTGAGAACGCGGATGCGCAGTCCGACAATGCGACGGCGATTGGCAATGAGGCTATTGCGAACGGTGTCGATGCGATTGCGCTAGGCGACACATCGGTAGCAACCGGTCCGTCCACGACGGCGATTGGTGGTGAGGCAGTTGCGACAGGGCCAGGCACCACAGCCATCGGTTGGCAGTCTCAGGCGACAGCTGAACGTGCGCAGGCGTTCGGTCACCTAGCGACAGCGCAAGGCGTGAGATCACTCGCAATTGGCGAAAACGCAGACGCTCAATCGGACAATGCCACGGCGATTGGCAATGAGGCTATTGCGAACGGTGTCGATGCGATCGCGCTGGGCGACACGTCGGTAGCGACCGGTCCGTCCACGACGGCCATCGGTGGCGAGACCGTTGCGACCGGCCCAGGCACGACTGCCATCGGCTGGCAGTCGCAGGCAACCGGCGAGCGGGCGCAGGCGTTCGGTCACCTCGCCACAGCGCAAGGCGTGAGATCACTCGCAATTGGTGAAAACGCGGACGCTCAATCTGACTTCGCTACAGCGATCGGCAACGAGGCCATCGCAAATGGCATCGACGCCATTGCGCTGGGCGACACCTCTGTCGCCACCGGGCCGTCCACGACGGCTATTGGCGGAGAAACCATCGCAACCGGACCGGGCACCACAGCGATCGGCTGGCAAGCCATGGCGACGGCCGAGCGCGCGCAAGCCTTCGGGCACCTGGCGACCGCATCGGGCGTGCGCTCCACGGCAGTTGGCGAGGCCGCGGTGGCGAGTGGCGCAACGTCGCTGAGCTTTGGCAACCTGTCGGTCGCATCGGGTGACAACTCGGTCGCGATTGGCAACGGAGCGCAGGCGACGCGCGACAACCAGGTCAGCATCGGCACATCTTCGAACACCTACACGCTGTCCGGCATTGCCTCCGCTGAAAGCACCGCCGCGCAATCCGGCGAGGTGGGGCTGGTGACGTCCGACAGGACAGGCAACCTGGCGGTCATCAGCAGCGGGATGACGGCGTCCGAGCTGGCAAACCTCAGCACGGGCGTTGCGGCCAATACCGCCGCCGCGCGCGCCAACGCCAACGAGATCAGCCGCAACCGCTCCCGCATTGCCGACAACAAGGAGGGGATCGCGATGGCCATGGCCATGTCCGCGCCGTACGTGCCGGGCGACAGCACCTTTGCCTTTACCGGCAGCCTCGGTCACTTCGAGGGCAGCAACGCAATGGCGCTCAACATGGGCGTCCGGGTGAGCCCGACGACCCAGTTCGATGCGGGCGTGAGCTACGGACTTGATCGCGACCAGTTCGGTGCACGACTGGGTGTCACCTACGCATGGTAAGAGCCGGACGTTTGTTGGAAAAAGTGTCGCGCGGCGCTCGCGCGGCACTTTTTCTATGCGCGTTGGGCGTGGTGTTCGCGGCGCCGGCGATGGCACAGCAACCGTCCAGCGTTGACCGAAGTTTCGCGACGGCGCTGATCCGCGATATCCTGACGGCGATCAATCATGGGAACTGGACGGGGAACTACACGGTGCTGCGCGACTATTCCTCGCGCGACTTTTCGGACCGCAACGATCCGACCCGGCTTGCTGGACTGTTTGCTCCAGTGCGGGAACGCGGGATCGACATGCTGCCGATCCTTGTCACCGAGCCCGAGATCCTGAGCGTACAGACGGCGCGCCGCGACACACAGATGCGGTTGACCGGGTACTTTCCGTTGCAGCCGGAGCATATCAGTTTCGACCTGGTGTTGGTGCAGGAGAACCGCCGTTGGCTGCTTCTCGAGGTCTCCGTCGGGGCGTTCGACCCTATCCCGCCGCAACCGGCTCGGCAAACCGCGCCGAATGCAGCGCCTCCATCGGACTCGGGTTCGGACTGAGGCCACGCCTTGCGCCTTTGCATCGCCGCGCCTAGTGTGCGGCGACAGCTTTTTTTCAGGATGCGCCAAGGCCTTGACCGCAAACGACAACCGCCCCCTGACGCTGCGCGATGTCTCCGAGGCGTCCGGCGTGTCCGAGATGACCGTCAGCCGCGTCCTGCGCAACAAGGGTGACGTGAGCGCCGCCACCCGCCAGCGCGTGCTGACCGCCGCCAAGGACCTCGGCTACGTGCCGAACAAGATCGCCGGCGCGCTCGCCTCGTCCCGGGTCAACCTGGTCGCGGTGATCATCCCTTCCCTGCGCAACATGGTGTTCCCCGAAGTCCTCGCCGGCGTCTCTCGCGTGCTCGAAGGCACCGAGTTGCAGCCGGTGGTGGGCGTCACCGACTACATGCCCGAGAAAGAGGAACAGGTCCTCTACGAGATGCTCTCATGGCGCCCCTCGGGCGTGATCATCGCGGGGCTGGAGCACACCGAGGCGTCCAAGGCGATGCTGCGCGCCGCCGGCATCCCGGTGGTCGAGATCATGGACACCGACGGCACGCCCGTCGACAGCGCCGTCGGCATCTCGCACCGCCGCGCGGGCCGGCAAATGGCGCAGGCCATCGTAAAGGCGGGCTACGAGCGGATCGGGTTTCTTGGCACCAAGATGCCGCTCGACCACCGCGCCCGCAAACGCTTCGAGGGATTCACCGAGGCGCTCGCCAAGGAGGGCGTGGAGGTGGTCGACCAGGAGTTCTACTCCGGCGGCTCCGCGCTCAAGAAGGGGCGGGAGATGACCCGCACCCTGCTCGAACGCGACCCCGAGCTCGACTTTCTCTACTATTCCAACGACATGATCGCGGCCGGTGGGCTGCTCTACATGCTCGAGCAAGGCATCGACATCCCCGGCCAGATCGGCATGGCGGGGTTCAACGACGTCGAGCTGCTCGATGGCTTGCCGCGCCGGCTCGCCACGATGGACAGCTGCCGCGATGAGATCGGGACCAAGGCCGCCGAGATCATCGCGCGCCGCGTCGCCGACCCTAAGGCCGAGGTCGAGCGCATCGTCGAGCTGACACCTAAGATCGACGTGGGTGACACGCTCAAACGCTGGTGAGTGTCCCAATCCTCGACAATCGCTCCGCAAGGGCGCATTTCCTGCACGCGCACGCCTTGGCCGAGGCACCCACCGGCGGCACTGACCCCGCGAGCCTGCACGCGCTGATCCACCGACTGGGGTTCGTGCAGGTCGACAGCGTGCGCACCGTCGAGCGCGCGCATGACATGATCCTCTTTGCACGGCGCCCGGCCTACCGGCCAAGGCACCTGCCGCGCGTGATCGAGAAAGAGCGCCTCCTTTTCGAGCACTGGACCCACGACGCGGCTGTGATCCCCGTCGACTTCTTCGCGCTCTGGCGGCTCAAGTTCGCCCGCGATGCCGCCCGGATCAGCGCCAAATGGGACGACTGGCGCGGACCCGAATACAAGGCGCTCCTCGACCGCGTCTACGCCTTTGCCGAAACCCACGGCGCTTGCAACGCCGACGACCTCGGCACCACCGCAACCAAGGGCGGAGGCTGGTGGAACTGGCAGCCGGAAAAGACCGCGCTCGAGTACCTCTGGCGGTCAGGCAAGCTCACGATCTGCCACCGCACGAACTTCCGCAAGCATTACGATGTGACTGAACGCGTGCTGCCCGGCCCCGCGTCCACGCCAAACCTGACGCCCGAAGAGACCATCGACCGCCTCAACTGGCTCGCACTGGAGCGCCTCTCTTTCGCCACCTCCGGCGAGATCGCCGCCTTCTGGGACATCGTCACACCGCAAGAGGCCAAGGCATGGGTGCAGCACAACCTCCGCACCGGCGCCCTCCGCGAGGCCGACATCACCCTCAATGACGGCAGCCTCCGCCGCGTCGTCAGCGTGCCAGACCTGCCAGACCGCGACCCACCGCAAGTCACCCAGCGCATGCGCGTCCTCAGCCCGTTCGACCCAGCGTTGCGAGACCGCAAACGCGCCGAACGGCTCTTCGGCTTTTCCTACCGGATCGAAATCTTCGTCCCTGCCCCCAAACGCACCTACGGCTATTACGTCTTCCCCCTCCTCGAAGGCGACCGCCTCGTCGGCCGCATCGACATGAAGACCAATCGCGACACGGACAGTCTCCACGTCACCGCCCTCTGGCCTGAACCGCCCGTCCGCTGGACCAAGGCCCGCCAGACCAAACTCGAAACGGCCCTCGCCCGCACCGCCCGCTTTACCGGCGTTTCCGGCGTCACCTTTGCAGACAACTGGCTCCGCGCCCCAATCCTCGCCTGACCCGCGTCCTTCTTCTGGCGATAAATATCCCGGGGGTGTGGGGGCGGGCCCCCACTCTTACCCTGCTCACAAGTCGCACCAGCCACCCTTGCACGAACCGCCCAAAGGCGTAGCATCGCGCGACACACCGGCCCGGAGGCATGCCCGATGAAAGACGACAACTTCCTGCGCGAGAACAACGCCCGCCACCTCTGGCACCCAATGGGTCATCCGGGCGCGCTGCAGGAGAATCCTCCGACGATCTTCACCGGTGCCGAAGGCGTCTATCTGCACGACCTTGACGGCCACTCCGTGATCGACGCGGTAGGCGGGCTCTGGTGCGTTAACCTCGGCTACTCCAACGAGGCGCTCAAACAGACGATCGCTACCCGCGTCCACCAGCTGCCCTATTGCTCGAACTTCGGCGGCTCGACAAACGACGCGGCCATCGAGGCATCCTTTGCCGTGCGCGAGTTCTTTGCCGAGGACGGCATGGCCCGTGTCTTTTTCACCTCCGGCGGCAGCGACGCCGTCGACACTGCGCTCCGCCTCGCCCGCCAGTACCACCGCCTGCGCGGAGAGCCTGGGCGGACCAAGTTCCTGAGCCTCAAGAAAGGCTACCACGGCACCCACTGGGGCGGCGCGTCGGTCAACGGCAACAACCGCTTCCGCATCAATTACGAGCCGCTCTTGCCCGGGTGCTTCCACTTGCCGGCGCCCTACACCTACCGCAACCCGTTCGACGAGAGCGACCCCGAGCGCCTCGCCGACCGCATCGTCGCCGCCATGGCCGACGAGATCGCCTTCCAGGGCGCAAACACCATCGCCGCCTTCATCATGGAACCGATCCTCGGCGCGGGCGGCGTGCTGGTCCCGCACGAGAGCCTGATGCCGCGCCTGCGCGATCTCTGCGCGGACCACGGCATCCTCTTTATCGCGGACGAAGTCATCTGCGGCTTCGGGCGCACAGGCGCGTGGACCGGCTCGCGCCGCTTTGGCGTGAAACCCGACATGATGACCGTCGCCAAGGGCATCACGTCAGCCTACTTCCCGGTCGGCGGCTGCCTCGTCTCCGACCAGATCGCAGACGTCTTCGAGACGTCAAACGCCGACGGCGCGATCTTCACCGGCTATACGTACTCCGCCCACCCCGTGGGCGCAGCTGCCGTCGTCACGTGCCTTGCCGAAACGCTCCGCCTCGACACCAAATCCAACGCCGGCCCGCGCGGCACCCAGCTCTACGAAGGCGCTTTGCGCCTACAGGAGAAATACGACTTCATCGGCGACGTCCGGGGCGGCGTCGGCCTGATGTGCGGGATCGAGCTGGTCTCGGACCGCGCTGCCAAGACACCCATGGACATGGACACGATGACCCGCGTGCACAAAGCCGCCTACGAAGCCGGCACCAACACGCGCCTCGGCATGAACAATATCCTCATGTCCCCGCCGCTCGTCATCTCCGAGGCCGAAGTCGCCCAGATCATCGACAACCTCGACACGGCCTTTGCCACGGTGTAACCCCTTAGTCTGGTTTGTTTTGAGCCAAATGAGCCAGCGTCGCAGTGTCCTCGCTCGCCTTATCCTCTTGAACTCCCGAAAAGACGCCGCGCAGGATGAAGATAGTGATGGCTGCAAGGGCGAGAACAGGCGTGCCAAAAATTGCGATCTGAGCTGTGAAGTGCCCCTAGATTTGTAGACGCTTTGCTTGGTAATTTTGGAAGCAAAGGACGACGCAAATGTCAGGGCAAATTCGTTACTCAGATGAGTTCAAGATCGACGCGGTGGCGCAGGTCACGGAGCGTGGATATTCGGTCAAGGA
>NZ_JBRBVB010000007.1:0-20928 GCF_052825805.1 Pseudaestuariivita sp. | reverse complement strand
CTCGCGTATTCTGTCTCGTGATCCAAGGCCATCCGCACCGCTCGCGCGCGCAATTCGTCTGGATAACGTGTTCCGTACTTCGTCTTTCCCATGACCCAGTATCCCTACTTCTGGGTCTCCGGCAAACAAGGGGCGGTTCACGGGCACAAAGAGAAGCGTAGACGCAAAACTGAGGGTGGAGATGGTGGCGGTACAGGGACTTGAACCCCGGACACGCGGATTATGATTCCGCTGCTCTAACCAACTGAGCTATACCGCCACTGGCGCGTGAGGTACTGATTTGGCGAGGGCGGGTCAAGGGGCGCCTGCGCGGTTTTTGCCAGCGCCTCATGCGGCTGGCGGTCGGCGCAGCATCGTGATGTCCATCACCCAGCCGTGCCGCGCCCTGGCGGCTTTGCGCGCCTCCCGGATCTGCGCGAGCACCTCGCCCAGCGGGCCTGCAATGCGGACCTCCTGCGCCATACCGGCATAGGCCGACCACCAAACCTGTGTGTCCACGGGCAGCGTTTCGAAACTGGTGCCGGCGTCGAGCATGACGACAAGTGTTTCCGCGCCCTCCGGCCAGCCGCCATCGCGCAGTCTGCGCGCGGGCAGGATCGTGACCGGGCCGCCGAGCGTGTTAAGCGGCTCGGCAAAAGAGGCGGTGAGCGCCTGGACGGAGGTGATGCCGGGGATCACCTCGATCTCGAGCTTGAGACGCGTCGCCACGCGCGCGGCGATACGCAGCGTCGAATCGTAAAGCGACGGGTCACCCCAGACGAGGAGCGCGGCGTGACCGGTGCCGTCGAGCGGGGAGAGGGCATCCTTCCAAACGTCGGCGATGGCGTCGTGCCAAGCGTTCACCCGGGTCTCGTAGTCGGCGATGGCCGGATCGCGCTCGGGCATGGTGAAGGGGGCCACGGGAACTTGCGCCGCATGCACGGCGAGGATCTCCCGCCGGATGTCCGCGAGCTGCGCCTTGTCATGCCCCTTCTCCGGCAGCAGTACCAGATCGGCCTCGCCCAGCACCCGCGCGGCCTGCAATGTCAGGTGTTCGGGATTGCCGGAGCCGATACCGATGAGGCTGAGCCGGATCATGCGGGGATGTCGGGCGGGGTCATCAGCGCGCCGTAAAGGATCAGCGCAGGTGCCGTGCCGACCTCTGCCTCCAGCCGCTGCGAGAGCTCTGCGACGGTGCTCATGTCGTAGGTCTGGTCCGGCGTCGACACCGCCTCGGCCAAAAGGGCCGGCGTTTCCGGCGGCAGGCCCGCATCCACAAGCATCGCGGCAAAGCGGGGAAACGTGCGCTTGCCCATGTAGACCACCGTCGTCGCCAGAGGATCGGCCAGCGCGGCCATGTTGAGGTCTTCCGGCAAATGGCCTGCCACGTCGTGGCCGGTCACGAACTGCAGCCGCCGCGCAGACAGCCTGCGCGTCAGAGGGATCGACAGGGCTGCCGCCGCGGCCGAGGCAGATGTCACGCCGGGGATCACCTCGAAGGGGATCTGCGCCTCCATCAGGGCGACGATCTCTTCCTCGAGCCGGCCAAAGATGCCCGAATCGCCCGACTTGAGCCGGACGATGTGCTGCCCGGTACGCGCGTAGTCGACAAGCAGCCGACTCACATGGTCCTGCCGGGGCGATGGCCTGCCGGCGCGTTTGCCGACGCCCACGAGGTCTGCCTCCGCCCGCGCGAGCTCGAGGATCGGCCCGGCGCTGAGGTCGTCGTAAAGCACGGCGTCCGCCGCCTTGATCCGGTCCGCCGCCTTGAGCGTCAAAAGCTCCGGGTCGCCCGGACCCGACGAGACAAAGCTGACGAACCCGCTCACGCGCCGTCTCCGCCGATGAGGTGAAAGAAGGTGCCGCTGACTTGGCCGCGGACCGAGCCTGTCTCGGGGACTTCCGCGCCCGTGGCGTCGCGCACCACTGCGAGCGGGGCGTCGGGTTGCTCGAGAATGGTCGAATAGTGGAACTCGTGCCCGCGCAGCGTCGTGCCATTTGCCCAGCCGGGCATCGCCGCCTCGAGGGTCGCGGCACGGTAGCCGAGGTGCATCTTGCGCTTGGCGTAAGAGGTGACAAGGCCGAGAAGGCCGCACATCTGATGCGAGGTGCCGTCCTTGTCGATCAGCGCCTGTCCCAGCGCCATGTACCCGCCGCACTCGCCGTGGATGGGTCCGTCAAAGGCGCGCATCCCGGCGCGGAACGTTGCCGCCGCAGCCAGCGTGCCGCCGTGCAACTCCGGGTAGCCCCCCGGCATCCAGACACAATCCGCCGACGGATCCGGCGCCTGATCGCCAAGGGGAGAGAACGGCAGGATCTCCGCGCCCGCCGCCCGCCAAGCGTCGGTCAGATGCGGGTAGACAAAGGAGAACGCGGCATCTCTTGCCAGCGCGATCCGTTGACCCGGGGGTGTGATGCGCGGCGCCTCAGCGCCAGCGATGCCCCCCTTGGCTGCGCTGCGCACGGCATCGAGGTCCACGTGTTCGGCCACCAGATCCGCAAGCGCGTCGAGTGTCTCGGCGAGCCCTTCCTGCTCTTCGGCCTGCACAAGGCCCAGGTGCCGCTCGGGCAGGCTCAGCTCGGGCCGGCGCGGCAGCGCGCCGAATACCGTGACGCCGGCACGGTCCATGCCGTCCCGCACGAGCCGCTCGTGCCGGGGGGAGGCGACCCGATTGAGGATCGCCCCCGCAAGCTCCACGCCCGGCATGAACCCGGCCACCCCGCGCGCCACCAGAGCCGCCGATTGCGCCTGTCCCGACACGTCGAGCACCAGCACCACCGGCCAGCCCGTCAGGGCGGCGATGTCGGCGCTGGCGCCCGTGCCATGTGCGCCGGGCGCGGCGACACCGTCAAAAAGGCCCATCGCCCCTTCGGCCAGAACCAACTCCGCCTCGGGCGCGGCGATCCGCGCCGCCAGCGTGTCGCGCGCCATAGCCCAGCTGTCGAGGTTGGCCGAGGCCCGCCCGCTGGCCGCGCGGTGAAACGCCGGATCGATGTAGTCCGGCCCGCATTTGAAGGGCTGCACCGCAACGCCCGCACGGGCATACGCGCGCAAAAGGCCGAGCGTCACGGTGGTCTTGCCCGAGCCGGAGGCGGGCGCCGAGATGACGAGACCCGGAGAAACGAGACCGTCCGTCATTCCTGCCCCTTGGGAAACCGCGGATGCGTGCCGACTGGGCGGAACCGCCGGTCATAATCTCCGGCGTAAAGCTGGCTCTCGTCGAACGTATCCGCCCCGATCGCCGGCCCCACGAGGATCAGCGCCGTCCTCCCCGGGCCCGTCTGGGCCGTGTCGGTGAGCGTGCCCAGAGTGCAGCGCCCGACCTGCTCATCCGGCCAAGAGGCGCGCCAGACAATCGCCACCGGACAGTCGGCACCATAGTGCGGCGTCAGCTCGGCCTGCACCTTTGCGGCGACGTGGATCGACAGGTGAATCGCAAGGGTTGCGCCGGTGCCGCCAAAATTCTCGAGGCTCTCGCCCTCCGGCATCTGCGTCGCACGCCCCGAGGTGCGCGTCAGCACCACCGACTGTGCAATGCCCGGCAGCGTTAGCTCTTGCGCCAAAAGCGCGGAGGCGGCCGAAAACGCAGGCACGCCCGGGGTCACATCGTAAGGAATGCCCGCCGTACGCAGACGCCGCAGCTGCTCCCCCATCGCCGACCAGACCGACAGATCGCCCGAGTGCAAACGCGCGACGTCGTGCCCTTTGCCGTGCGCGGCCTCGATCTCGGCCATGATTTCATCCAGCGACAAGGGCGCGGTGTTAACGATCCGCGCGCCGGCAGGGCAATGCGTCAGAAGCGCCTCCGGCACGAGCGAGCCGGCATAAAGACACACCGGGCAAGCCGCGATCAGATCGCGCCCGCGCAGAGTGATGAGGTCCGCAGCGCCCGGACCCGCTCCGATGAAATGCACGGTCATGCGTGTCCCTCCGCAATGGCCATCGTCACTGTCCCGTCCCGCGAGATGCGGCGTGTTTGCAGCAAAGTCGCGCGGCCTGCCACCCCCGCTGCTTTGAGTGCCAGCGCTTCACAGAGCGAGCCTGTTCCGAACCGCGCTTTGATGCGCGGGGACGAGGTGCCCGTTTCGATCCCCTCGACGCTTTCAACTAGGCAGAGCTCGGTGGAGTGGGCGGCCGCAAAATCCCGGAACGTGGGGTGATCCGCTTTCTCAGCCAGCGCCGCGATGTGGGTGAAGGAGGTGTCTTTTGCCACCTCCTCGAACGCGGCAAGCGGTGCGCTGGCGCGAAATCCAAAGCCTGCGACGATCATCTGGTCACGCTCCACTGCACGACGGGCCTCGCTGCCGTCCAGCCACGAAAAGTGCCAAGCGGCGTTGCCTCGGAAATCTCGATCTTGGTCAGTGTCCCGCCGAGCTTGGCATGCAAGTCAGCGACGAGCGCCTCGGTCTCGAGCGTCACTGCGTTGATCACGAGTTGCGCCCCGGTGGGCATTTTGCTCCACACCAAATCGACAGACCTTTGCGTTGCGCCTCCACCAAAGAACACCGCGTCTGCAGGTGTGTCGGGCAGAACGTCAGGCACCTGACCTTCCAGTAGGGAGAGGCGCGTACTCAAGCCATGCTGCGCGGCATTCGAGCGAATGTTGGCGCACCGCACGGGCTTTTGTTCGACGGCTGTGGCGGTGGCGCCTTTTGCGGCCAGGCACCATTCGACGGAGACCCCGCCGGAGCCCGCGCCAAGGTCCCAAAGGTGCGCGCCGGGAAAGGGGTTGAGCGACATCAGCGTCAGCGCGCGTACGTGGCGTTTAGAGATTTGGCCGTCGTGCTGAAATGCGCCTTCGGAGCGGCCCGGTAAGGTTTGCAGCAACGGCCCTTTGACTTCGATCGCGACAGCAACCGGCGCGTCGACGTCTTCGAGATCAAATGCTGCTGCCGTCAACTGTCGAATACGCTCCTGCGGCCCGCCCATTCGTTCGCAGACCTGCAAGGCACTGGTGCCAAATCCTGTTTCGGTCAACCATGCCGCAAACGTGCCGGCCGCTTGACCGTCGCGAAGGGTGCAGATCACCCGGGCGCCGGGCGTGAGGAGAGGCAGCAACGTCTCGAACGGAGCGGCGTGCAGGCCGTGGGTCAGCGTGTCCTCCATCCGCCATCCGAGCCGTGCCGTGATCCATTGAAACGTCGAGGGGGCGGGGTGGGCGGTCCATTCGCCGGGCGCGAGATCGCGCATCAGGCTGCCGCCCGCGCCGTACCAGAAGGGATCGCCTGAGACCAAGGCCACCGTCTTTTGCCCCCGGCACGCGAGCAGCGGCGCGGTGTCAAAGGGGATCGGCCAGGGTGTGCCATCGACCTCTGCCAGAGCCAAATGCCGCGCTGCGCCAAAGACATGCTGCGCAGCATCAAGCGCCTTGCGGCTTGCGCTCGAAAGCCCGTTCAGGCCATCTTCGCCCAGCCCGATGATCGTGAGCCAGGGGTCAGACATGCGCGTACTTTTGCTGGGAGGCACCAACGAGGCGAGCCGCCTGGCCGCCGCCTTCGCTGCGCAGCATCTCGATGCGGTGTTCTCCTACGCCGGGGTGACGAAACGCCCGATCCAGCAGCCTTTGCCGACGCGGACGGGCGGGTTTGGCGGCGTGCCGGGGCTGGTGGAGTTTCTGCGCAGCGAAAAGATCACGCATGTGGTCGATGCGACGCACCCCTACGCTGCGCAAATGAGCCGCAACGCAGTGGAGGCGTGTCAGGCAACGGGTGTTCCGTTGACGGCGCTCGAACGGCCCGGCTGGCGTTCGTACCCCGGTTGGACGCACGTGCCCGATGTCGCGGCCGCCTGCGATGCGCTGCCCGCGCGCAAGGCGCGAGTCTTTCTGGCGATTGGGAAGCAGCAGGTGGGTGTGTTCGCCGCCAAGCCGGACAACTTTTATTTGTTGCGCATGATCGACGCGCAGCGCGTGCCGCAGCCCTTGCCCGACCATGTGACGGTGACCGGGCGTGGGCCGTTTACCCTCCAGGGGGACCGCGCGCTGATGGAAACGCATGGCATCACGCATCTGATCGCCAAGAATGGCGGTGCGGATGCGGCGCGGGCCAAGCTTGATGCGGCGGAGGACTTGGGCCTGCCGGTGATTATGATCGACCGCCCCACAATCCCCGCGCGGCACACCTGCACGCGCGTCGAAGATGTCCTCGCGTGGCTCGGTCATACCCCGGCCTCCGGCACCGACCGAGGGGTGTAGTGGAACCGCCCCACCGCGCGCGTGGCGGCGGTGCCGACCAGAACGACGGTGCGCATGTCGGCCATCTCGGGCTTGGCCTCGTCCAAGGTCACCGTGCGGATCGCCTCGTCAGGCGTCGTGACCGCGCGGGCAAAGAAGATCGGCACGCTCCCCGGTAACTCCTCCTTGAGGACGGCCAAAGCCTCCCCGAACTGGTGCGGGCGGGACTTGGACCGGGGGTTGTAGAAGGCCATCGCGAACCCCCCCCGCGCGGCGTGGCGCAGGCGGCGGGTGACCTCCTCCCACGGCTTCAGGTTGTCGCTGAGGTTGATGGCGGCAAAGTCATGCCCCAAGGGCGCGCCGATCCGGGCGGCGGCGGCGAGCATGGCGGTGATGCCGGGCAGCACTTCGATGTCGAGCGCCTGCCAGTCGGGCCTGCCTTCGAGCGCCTCGAAGATGGCGGCGGCCATGGCAAAGACGCCCGGGTCGCCGGAGGAGACGACAACCACATGCTTGCCCTCGGCGGTCATCGAAAGGGCATGCGCGGCGCGATCCATTTCCACCCGGTTGTCGCTGGCGTGCAGCGTCAGGCCCGGGCGCGGCGCGATGCGTTTGACGTAAGGAATGTACCCGACGATGTCGGTCGCGGCGTCGATGGCGGCCTGCGCATCGGGCGTGATGAGCCCTTCGGCGCCCGGTCCCAGACCGACGATCCGCAAGGTCCCGGTCATGGCCTGCGCCCCTGTCCGTGGATCACGCAGATTGCGAAATACGGCACGCTGCCCTCGACATGGCAAAGCATGCGCACCGACTGGCCAGGCATGGTGCCGCGTTCGACCAGCCAGGCGTCTTCGAGTTTGCCGCACGCCTCGAGCGCGCGGCGGAGTTTGGGGAGGTTCCGCCCGATCTTCATCACCACCAGCGCATCGGTGTCGGCGATGCGACGGGTGAGCTCTTCTTCAGGAAGGGTCGCCATGCAGATTGTGAGCACGTCGTCGCCCCAGGTCACCGGCACGCCGGTCGCCGTCCAGCAGCCCGACATGCCGGTGATGCCGGGGATGATCTCGACCGGGACGCGGCCTGCGAGGCGCACATGTAGGTGCATGAAGGAGCCGTAAAAGAACGGGTCCCCCTCGCAGAGGACGACGACATCCTCGGTTGCTGCGATGCCCGCAAGCTGGTCCGCCCAGTCCTCGTAAAAGGACGACAACGCCGTCTTGTAGGCCGGGCTGTCGAAGGGAAGCTCGGTCGTGACCGGGTATTCCATCGCGTGTTCGGTGGCGTCAGCGTGCAAGAGCCCTTCGACGATGGAGCGCGCCTGGCCGGCACGCCCCGGCTTGCGGAAATACGCGATATGTCTGGCCGAGGAGATCAATCGGTGCGCCTTGACACTCATCAGGTCCGGGTCACCCGGGCCAAGGCCAGCGCAGATCACACGTCCTTTTTGAGCGGCGCTCATTCGGCGAAACTCGCGAGCGCGTTGACTGCGGCCACGGTGATGGCCGATCCGCCGAGCCGTCCGCGCACGATCATCGACGGGACCGGAAGGTCCTCCATCAGCGCGTCTTTCGACTCCGCCGCCCCGACAAAGCCCACGGGGCAGCCGATGATCGCGGCGGGGCGCGGGCAGGCGGCGTCCTCGAGCATGTTCAGGATGTGAAAGAGCGCGGTTGGCGCATTGCCGATCGCCACGAGCGCGCCCTCGAGATGAGGACGCCACAGCTCTAGCGCTGCAGCGGAGCGGGTGTTCGACATCTCCTTTGCCATTGCCGGGACCTCTGGATCGCGCAGGGTGCAGATCACCGCGTTGTCTGCGGGAAGGCGTTTGCGCGTGATCCCCTCGGCCACCATGAAGGCGTCGCAGAGGATCGGCGCGCCGTCCTTGAGCGCTTGGCGCGCGACCGTTGCCATGCCTTTGGAAAACCGCACGTCCCGTTCAAGACCCACCAGCCCTGCGGCGTGGATCATGCGGACGACGACGGGCTCTTCATCCGGGTCGAAGCGCGCCAGATCGGCCTCGGACCGGATGGTGCGAAAGCTCTCTTCGTAAATCGCCGCGCCGTTCGTCTCGTAGGTGTGTGGCATCAAGCGATCCTCCGTGCGTCCTGCGGTGACAGGCCCGTGCGCTCTGGCGTTTCGCGTGCCGTGCCGCCGCGCACAAGGTCAAACCTGCCGTCCCGCCCGACGAATGTGAGCGTGGCAGGGCGCGGATGCGCGCAGCCCTTGGCGCAGCCGGAGACGTGGATGTGCTGTCTGCTGGTGAGGGCGCGCGCGAGCGGGAGGGTCTCCACTTCCGCCGACGTGCAAGCCGGTGCGCCGGGGCAGGCGTGGTGCCGCAGCCGCGGGTCGCCGGGGGCCGTGATGGCGTCTTGCGGGAGCGATGCGCCGCGGTCCTCAAGGAACAAAAGCCGCCCGGGCAGGACACGGATCGCGCAGTCGAGCCGGATCAGGTCCTCAGCCCGCAGCTTGCCGAACGGCAGGCCGATCACGCGCCCGCCCGGCACAAAGCCCGGCAAAAGCCGCGCGCCGTGATCGTGCTGCGCCGGCGCGTTGGTCCATGCGTCCGGCAGAGGCGTGGTCTTGAGGTGCGGCGCCATGCGGCGGATGTCTGGGGCGCGGGTGTCCAGAAACCACTGCGCCATTTGTGCCAGGGCGTCCGCCGCTGACGCCACGGTCACCGGCCTGCCAAAGTCCGACCCGTCCGCGCGCAGGATCAGGCCGACATCGCTTTGCTCGAACCGGAAATCGGCGGACATGCCGCGCAGCTGGAGGCTTGGTCCGGTGTCGATCACCACACCCATCTTGTCCGGCAACACTGGCATCTGCGCGGCATGGGCAATCAGCGCGTGGAAGAGCGCCTCGCTCTCGTCATCTGCCTGGCGCAGCGGGGTGAGGGTGATGCGGCCACCGAACTCCTCACCTTCGCTTTGCGGTGCAAGGCGTGATGACTGCAATGCGGCGAGCAGCGGCGGGTAGCTCTCGCCGGTCACGCCCCGGATCTGCAAGTTCGCACGACTTGTAAGGTCGATCCAGCCAGAGCCATGGTCCAACGCGGCCTCGCCCAGGGCTGCGGCCTGCTCCGCCGTCGCACGAGACATCGGCGGCGCGACCCGCACCAGCAGCCCGTCGCCCGACGCCATGGGGCGTAAGGCAGTGGGACACCAGCCCTTGACCTGCACCTCTGCGCTCACGACGCCCCCTCCAAAGCCGCCCGGATCGAGTTGCGCCGGGTCTGCCAGAGGCCCGCGTCGTGCAGCGCCTGAAACTGCGCCTGCATCGCGTGAAAGGCGCCTTCGTTCTCCGTCTCGAGGAACTCCGCCACGTCCTCATCGCCCAGTGTCGCGTCGTGATAAGCGTCAAAGAGATGCGGCGCCACGACGCCCGCCAGATGCGCGAAAGCGGCCATGTGATCCAGCGTCGCCGCGATCTCTGCCGCGCCGCGAAAACCGTGCCGTTGCATGCCCGAAAGCCAGTCGCGGTTCGTCGCGCGCGCCCTCACGACGCGGGCAATCTCTTCCGCCAAAGCGCGGGCTTGTGGGCGATCTGGACGTGTTGCGTCCATGTGATAGAGCGCGGGCGCCGTGCCTCCCAAAGTCGCCACTGCTGCGGCAAACCCGGCCTCGTGCGTGGCATAGTCGGAGGCGAGCAGAAGGTCCGTCTCAGGCAAATCCTGCACGTGCACAAAGGCGTCGGCGGCCTTGGCCCGCGCTTCGATCGCCGCGCGCGCCTCGGTGATCCCGCCCTGCGCGTCGATGGCGTATGAGGACGCCTTGAGCCATGCTTCCCCCGCCGCTTTCCGCGCATCATCGGTCAGTTCATCGAGCGCGGTGTGCATCGCGAGGCCATACTGCCCCGGACGTGGGCCAAAGACGCGCGGCGTCTCGGTGCGATAGGGATTCTGCTCCGCCGTCTCGTCGCGATCCTTGAGCGTCGCAGCTGCACTTTCGAACATCTGGGCAAGACCGGGGAAGACATCACGGAAAAGGCCAGAGACGCGCAAAGTCACATCGATCCGGGGGCGGTTCATCAGCGCGAGTGGCAGCACTTCGTAGCCTGTCACGCGGCCTGACTTGTGATCCCACTGCGGCGCCAGCCCCGCGAGATGCAAAGCCATCGCGAATTCTTCGCCCGCCGTGCGCATCGTGGCAGAGCCCCATAGGTCGACGACCACGTTGCGCGGCCAATCGCCCTCGTCCTGCAGGTGGCGGCGCACCAGCTCTTCGGCCATCTTCACGCCCTGCGCATGGGCGGATTTTGTCGGCACGCTGCGCGGATCGGTGGTGAAGAGGTTGCGCCCCGTGGGCAGCACGTCATCGCGTCCTCTATAGGGAGAGCCGGAGGGTCCGGCGTTCACGCGGCGGCCTGCGAGGGCCGACAAGAGGCCCTCTTTCTCGCCCGCGCCGTGGGGACCTGTGCCGTAGACGTGCAGGCCGTCGCCGAACTGGCTTTCCTTGATGTCGCAGACAAAGCGGTCGATGCGCGTGATGGCTTCGGCGGCGGAGGCGTCTGCGTCGAGGCCGAGGTCGGTTTCCACTCCCGTCGCCTGTGCCTCTTCGCGAATGGTCTCGATGAGCCGGTCGCGGCGGCGGGGATCGAGCCCGTCGGCGGTCGAATACTCGTCCAGCAAACCTTCGAGCCGGGTCAGCACCTGCGGCACCGCGCTTTCCGCCATGGGCGGCGGGACGTGGCCGAGCGTGATCGCACCAATGCGCCGCTTGGCCTGCGCGGCCTCACCCGGATCGTTCACGATGAAGGGGTAGATGACCGGCGTCGCGCCCAGCAAAAGCTCGGGCCAGCAGTCCGCGGACAGTGCCACGGCCTTCCCGGGGAGCCACTCCACCGTGCCATGCGCGCCGACATGGATCAGCGCGTCGAGGTTTTGGGATTTGAGCCAGAGATAGAAGGCGACGTAGCCATGGCGCGGCGTGCGGGCGAGGTCGTGGTAGTCGTCCTCGCGCTCCTGCACCTCGCCCCGTTCGGGTTGCAGTGCGATCAGGCGCGTGCCGACCCGGAGGGCTTTGAAGTGGAAGGCGTAGTCTTCGACCGCAGGGTCTTGCGCCGGGTCTCCCCACGCCATTTGCAGGTCGTTCTGAGCGGTCTCGGGGAGGCTTTGGAGCGCGCGTTCGTAGTCCGCTACCGGCCAGCTGAGCGTCTCTGTCCTGAGGGCCGTGCCGAGGTCCGACGGTGCTTCACCGCCGAGCCATGTCATCATCTCGCCGACCGATTCCAGCGGGTCGAGGCCCACGGCATGTGCGAGGTTCCAGTCGCGGCCGGGGTAGGTGGAAAGCACCAGCGCGAGTGTCTTTTCGGCGAGTGGTTTGTGCGTCAGCGCGAGGGTCGCGGCGACGCGGTCGACGACGTGCTTGATCCGCGCGTGATCGGCCCGGTGGCCGAAGTGCGAGAACTCGAGGTCTGGGTCCTTCTTGGCAGGTGCCTTGAAGCTCGCGACGCCTGCAAAGAGCCGCCCGTCCACCTCCGGCAGCACCACGTGCATCGCCAGATCGGCAGGCGAGAGGCCGCGTTCGGCTTCTTTCCATTCGCCTTTGCGCGCCGTCGAGAGGGCGACCTGGAAGACCGGGCAGCCGGACGCGTCGAGGGGCGACGTGCCATCGTCCGTCTGGGCGGAGAAGGCGGTTGCGTTGATGATGGCGGCGGGCTGGGCTCCGGTGAGGACCTCCCGGATCCACTGTGCCGCCTGGGGCTGCTTGAGGGACGGCGCGAAGAGGCCGATGGCTTGGAAACCGCGTGTTTCCAGTTCCGCGAGGAGGGCGTCGACGGGTTCGGTGTCGGCGGAGGTGAGGTAGGAGCGGTAGAAGGTGACGATCACGCTGCCTTGCGCTGGCGTCGTCGCGACCACCCCTTCCCCCGGACGGTACCAGCCAAAGTCCGGCACCATTTTGCTGCCCATCACAGGCGCGGCGTAGAGGCCGGCTGCGAGTGCCATTTGAGCGAGGGCGGCGTGGGCGGCGACGGCGCCTCCGGCTTCGCAGAGAGCCGACAAACGGCGGAGCGTGGAGACGGGGACCGTGGACAAAGCGTCAAGCGCAGGGTCGGGACGTCCGTCGGCGGGCAAGACAGCAAGGGCGATGCCCTTCCGGCGGCAGAGGTCCTGCACGGACATCAGGCCGTAAGACCAGTAGCTTTCGCCGCCGATGAGCCGGATCAGGATGCCCTTGGCGTGGCACAAGGTCTGCTCGAGATACGTGTCCACCGACAGCGGATGCTTGAGCGCCACGAGGTTCGCGAGCCGCACTGAAGGCAGGTCGTCCTTCCCGCGCCGGTATCCCGCCTGAAACGCGCCGAGGTCGCTGTCGGAAAACGACAGCACCACCAGATCAGCCGGGCTCTGGGCCAGGTCGAACGGCGTCTCGGTGTCACCAAGGCCATGGCTTTCGCGGAAGACGACGTGCATGGATCAAGCGCCCAGGATGGCCTCGATCTCGGCGCGGTTCACGTGGTCATGCTCGGCGATCACCACGAGCGAAGAGCGGCGCGGGCGGTCGCCCCAGGGCGCGTCGAACTGCATCCGCACGCGCGCGCCCACGGCCTGCACCAGCATCCGCATCGGTTTGCCTTTGACCGCGATGTAGCCTTTGACCCGGAGCGCATGCGCCTCGCGCGCAAGCCGCTCGATGCGCGCCTCGAGGTCCTTCGGGTCATCGATCTCGGGCAGGTGCACGACGATGGTGTCGAAGTCGTCATGCTCGTGGTCGTGGTGCCCGTCGTGGTGGGAGGGGCGGGCGTCAAGGTCGTCTTCGGCAGCCGCGCCAAGCCCCAGCACGACGCGGGGGTCCACAACGCCTTCGCTCACCGGCAGGATCGGCAGGCTGCGGGGCGCCTCGCTTTCCACGACGCCGCGGGCCTTGGCCATGGTGGCGTCGTCCACGAGGTCGGCCTTGGTCAGCAGGATGATGTCGGCGCAGGAGATCTGGTCCTCGAAGACTTCCGAGAGCGGCGTCTCGTGATCGAGCGACTCGTCCGCCTCGCGCTGGGCCTGAACGGCATCCACGTCGGTGGCGAACTGGCCTTTGGCGACGGCCTCTGCATCCGCCAGCGCGACTACGCCGTCGACGGTGATGCGCGACCGGATCGCGGGCCAGTCGAACGCCTTGAGGAGCGGCTTGGGGAGCGCCAGACCGCTGGTCTCGATCAGGATGTGATCGGGCGGCTCGGGCAGGGCCATGATCTGCTCGATCGTCGGGATGAAGTCATCGGCCACCGTGCAGCAGATGCACCCGTTCGCGAGCTCGAGGATGTTCTCCGCCGGGCAATTCTCGTCCGCGCATCCCTTGAGGATCTCACCATCGACGCCCATCGTGCCGAACTCGTTGACCAGCACCGCGAGGCGCTTGCCTTGAGGGTTGGTCATCAGGTGACGGATAAAGGTGGTCTTTCCCGCGCCGAGAAAGCCGGTGATGACGGTGACGGGGATTTTGGTCAAATCGTTCATGTCAGGGGTCCCTCAGAGCTTTGGGATGCCGGATAGCATCGGCGGGATGCGGGCGATCGATTGTTTGCGAAAGATGACGGGACGTTCGCGCCATGGGACCAGCCCGTCGGATGTCGCGGCATAGGCGGCAGCGCCTGCGAGGATGTCGTCCGCGTGACCCTCATCGGGGTCGAGGCGGCCGTAGACGTAGGTCCACTTCCCGCCTTCCTGCAACGCGACAGAGCAGCCGTTCTTGCAGGCTGACAGGCACTCGACCGGCTGGATCGTCACGCCCTCGGGTGCGCCCTTGGCCAGCAGCTCTTCGGCGAGCCGCGCGCCGCGCCGGGGCGCCTCGGGGTCATCGCCCTCGTGCTTGCAGGTGGTGCAGACGTAGAGTGTCGCGCCCATGATCGTCCCTCGTTCCCGTATCCCAAAGGGGCGCGCATGGGGGACCGGCGGGCAGACCTCCCGCATGATCCGGCCACGACACACCCCGGTCGTCCGTCTTCGTCGCGCTGGCAGGTCTCCCGGCTTGCAAAGTGCCTTGCGGCCTGGATGCGGCCTTCCCGGGCTCCTCCCAGTGGCGGTGCATCCTCTTTGGTCACGGTCGCGGGGGCGGCTGCGTCGGGTGCGGTTTGCGGTAAAACCAGACCCCTCGCATTCCCTCTTCGCCCAAGGTAGCTCTTGGGAACCAGCACCGTCACCTAGAGGCCCGCCGGCGCGGGATGTCAACCGGAGTCGTCATGTCAGAGCTCGATCAGAACGCCCGCCACGCCAGCAAGATGGCCAAGAAGAAGGCCGCCCGCGACCGCATGATGGCCACCAAGGAGGGTGAGAAGGGCCTGATTATTGTGCACACCGGGCCGGGGAAGGGGAAGTCTTCGTCGGGGTTCGGGATGATCCTGCGCTGCATCGCGCACGATATGCCGTCAGCGGTGGTGCAGTTCATCAAAGGGGCCTGGCAGACCGGCGAGCGCACGCTGATCGAGGCGAACTTTGCGCATCTGTGCCAATTCTACGCGATGGGTGAGGGCTTCACCTGGGAGACCCAGGACCGCGCCCGCGACATCGCCGCCGCCGAGAAGGGCTGGGAGAAAGCCAAGGAGCTGATCCGCAACCCCGAGATCAAGATGGTTCTGCTCGACGAGATCAACATCGCTTTGCGGTACGACTACCTGAGCGTCGACGACGTGGTGCAGTTCCTCGTCGAGGAAAAGCCGCCCATGACCCACGTCGTGCTGACCGGGCGGAACGCCAAGGAAGAGCTGATCGAGATTGCCGATCTGGTAACTGAAATGAGTTTGGTGAAGCACCCCTTCCGGTCGGGGGTTAAAGGGCAGAAGGGCGTGGAGTTTTGAAGACGGTGCGGCTGTTTCCCGGTTCCACGAGAGGCAGCCGCGCCCGCAATGCCATGAGTGCGTTTATCGCAGGTCTTGGCGGGGTCATCCTTTTGGAGCTCTTTTTCGAGGTCTTCTCTAGGGTCGGCTTTACGCCAACACCATATGCCACCGCGATGTTCGCAGCCTTCGGATTCGTATTCTTTCTCGCGACAACGTTCGCAGTCATCTACCTGCAGAGTGAGCGCTTTCGCATTTCTCCGTCGAGGTTGATCCGGGACATCGCGATTTCGATCTTTTACAGTGTCGTCGCCTTCGCGCTTTACTACCGGACGGTTGGCATCTTGCCGACGTTCGACGCGCAACGGACTCAGACAGCGCGAGACTTCATCTATTTCTCGGTCGTGACCTTCTCGACGCTTGGCTACGGCGACTTTCGACCTAGCCCCGACTCTAGGCTTTTGGCGGCGTCACAAGCGTTGCTGGGTACGGTGCATATCGGGATGATCGTCGGCGCCGCGTTTCTGACGTTTTCAATGTCGGGGCGCGGCGAAAAGCAGGTCAGGCCAGTGCCATCGACACAAAGGCGGAGATGGTCCCGAAAGCGACGAAGAGGTAGATAGCTCCTGACAACCGTCTATACGTTTTCTTTGACAACTTCGCCCTCCTCTTTCTTTTCAGATCGCCTACACATTTATTTACACACTTCTAGTGCAAAAAACAAGTTAACCCCACCCTCCGAAAGGCCCACCTCATGCCCAAGAAACGCATGCTCACCGAGTTCGGGATGGGCTCCTCGCTCCGCCGGCAGGACTATACCGAGGCTGCCAAGCGCGCCGTTCAGGACGCGCTCTGGCACAACTCGATCAACCTCGCCGAGCTCTTTGGCCGGGAGAAATCCGAGATGCTCATCGACCTGGAAATCGGAGTGCAAGCGCCTGACGAGGTGGACAAAAGCGCCGTGACCGAAGCCTTCCCCTACGGCCAGATCAGCGTCACCTGCGTCAAGGGAGGGCTCGACGTGCCGCGCACGGACGGCAAGCCGACGGTGATCGCCAATGTCGCCATTTCCGTCAGCTTCGAGATGGAGGGCTAGGCCATGCAGCGTTTCATCATCGAGATGGGGATGGGCAACGACCAGTACGGGATGGACTACACCAAGGCCGCTGCGCGCGCGATCGAGGACGCGATCCGCCACTCGTCGATCCCGATGTTCGAGACCCTCGGCATCTCCCACGACGCGATGGAGGTCCGCGTGACCCTCGGCGCGCAGGAACCGGACAAGATCGACACCGAAGCGCTTGTCGCCAAACTGCCGCGCGGCAAGGCGTCCGTCACCGCGACCCACGGCGGGCTCAACGTGGTGAACCCGGATACGGGCAACACGCTTGTGATTGTTCAGGCGGCAGTGGAGGCGTTCTTACCCAAGCAGGCGTAAGGCGCTCTTTAGCCGATCCCATTCGCCTGCCAGGCCTGGCAGTCCAAGCCGCAGCCACGTCTTGGAATACGGAAAAACCCGCGACCAGATTTTGTGTTCCGCGAGATGTGTCTGTGCCGCCTCCGCATCCTCCGTCTCATAAAGCCGGAAAAGCCCGGTGCCGCCGGCGCAATGCCACCCAGCAGTCAAAGCCATCTCGTCAAGCGCCTCAGCCTCGTCAGCCAACCGCGCGCGCGTCTCAGCAGCCCAGGCTTCATCCGACAGCGCCCTCCGACCTACCTCCAGCGCCGGGCCGTTGACTGACCAAGGCCCCGCCGCCTCGCGCAGCGTCATCAAGAGCTGCGCCGGTCCGAGCGCAAAGCCAAGCCGCAGGCCCGCCAGTCCGTAGAACTTGCCGAACGAGCGGAGTACCAACACCTGATCGAGCGCATCGAGCCGCGGACACACGGACATCTCCGGCGTCGCGTCCGCAAAGCTCTCGTCGACAACCAGCAGCCCGACCTCCCGGCTCAGCGCAGCCACGGCGTCCGGCGTCAAATGACGCCCGTCGGGGTTGTTGGGGTTCACGACCACGGCGACCGCGGCACCATGCAGTGCCTCGACCGACGTCACCTCGGACACGTCCCACCCGGCGGCGCGCGCGCTGGCGGCATGTTCGTTGTACGTCGGTCCCAGCACCCGCATGTCCGCCTTCGGCAACACACGCGGCAAGAGCTGGATCGGGTGTGACGCGCCTGCCAGAGGCAGGATCGGTGCATCCGTGCGGTAGGCCGCCAAAGCCGCGTCTACCAGACCCTGCACCGCAAGGTCCGTCGGCAGCGCCTGCCAATGCGTGCTATCGATCCCCGTCACCGGGTACGGCACGCGGTTGATCCCGGTCGAAAGGTCGATCCAGTCCTCCACTGCGCCGCCAAAACGCGCGACAGCCGCATCCAGATTGCCCCCGTGATCACGCAAGGATCATCCCTCCCAAAGCCAGGCTCAGCCCCGCGACTCCCATCGCGCGCCAATATAGCGCCAGCCCGCGCGCCAGATCGCGCGCCACGGGTTCGCGCCCCGCCGCATAGACGTAAGGATCGTCGACCGCGCCATCGGCGTAAACCCTCGGTCCTGCCAGACGCACACCCAAGGCACCCGCCATCGCCGCCTCCGGCCATCCGGCATTCGGCGAGCGGTGCTGACGCGCGTCGGCAAACATGGCACGCAGGCTCTCGCGAGGCGCGCTGGACACCAGCGCGAAGAGCGCGCCCGTCAGCCGCGCCGGCACCCAGTTCACCACGTCATCGAGCCGGGCCGAGGCCCATCCGAATGCTGCATGCTTCTCCGTCCGGTACCCGACCATCGAATCGAGCGTGTTCACCACCTTGTAGGCCGCAATTCCCGGCAGCCCGAACAGAGCCCCCCAAAAAAGCGGCGCGGTGATCCCGTCCGAGGTGTTCTCCGCAAGGCTTTCGATCGCGGCACGGGTGACACCGGCCTCGTCCAGCTGCGCCGTGTGCCTTCCGACAATCATGCTCACGGCAAAGCGCGCCTGCGCAAGGTCGCCCTGCTGCAACGGGTCCGAGACGGCCTTCACATGGTCGGCCATCGACTTCACCGCGATCAGAGGCCAGGCGAGCAGCCCGAGTAGAAGCGTGCCGAGCCATGTCTGCGGCAGCGCCATTTGCACCGTCAGCCCTACCAGCCCGACGCCGAGGACAAGCAGCGTGACCAGCCAGACGCCGTTGCGCCGCCGCTGCACCTCGGGCAGCGCGCCGTCATTCCAGCGCGCATCGAGCGCCGAGATCACCTGGCCGAGCCAGGTCACCGGATGCCCGATCCGAGCGTAAAGCCACCCCGGCCAGCCCACCACCGCGTCGATCAGCAGCGCAAGCGCCATGGCGCCGAAGAAACTCACGCTGTGCTCTCGAAGCGAAAGACATGGGTGTAACCCGCCGCGCGCAGCCGCGCCGGGCCTTCCTCGGGTACGGTTCCCGACGCATAGAGAAAGGCGCGTGCAGGACCCGTGTGCGCCCGCGCAAGGCCAAGCGCGCCAAGAGAGGCGATCAGGTCGAGGCTCGGGTCTCCGGCGACCCCCCGCAGCTGGGAGCATCGCGCTGCGCTTTCAGTGGCGAGCGCCGCCAGCTTCGCAAGATCGCGCGCGCGTGCCGCCTCCTCCCATCGCGGGACAAGGTCACTGATGTCCGGGAAATCGGTGTCTTTCGGGTCGGTGCGTGAGCATGGCCCCCAGAGCCCCGCGAGACATGTGAAAGTCGGTGCGGGTGGCACCCGCCTCAGTGCACGCCCCGCGCGCGACGCCCAGAGCCAGCTCGACGGGTCCGGCATCATCAGCGGATCACTTGCACCTTCGGCCAGAACGCAGGCTCGCGCCAGCTTCGTCCGAGGCACCGAAGGACCAAAGGAGGCCAGGGCCAAAAGCGCCGCCGTGGACAGGCCCGCGCCCGCGCCCATCGGCAGGGAGGTCCGGGCGCAGTATCGCCCCTTGATCGGCATCCCAAGCGCGTGCCCCAGACGCCGCGCCGGACCACGCGGCAAAGATGTGCCGCTGAGACCAAACCCGGCATCCGACACCCTGCGCATCTCGAGCCATGCTGCAGGGCAGGGCAGCGTCACCAACGCCACGGGACCGTCCGGCCTCATCCGTCCCTGCAGGAACTCGCCAAAGTGACCCGTCACGCGGACAGACGAGAGACCGCGGCGGTCAAGCACCAAGGGGCTCCCAGTTGACCCGCACGATGGCGGGCGGGCTGCCTTTCAGAACCGACAGATGTGTGACCGACCAGGGCGCGATGGCAAAGCCGAGCCCGGCATGCACCTCCCCCAGCGCGCGCCCCAGGGCCGCGCGTATCACGCCGGCATGGGCGACGATGGCGATCCGGCGAACGTTGCGCTCCGGCAGCTCCACCAGAACCGGCGCGATCCGATCCGCGACTTGCAGAAACGACTCGCCCTGCGGAGGTCGATGCGCGGCAAGCTCCCGCGCCGGCAGCGGGCCAAGGTCCGGCAGATCACGCAGCGCCATCCCGTCCCAGGCGCCGAAGTCCTGCTCCCAGAGCCGGGCATCGACCTCGGGCGCGCCTTCAGGCCAGATCGTGGCAGCGGTCATCGCGCAGCGCTGGGCGGGGGACCGGATCAGCACATCAACCTCTCCGCAGTACCGCCGCACCGCCTCTGCGCGCACAGAATCGCTCACATCGGCCGCCACATCCCGCCGCCCGGCGAGCGTCTCCGGCGCCACCGTGGGCGCGTGCCGGATCCAGAACACATCGGTCGCAGCCTGGGCTGTCAATGTCGCATTCTCCCGTTGCAGGTGCGGCGTTTCTGGTGTCTCTCGACCGCATGAGCAAGACGATTTTGGTCACTGGAGGCGCCCGTTCGGGCAAGAGCCGCATCGCCGAGGAGCTGACCCTCGCGATGGGGCGGCCTGCGGGCTATGTCGCGACCGCCGAAGCCTATGACGACGAGATGCGCGCGCGGATCGCCACGCACCTTGCGCGGCGCGGCGGCGACTGGGTCACCGTGGAGGAGCCTGTCGAGCTTGTCGCGGCGCTGGAAGGCGACCTGCCGCCGGTGCGGCTCGTCGATTGCCTGACGCTGTGGCTTACGAACCTGATCCTGCGCGAGGTGCCGTGGGAGCCTGCGGCAGACGCGCTCGCCCTGCATCTCGAGGAGACGGAGGCGGACACGGTTCTGGTCACCAACGAAGTCGGCCTCGGCATCGTGCCCGACAACGCGCTCGCCCGCGCCTTTCGCGACGCGCAAGGGCTTTTGAATCAACGCATTGCCGCGGTGGCGGACGAGGTGTACCTCGCCGTCTCCGGCCTTTCGATGAGAGTGAAATGACATGGCAGAATTTCCAATCAATCGGTTGAATGACATTGCGGCTCTCGCAAAGTCGCTGCCGCGCGCGGATCAGACGTCCATCGAGGCGGCGACCGCGCGCCAGATGAGCCTGACCAAGCCGCCGGGCGCGCTCGGCCGGCTCGAGGACCTGGCCATCTTTGTCGCGGGCTGGCAGGGCGCGGAAAAGCCGGTGATCGACCGGGCGCAGGCGCTGGTCTTTGCGGGCAATCACGGGGTCTGTGCGCAGGGTGTGAACCCGTTCCCGCAGGAAGTCACGCACCAGATGGTTGCCAATTTCGAGCACGGCGGCGCGGCGATCAACCAGCTCTGCCGCGCGTCGGGGGCGGAGCTGTCGGTCGTGGCGCTCGATCTCGACAGGCCGACGGCGGACATCACCGAGGCGCCCGCGATGAGCGAGGCAGAGACGCTGGCGGCGATGCAGCGCGGCTGGGACGCGGTCGACACCTCGGCGCAGGTGCTGTGCCTTGGAGAGATGGGGATCGGCAACTCGACGATCGCCGCCGCGCTTGCCGCCGCGATCCTGGGCGGGGATGCTGCGCAATGGGTTGGCCCGGGCACGGGCTCCGACGTCGAGGGCATCGCGCGCAAGACGCGGGCCATCGACACCGCGCTGGCGCTTCACGCGGAGAGCAAAGCCTCGATCCTGGCGTTGGCCACGCTCGGCGGGCGCGAGCAGGCCGCGATCTGCGGGGCGGTGCTGGCCGCACG
>NZ_JBRBVB010000006.1:0-91077 GCF_052825805.1 Pseudaestuariivita sp. | reverse complement strand
CAGGTAGCCCTCGCGTTTCTCGTGCGCGGGAAAGAGAGGCTGTCCCCCGGTGAGGTCGATCAGGATGTCGCAGCCGGAGGCGGCGCCATCCTGCGGGGCGGTGAGCGTAAAGCCTCCACGCCCGCCCGGCACGATCTGCTGCAGCGCGTCGATGCGCACGTCGAACTGGCTAAGCGCACCTGTCGCGCGGCGCATCCGCCCGATGACGACGTCATAGCCGCGCGTCTCCGGCAGGTCCTCGGCGTTCTCGAGCAGGACGGTCACGCCAAGGTGCTCGGACAGCTGCTCTGCTGCAGGAATGGTCACCGAGGCGGGGCCAAGGATGAGGCACAGCCCCTCGCTCACCACGTCCATCGTCTTGGTCGGGGCGGCGGGCAGGGTCGCCTCGGCGATCAGGGCGGACATTTTGGGTAGCGTGGAGGCGGTGTCGGAGGTCCAACCTGCCCGGTCACGCAGGTCGAGCGTGGGGGACGGGGGCAGGTCCAGCTCGTCCGCCAATGCCTCGAACCGGCGGGCCTCCTGGGTGCAGCAAAGAATCGCATCGCCCGCCTGAATCGCCTCCGCGGCGGTGGTGATCTCGCCCATGCAGAGCGCCGAACAGGCCGGGCGGACGTCGAAACCGGTCGCCTCTGACAGGCGCGCGGAATCGATGGACTGAGTCCCCAAACAATCACACGTTATCAATGTCTTGGACATGATGTCCTGCCTCCCAAAAGCGCCTTGGCAGGGCGCTAGTTCCTCCGGTTCCAAGGTCAGGAAAGACACGGTTCGGGCGGGGTGACAACCGCTTTTGTGGTGCGGGGTGGCGCGCTGGGGTCTCTCTGATTCCCTCGAAAAGCGGGTGGTGATTCGGCTTTTTGGAGGCGCGCAGAAACCCAAGCAGAACACTCGGGATAGACAATTCGACCGGCTTGTCCCGGCGGTGCACCATTGCCTGCCCAAATTGTCCGGCAGCACAAAAGAATGCGGTTGTATACGAATTGCCGCTTTTCGGGATTCACAAACTGCCGCAACTTTGGGCGGTGAGGAGATAGTTTTGATCTACAACCCGTCCATGTACCGCAGCCTGCCGCTTGGCGTGGTGCTGCGTCGCACGCCCGGGGTGACACGCTGGGCGGCGCATGCGTGGCGCGCGGTGGCGGTTCTCCCGGGTGCTGGCCCAGCCACGTGGAAGGAGATGCGCCGCGAAGGCGATGCCGTCGAATTCCATGCAGCCACGGTCACGCTCGAGATGCACGGCGCCGAGACCGAGGCGTATCTGCACGGCCTGATGGCGCGCGATCCGTCGGTCTACGTGATCCTACGCGATGAAGGGGATATGGAGGTCCTGCTCGCCACCGTCTCCCCCTACGAGGCGCAGGATTACACCGACAGCGGCGAGGAGATCGTGGAAAAGGTCCCGATGCCGCCCGCGCTGATGGCTTGGGTGCAGGAGTTCGTGGACGCATTCCACGAGGAAGAGGTCTTCGTCAAACGCAAGCGTGACAAGAAGCGGATCGACCTCGTCGAGGACGGGATCGGGGATCCGCGGATCTCGGGTGCTTCGGATGTGTATGCGTCGCCTGATTTGAAGCGGAGGCGGTTGCAATGAGCCTGCGCAGGAAAAGTGGGTACCGGTTGTCCTTCCGTGCAGGCGGAGGTCAAACATGAGTTTCTGGGAACGACGCAAAGCGGCTGTTGCTGCCGAAGAGGCGGCCGTTGTTGCCGAGGCTAAGGCGGCTGAACTTGAGGCGATCGAGGCGGAGAAGTCCGACGAAGAGCTTCTCGAGGAGCTGGGCCTGCCCGACCCAGACACGCTCGAGGACGAGGGCGACTTCAAGGCGTTTATGGGCGATGCGGTCCCGCAACGGCTCAAGACCCGCGCTTTGCGCAAGCTCTGGCGGCTGAACCCAGTGCTGGCGAATGTCGACGGGCTGGTGGATTACGGTGAAGACTTCACCGACGCCGCGACTGTCGTGGAGAATTTGCAGACGGCCTATCAGGTCGGCAAAGGCATGCTGGCGCATGTCGAGGAGTTGGCGCGGCAATCTGAGGCGAAGACATCTGAGGAAGCTGGCGAGGAAATAGCGCTCCAGTCGGATGACGACGCTTGTGGGAACCACGAGCCGCGCCCGAGCCTCCCCCCGGGAGGGCGCACTGCAGACGTTGAGCACCCTTCGGAAGTTCTGCCGAGCGACGATCTTTCACAACATATAGACGTGGCGAGCGCCCACCCAGGCTCGGGCGCGGCTCTGACCGTAGAGCACGACGCTCCAAACTTCGAAGATGACCTTCCTGCCGCGCCATCCCGTGCGCGGCGCATGACATTTACTTTTGACCACGAGGGAGCCGCATGACCTTGGCCGCTCAAGACTACACCATCGCGGAAGAAGACCGCCTGCGCGCGGACCTCTACAACTTTCTGGGCGTGCTCCTGTCGCAGCCGCCTGACGAGATGCTGCTGGCGCAGACCGCGTCGCTCAGCGGTGACGACAGCGAGCTGGGGCAGGGGATCGCGACGCTGGCCAAGCTGGCAAAGATCACCAAACCCAAGACGGTGAACAGCGAGTTCAACAAGCTCTTTATCGGGCTGGGGCGCGGGGAACTGCTGCCTTACGCGTCGTACTACCTGACGGGGTTCCTCAACGAAAAGCCCTTGGCTCTGCTGCGTCAGGACATGGCCAAACGGGGTCTGGCGCGCGCTGACACGGTGTTCGAGCCGGAGGACAACATTGCCTCGCTCATGGAGATGATGGGCGCAATGATCGTGGGGCGCTTTGCCACGCCAGCGAGCCTCGAGGCGCAAAAGACGTTCTTCAACGCGCATATCGCGCCCTGGGCGGCGCTCTTCTTCACCGATCTCGAAGGGGCCAAGAACTCGGTCTTTTACGCCTCCGTCGGGACGGTCGGCAAAGCCTTCATGGATATCGAGACGCAAGCGTTTCGGCTCACCGGGACCGCCTGAGGCGGCCTCACTCAAGCGGCGGGCAACCGCCGGAAACACGAACAGGGAGGAAGCCTTATGGCTGAAAAAGAGGCGAACACACGCCGCGATTTCCTCAAACTGGCCGGGACCACGGCACCGCTGGCAGCAGCAGTGACCCTAACCGGTGGCGCGGCTGAGGCGGCCGAGCCAGACCTGACATCCGAAAAGATGCAGGACACGGCGCACACCCGCGCCTTTTACGACAGCGCCCGCTTCTAAAGCTGCGCATCCGGCGCCCCTGACGGGACGCTTTCGCCTGGCATCGGCCTCGACTGGTTGCGTGACGCCCGACTGAGACAGATGCCGTTCTGAGACCCAAGCGCGCAAGGGCCTGACGTAAGGTCCAAGCAAGCAAGGAGGGAACAAAACATGTTGAGGAAAAAGACCAACGGGGTTGCGCGACGCTCCCAGCGGCCTTCGATCCTGTCCGAAGCGGCAAATGCTTCGGTTGACCGGCGCGCGTTCCTGCGCGGCAGCGGTCTGGCTATCGGGGGCCTTGCGGCCATCGCGGCCACTGGAGGGACCGTCCAGCAAGCCCAAGCCGCGTCTGGCGCGGTCGGCAAGGTGGACCTTGTGAAATCCGTCTGCACCCACTGCTCGGTCGGGTGTACGGTTGTGGCCGAAGTCGCCAGCGGCGTCTGGGTCGGCCAGGAGCCCGGCTGGGACAGCCCGTTCAACCTGGGCGCACACTGCGCCAAGGGCGCGGCGGTCCGGGAGCACGCCCACGGCGAGCGCCGGCTCAAGTACCCGATGAAGAAAGTGGACGGCGAATGGGTCCGCATGTCGTGGGAAGACGCGATCAACGAGATCGGCGACGGCATGATGAAGATCCGGGACGAAAGCGGCCCGGACTCGGTCTACTGGCTCGGCTCGGCCAAGCATAACAACGAACAGGCGTACCTGTTCCGCAAGTTCGCCGCCTACTGGGGCACGAACAACGTGGATCACCAGGCGCGGATCTGTCACTCGACCACCGTTGCGGGTGTGGCGAACACATGGGGCTACGGCGCCATGACCAACAGCTACAACGACATCCACAACTCCAAGGCGATCTTTATCATCGGCGGCAACCCTGCCGAGGCGCACCCTGTCTCCCTCCTGCACGTGCTGCGGGCCAAGGAGCAGAACAACGCGCCGTTGATCGTCTGTGACCCGCGTTTTACGCGCACGGCGGCACATGCGGACGAATACGTGCGCTTCCGCCCGGGCTCGGACGTGGCGCTTGTCTGGGGCATCCTCTGGCACATCTTCGAGAACGGCTGGGAGGACAAGGAGTTCATCCGCACCCGCGTCTGGGGCATGGACCAGATCAAGGAAGAAGTCGCCAAGTGGACACCCGAAGAGGTGGAGCGCGTGACCGGCACCCCCGGCTCGCAGCTGCGCCGCGTTGCGCGCACCATGGCCAACAACCGTCCCGGCACCGTGATCTGGTGCATGGGCGGCACCCAGCACACCAACGGCAACAACAACACGCGGGCCTACTGCGTGCTGCAGCTGGCGCTTGGCAACATGGGCACGTCGGGCGGTGGCACGAACATCTTCCGCGGGCACGACAACGTGCAGGGCGCAACGGACCTCGGCGTGCTGTCACACACGCTGCCGGGCTACTACGGCCTGTCGGCGGGGGCCTGGGCGCATTGGGGCCGTGTGTGGGGTGAAGACTCCGATTGGCTGAAAGGCCAGTTCGCGATGACCAAGGGTGCGGACGGCAAGGACAAGTCCCTGCAAAACCTCACCGGCATCCCGGTCTCGCGCTGGATCGACGGCATCCTCGAGGACAAGGAGAACATGGACCAGTCGGACAATGTCCGGGCCATGGTGCTCTGGGGTCACGCGCCCAACTCGCAGACCCGGATGACCGAGATGAAGACGGCGATGGAGAAGCTGGACATGCTGGTCGTGATCGACCCGTATCCCACCGTCTCCGCCGTGCTGCATGACCGGACCGACGGCGTCTACCTGCTGCCGGCCTCGACCCAGTTCGAGACCTACGGCTCGGTGACGGCGTCCAACCGCTCGATCCAGTGGCGTGACAAGGTCGTGGACCCGCTCTTTGAGTCCAAGCCCGATCACGAGATCATCGGCATGTTCGCCAACAAGTTCGGCTGGGCAGACCGGTTTTTCCGCAACATCGAGATGGACGACGTGAACACGCCGAACATCGAGAGCGTCACGCGGGAGTTCAACGCGGGCATGTGGACGGTGGGCTACACCGGCCAGTCGCCCGAGCGGATCAAGCTGCACATGGCCAACCAGCACACGTTCGACCGGACGACGCTGCAGGCCATCGGCGGTCCCGCCGACGGGGACTACTACGGCATGCCGTGGCCCTGCTGGGGCACTGCCGAGATGAAGCACCCGGGCACGCCCAACCTCTATGACATGTCCAAGCCTGTCGCAGAGGGCGGTCTGACCTTCCGCGCGCGTTTCGGCGTGGAGCGGGATGGCGACAACCTGCTGGCCGAGGGCGTCTACAGCGTCGGCTCGGAGATCCAGGACGGCTATCCGGAGTTCACCTACCAGATGCTGGTGGACCTCGGCTGGGACGGCGACCTGACGGAGGAGGAGAAACGCTCCATCGCCAAGGTGGCCGGCGTGTCGCTGAATGCGGTCGAAAACGGCAACGTCGGCGAAAGCGACGATGGCGAGGACAACGTGGCGACCAACCTCACCCAGGGGTCCGGCACGCAGGGCGCGAACGAGGAGGTCGGCGAGCAGTCGATGTCGCCGTTCCCGTCCGACTTCAACGAGCGCGTGTCCAAGATCAACTGGAAGACCGACCTTTCGGGCGGTATCCAGCGGGTCGCGATCAAGCACGGCTGTGCGCCCTTTGGCAACGCCAAGGCGCGGGCGGTCGTGTGGACCTTCCCCGATCCGGTGCCGCTCCACCGTGAGCCGCTCTATACCAACCGGCGGGACCTCGTGGCGGATTACCCGACCTACGAAGACCGGAAGTTCTATCGTCTGCCGACGATGTATGCCTCGATCCAGAAGCAGGATTTCAGCAAGGACTACCCGATCATCCTGACCTCCGGGCGCCTTGTGGAATACGAAGGCGGCGGCGACGAAACGCGGTCCAACCCGTGGCTTGCCGAGCTGCAGCAAGACATGTTCGTCGAAATCCACCCGCGTGACGCCAACAACCTTGGCGTGCGGGACGGCGCACAGGTCTGGGTCGAAGGGCCCGAGGGCGGCAAGGTCAAGGTGATGGCGATGGTGACCGAGCGGGTGGGCGAAGGCGTGGCCTTCATGCCTTTCCACTTCGGCGGCCATTTCCAGGGGGAGGACCAGCGGTCCAAATACCCCGACGGCGCCGACCCCTATGTCCTGGGGGAAAGCACCAACACTGCGCAGACCTATGGCTACGATTCAGTGACCCAGATGCAGGAGACAAAAGCCACTCTCTGCAAAATCTGGGCAGCGTAAGGAGGAAATGAGAGATGGCGAGAGCAAAGTTTCTCTGTGACGCCGAGCGCTGCATTGAATGCAACGCCTGCGTGACGGCGTGCAAGAACGAGCACGAAGTGCCCTGGGGGATCAACCGCCGCCGCGTGGTGACGATCCAGGACGGCAAGCCCGGTGAGCGGTCGATCTCGGTCGCCTGCATGCACTGCTCGGACGCGCCGTGTATGGCGGTGTGCCCAGTCGACTGCTTCTATCAGAACGAAGAAGGCGTCGTCCTGCACTCCAAGGACCTCTGCATCGGCTGCGGGTACTGCTTTTACGCATGCCCGTTCGGCGCGCCGCAGTTTCCCGCAGCGGGCAACTTTGGCAGCCGCGGCAAGATGGACAAATGCACCTTCTGCGCCGGTGGCCCGGAAGAGACGCATTCGACCGCCGAGTTCGCCAAGTACGGGCGCAACCGGATTGCCGAAGGCAAGCTGCCGATCTGTGCGGAAATGTGCTCCACCAAGGCCCTGCTGGCGGGGGATGGCGACGTCGTGTCGGCCATCTACCGCGAGCGCGTGGTCGCCCGCGGCTTTGGCTCGGGCGCCTGGGGCTGGGGTACGGCCTACGACCAGAAAGACGGCTGACACGTAGGATGGGTGATATCACCCATCCTACGACGTCTGCCTAGCTTGGAGGGGCGCGGTCTTGCGCCCCTCCGTCACGATTTTCCCAAACGCCCGACAGATCGAGGACACCTCATGCGCGCTCTTCTCTGCCTGCTGTTTTTCACGCTCGCCGCCCCGCTGGCGGCGCAAGACAATCCAAACGTCCGCCTGCCGGAGACGGCAGTCTCGCCCATCGCGTCGGAGAAGGTGCAGGCGCGGCCCTCCACCGGGGGTGGTCAGACGCTCGAAGACATCCTTGCCCGCCAGCGCGGTGAGCCGGTCGACGACGCCTTCCGCCAAGGGGCCACGGGCGATCCGGACTCGGCGGCCGGCATGGCCAGCCAGCTCGGCACGCTCGGAGGCAGTTCGGACAGCGAGGTCTGGCGCGCGCTGCGCTACGGCTCGGCGGACATCACCGTCTCCTCGGGGGGCGAGGTCGCCAGCGTCCTGATGCAGGACGGCGGCATGTCCTGGCTCGAATTCCGCAAGGGCCCGCTTGTCCAGTGGGGCATGACCGCCCTCGGCGTGACCCTTGCCTTCCTCGCGCTCTTCTTTCTCGCGCGCGGCCGCATCCGCGTCGACGGGGAGATGACCGGCGAAACCGTCACACGGTTCAAGGCGTTCGAACGCGCGGCGCACTGGCTGCTCGCGGGCTCCTTCATCCTGCTGGGGATCACCGGCCTGCTGGTCCTGTTGGGCCGTCTCTACATCGCGCCTTACCTTGGTCGCGAGGTCAACGCGACGCTGCTGGTGGGCTCGAAGTGGATCCACAACAACGTCTCCTGGGCCTTTATGGTGGCTCTTGTCGTCGTGTTCTTCCTCTGGGTCTGGCACAATATTCCGAACCGTACCGACCTCGTCTGGATCCGGCAGGCCGGCGGCATCGTCGGCTCGAAACACCCGCCCGCGAAGAAGTTCAACTTCGGTCAAAAGATCATCTTCTGGTCGGTGATCGTGCTCGGCGCCTCGGTCTCGGCCTCGGGCCTGTCGCTGCTCTTCCCGTTCGAGCTGCCGATGTTCGCAAAGACCTTTGCGATCCTGAACGACATCGGCGTGCCGTCGTGGCTCGGCTTGGCGCCCTTCCCGGTGCAGCTCGCCCCGCACGAAGAGATGCAGTACGCCCAGCTTTGGCACGCCATCGTTGCCTTCGTGATGATGTGCATCATCCTGGCGCATATCTATATCGGCACGCTCGGGATGGAGGGCGCCTACGACGCAATGGGCTCGGGTGAAGTGGACGTGGCCTGGGCCAAGCAACACCACTCGATCTGGCTCGAGGAGGTGCAGGCGAAGGAGGCCGAGCAGGCTCAGGCTCCCAAAGGCGCCACGCCCGCCGAATGAGGCGCCTTGCGGCTCTTGTCCTGGCGCTGGGGTGCGCGACGCTGCCCGCCCGGGCAGAGGAGTTCACCACGCTCAAGGGGCACGGCGGTCCGATCATGGACATCGTCGTGACCCCCTCCGGGCAGGTGGTGACCGCCAGCTTCGACAATGCGCTGGGGCTTTGGGAGGGGCGGACCCCGACCTGGCTCGACGGGCACACCGCCGCTGTCATCACCGTCCTGCCGCTGCCAGATGGGCGGTTGGTGTCGGGCGGAGACGACTTTACCGTGCGCCTCTGGGAAGGCGGGGCGTCCAAAGTCCTCGGCACGCACAAGGGCAAGGTCACGGCGCTGGCCGTCTCCGGCGACGACGTGCTGAGCGCCTCCTGGGACGGCACGCTCATGCGCTGGCCCCTGGCAGGTGGCGAGGGAACCGAGCTGATCCAGCTGACCACCGGCATCAACGACGTTGCGATCTTACCCGGAGGAGACGTGGTCTACGCGACCTCGGACGGAGAGGTCTGGCGTCAGTCCGACACCGCCCGCCGCCCTCTAGTGCGGCACGGGTTCGGCATCAACCAATTGGTGGTAGGCCCCGACTGGATCGCCTACGGCGCCGTCGATGGCGGCACGCGCGTGATTGATTTCGAGGGCGATCCCTTGCGCGACTTTACCCTCGACCGCCGCCCGATCCTCGCCATGGATTTCGACCCTGACACCGCCCAACTCGGCGTTGGCGACGGGCATGGCTATATCATGCTGATCGACACGCATGACTGGCGGATCAGCCACGATTACAAGGCGACGCGGCAGGGGCCGGTCTGGGCGCTCGCCTTTTCGCCGGACGGTCAGACGATCCTGGCCGGCGGACTCGACGATGCCGCCTACGCCTGGCCCATCGCGCTCCTTGACACGTTCGACAGCGCTATCAGCGGCGAGCGCAGTTTCCTGCGAGAGGCAGACAGCATGCCGAACGGCGAGCGTCAGTTCATGCGCAAATGCTCGATCTGCCACGCGCTGACCAAAGGCCCCTCCCGCAAGGCGGGCCCGACGCTACACAACGTGTTCGGACGGCAGGCCGGCACGCTCGCGGGGTACATCTATTCCGACACGCTCGATGGCTCGCCGATCGTCTGGGACGATGACACCATCGACGCTCTGTTCGACGAAGGGCCGGATCACTACATTCCGGGCTCGAAAATGCCGATGCAGGTGATCGCCAAGCGCCAGGACCGCGCGGACCTGATCGCCTTCCTCAAAGAGGCCACAAAAGGAGAGTGAGCCGATGAAAGCCATGATGGCCGGTTTTGCCGCGATGGTGCTGATTTCCGTGGGCGCCTATTTCGCGCTGCAAGAGGCCGGGTTCTCGGCCGCCGAGCAAGGCTCGGGTGACAACGTGCGGCTCGACTAGATGACGCCGGGGCCGGACGCCTATGGCCCGACCCTTGCCGGGGCGGCGATCCTGGTGGTCGATGACGAGCCGGGGATGCGCAATTTCCTGGTCAAGATCCTCGAGCCGCGCGTGCGTGTCGTCGCGCAGGCCGCCTCCCCGGTGGAGGCGACAGCGCTGCTCGACCAGGCGCATTTCGACCTGGTGATCCTCGACAATGTGATGCCGGGCAAGACCGGGCTCGATTGGGTGGCCGAGCAAAAGGCCAAGGGCTTTTTTGCCGACACGATCATGATCACAGCCTATGCCGACCTCGAGACCGCGATCCAGGCGCTGCGGGCGGGGGTGAGTGACTTTGTCCTCAAACCGTTTCGCGCAAATCAGATCCTGAACGCTGTGGCGCGCACGCTCGACCGCAAGTTCCTGGCGCGCGACAACACGTTGCTCAAGCACGCGCTTGAGGTGGACGCGGGCACGCGGGGACAGCTGCTCGGCAAGTCGCCGGCCCTGAACGAGGTGCGCGACATGCTGGTGCGGCTTGCGCCCTTGCCGACGCCGGTGCTCTTTTCGGGCGCCACGGGCACGGGCAAGGAGATCGCGGCGCGCACGCTGCACGCGATGTCCGACCGGGTGGACAAGCCGTTCGTGGCCGTCAATTGCGCGACGATCGCGCCCGACAGGATTGCGCATGAGCTCTTTGGCGTGGTCGAGGGGGGCGAGACGCGCAGCGCCGGGCTGTTCCTTCTCGCCGAAGGTGGCACGCTCTTTCTCGATGAAGTCGCGCAGATGCCCGAGCAGGTGCAGGCCGCTTTGCTCCGTGTCCTCGAGGATCAGCGCGTGCGCCCAGTAGGGGCAGAACGGGACATCCCGCTCGACCTGCGTTTCCTCTTTGCGACCAACGCCGATCTGGCGGAGGCGGTGGAGGCAGGCACCTTCCGCGCCGACCTCTATCACAGGATCAACGTGGTGAACGTGGCGATGCCGCTGTTGCGCGAACGGTCCGAGGACATCGTCGAGCTTGCCGCGCTCTTTACCGGCCAGTTCGCCACGTCGCTTGGCATGCCCAAGCTGGAGCTGGACGAGGAGACGCTGCTCAAGCTGCGCCGCTACGACTGGCCCGGCAATGTGCGCGAGCTGCGCAACCTGATCGAGCGGTCGGTGATCCTCGGCGCCTTCCCGGACGAGTTCCGCGGAGCAGGGCAGGTGACCGGCGCGGAGGCCATCGAGAACCTCGAGCTGGTCACCCAGCGCCACATCATGCATGTGCTCGACCAGTGCGACGGCAACCGCGCCGAAGCCGCGCGCCGGCTGGGTGTGTCGCGCAAGACGATCGATCGGAAGGTGGCGGGCTGGGCTGTATGAAACTTAGGAGCTACTCCCGGCGCGGAATCAAACCGCAGGCGCCGCGCCATTGATGGGCCGCCCCGTCGCACCAAAGGTGCGCCAATTATACTTGGCACGCCCTTGGCGTGACGGTCCATCAATACGTCGAAACCAGTGCTCCGCTCTTTCGTCGCACGGACTTGGCAGAGATAAAGTGCTATAGAACACACGTTGGCTTGATGCACCGCGGCCCATCAATGGCGCTCGTGCTTTACTCCGCGGCCAGCCCCTCAGCCTGCGCGACCGGCAACCACACCTCGAACAAGGCTCCATCCTCCGCATTCCGCGCCGTGATCAACCCTCCGGCCCGCTGGATCAGCGTCTGGGAAATCGAGAGCCCAAGCCCCGTCCCCTCTGCCTGCTTGGTGGTAAAGAACGGATCGAACGCCGCGCCCAGCACATCGTCCGGCAGTCCCGGCCCGGTGTCCGCGACGCTCAGCTGCACACCGTGCGCGCCCTCGCGCATCGAGGTGCCGAGCCGCAGCGAGAGCCGCCCTGCCTGACCCATCGCCTGCACCGCGTTCACGATGAGGTTGATCACCACCTGCTGCATCTCGCCCGGATCGATCCGCACCGGAGGCGAGGACGGCAGGTGCGTCTCGACCACGATGGAGTTGCGCGCCAGCACATGCTCGACCAGCACCAGGCAATCGCTGACCACGGGTCCCAACTCGGCTGTCTCGGTTGAGCCGGAGAACTCCGACGGACGGGCAAATTGCAAGAGCTTGCCCACGATGGCCTCGATCCGCGTCACCTGCTGGTCGATCAGCCTCAGCTCGGTCTCAACCGGCTCGGCCTGCCGGCCAAGCGCCTCGCGGATCACGTCGATATTGCCCTGGATCACAGCCACCGGGTTGTTGATCTCATGCGCCACGCCTGCCGTGATCTCCCCGATCGAGGCCAGCTTTTCCGACATCACCAGCTGCCGGAAGGTCTGTTCGAGCTTGGCATTGGCCTCTTTGAGCTCGGCTGTGCGCGCATCGACGCGCGCGTTCAGCTCGTCCGCCCAGGCACGCAGGTCGCGGTCGCGCTCCTGCACCTGGTCCAGCAGCGTGTCGAGGTGCGTCGCCACCGCGCCGATCTCATCGCGCGAGCCGACATTGCCGTTGCGCGCCGAGAGATCCCCCGTCTCCACCTGGCTCATCGTCTGCGTCATCCGCTCGAGCGGGCGAAAAATCCCCTTGGCCAGCCAGAAAAAGGCCGGCGCCGACAAGGCCAGAACCAGCACAAACGCGCCCATCATCCACAGATAGGCGGCGCTTTTGACCGCGGTGAACGGGCTCTCGAGGAACCCGACATAGAGCATCCCTACGGCAGCGCCAAAGCTGTCCGTGATCGGCAGGTAACCCGAGATATACCAATCGTTCACCACAAACGCCCGGTCGAGCCACGTACGCCCCTCGTCCAGCACGCGCCCACGCACCGCCGCCGACACGCGCGTTCCGAGCGCACGCACATCTTCGAAGAGCCGCACGTTCGTCGACACGCGCACGTCTTCGAGAAAGAGCGTCGCCGTCCCCTGCCGCTCACCGCCGGTGACGGCGTTGAGATAGACCAGCGCGTTGATCGTATCGATGAAATCGAGGTTGCGGTTCAGCAGCACACCTCCCACCAGCACACCCGCCTGCCCGGGCAGCGTGACGGGCGTTGCCGCATGCACGACCATCCCGCGATCCTCGACCACGCGCTGTGTCGGCACGGCCGCCTCCGTCTCGATCAGGTCGATGCGCGCCTGCGCGGCCAAGGCCGGATCCAGCCGCCGCAACTTGCCCGCGTCAAAGATGTCGATGGCCGTGCGCGACGTGCCTTTCTGCGCGCCCTGGATCACCGGCCAAGGGCTCTCCTCGGCCACCTCCGATGGCAGGTAGTACAAGAAATCGAGTTCCAGCTCGGCGCGCTTTGCGGTGAAATAGTCCCGCATCGCGCCGTTTCCGAGCGCCTCGGCAAACCCGGTGGAGGCGGCAAGCCCCTCGATATCCGCCCCCGTGCCCGCGCTGATCCGCGCCAGGTATTGCTCGGCGATCTTCAGGTCACTTTCGACGTTGGCGATCAGCACCCGGTCATAATCCGCCGTCCACCGCGTCATGCCGAGAAACAGCAAGAGCGGCATCAACACGATCAGCGGCAGCAGGGCCAGGATCAAAAGGCGCAGACGCACGGAGGTCATGGCACGACGCTACCCCAAACCGGGCGCCAGACAAAGCGTCACCGCGTGCGCGTCGTCCAGACGGCGGCCGCCACGATCAACGCGGCTCCGATCCAGAACGGGACCGTCGGCACTTCGTCGAAAAAGAGGACGCCCGCGACGGTGGAAAAGACCAGCGACAGGTAGCCCAGCACCGACAGGAACGCCGCCTCCGCCCGGTAATGCGCCTGCAGGAAGCAAAACTGCGCCGCCTGTGCACACAGGCCGATGGCGAGCAGTGGCCACAGGTCCCCGTCCGCGATCGGCGTCCAGCCCGCCAGTGCAAAGGGCGCCGTCAGCAGCGTCAGACCCGCGGTGTAAAACGTCATCATCACCACGACCGGCGTGCCTGACAGCTGCCGCGTCAGGATGATGGCCGAGGTGCCGAACAGCACCGTGGCAAAGGCCGCCGGGATCCCCCAGTTGAACGCAACCGCCCCGGGTTCCACCGCGATGAGGATCCCCGCAAACGCCAGCGCCGCCGCGAACCACCGCTGGCGCGGCACGGCCTCCTTGAGGATGATCAGCACCAGCACCATCGTCACGACCGGCCGCGTGAAACTGATCGCCGTGAACAGCGCGAACGGCATCCGGGCGATGGCAAAGAACCCGAACGTCAGTGCAAGCGTCGAAAAGACGATCCGCAAGCCGTGCAACCTGAGGTGCGTCAGACCCTGAAATGCCGCCCGGCCACGCCAGATGAAGGGCGCCATCAGCACCAGCCCGGTGAGCGCGCGCAGGAACACCAGCTGCACCGCCGGATAGCCCAGCCCCAGCGCCTTGACGATGCCGAGGGCAAAGATGTTGAGGCTCATATCCGCCAGCAGCCACGCCCCGCCCGACAGGTTGCGCGGCGGGGTCTGTGTCGTCGGTCGGGGAGGCTCAGTCGCGCGGGGCAAGCAGGTTGGCCATCAGCCGGTACGCGCCTTGAACGCCCTGCGCCATCTGGTGATGCAGGATCAGCGCGCAGTGCACATGCCGACCCTTGCCGATATCCGCGACCAGCAGCGCGCCGTCGTGCGGCTCTTCATCCGGGTCGGCCATGCGCAAAAGCGGCGTGTAGGCGGCATCCCAGGACTTGGCAAAGTAGAGCCCACGCTCCTTATGCCAGCCTTCCCAGTTGCCCGGGCCGATTAAGTTGGGCTGAGATAGAGCCGCGTGTTGCGCCAAATGTGTGACGTCTGCGTTTTCATCCGTGACCCGCCAGCGCAGCGACGGCATCCCGATCTCCAGCCGTTTCGGCGGGATGGTGTCCGGGTCCCAATTGTCCCACGGACGGTGGTAAAGCGTGACCAGCGTGCCGCCGTTTTCCGTCCAGTGGTGCAGCCGCGGCATCGCCTCTGCCAGCCCGGCGCGGAACTTCACCGCAAAGATCCCGACCAACAAGCTGTCGAACTTTGCCAAGGCCGCGTCCGAGCCAAGCGCCGCGTCATCAATCTCCGTGATGTTGAACCCGGCGCGGCGCAGCCAGTGACAGGCGTTGTCGTTGCCGCCCCCGATATACCCGATCTTTGCTTGTGGGAGCGCGCAGTCGATCACATCCACCCGCAGCTCGGCCGGTGTTGACAGCGCCCGCGGCGCCGTGTGCGGCGCGGTGATGTGCTCCCACGTCACAGCCGGCGCGCCGTCCAACGTCAGTGGCAGCGTGTAGGCGCCCGGCGCAATGTCGTCGGGGAGTGTGATCCGAAAACCAGTCTCTGTTTCGGCTGAAATCCAACCATCTGGCAGC
Organism: Pseudaestuariivita sp.; assembly: GCF_052825805.1. Taxonomy (NCBI): domain Bacteria; kingdom Pseudomonadati; phylum Pseudomonadota; class Alphaproteobacteria; order Rhodobacterales; family Paracoccaceae; genus Pseudaestuariivita; species Pseudaestuariivita sp. The sequence continues at coordinate 76,051 of NZ_JBRBVB010000006.1, read as the reverse complement.
TCAATCGAGGGCTTTGCACCCTCTGGGGCAATCTGCCCAAGCGCAATTTCGACCTCCCTGCGCGTGCTTTGCAGGTTCACGACATCGCGGCCCGGTGCCAGCGCGGCGCGCCGCTCCGGCGCGACAAGCAGCGGCACCTCAAACGGGTGGTGCGTGGTGCTGGTCACCCCATGCGCTGTGAGTGACACCGCCACACGCGGAGCCGCCGGGCGGTCCGGCAGATAGGTGTGCGGCATCGGATCGCTCGGCGCGGCAGAGCTGGCGCGCAAGGTTGTCCCATCGCTCTCCCACCCGTCGCCCGTCTCCACGGTCAAAACAGGCTCTATATCACCGCAACTCGCCAGTGTGACGTCCGTCACCTCACCCTGACCAAGCACATCACGGCCCAGCGTGGCGTGCACTTCGACCCCTGCTGCGAGCCGCATGGCCGTTGCGGCCTGAGTGATCTTCCGCGCGATCTTGTGCGCGTGCTCCGGGGCAGGACGCGCAGCTTGAAGCAGAGCCAATCCAGCCGCAAGTTCGGCAAGAACAGTCTCGAAATCGGGGAAGGCGCCGCGCGCCGCATCGAAGTGTGCTTGCGCGGGACCGAGGTCGAGGTCGGCGAGCGTTTGCGGCAGCCCCGCGCCGATTTGGTTGTCGGGGCCGGAGACAAAGCTCTGCGCAAGATGCAAGGGTGTATCGCGGCCAGCGCCCGGCGGCTGCCAATGGCCCATGGCCTGCGTGCGGTGAAACGCCCGCGACTGCTGCCCGATCTGCGCGTAGGAAAAGCCGGTGAGCGGATCACGCCCCGCGCTCTCGATCGTCAGGGTCGTGGGTGGCGGCGGTAGGTCGTCGTCGTAGGCGTGACCCGCGCCGGACATGGCGGGCAGGTAGAGTTTCGAAATTTGCCAAGGCGCTTGCCCGGTGTCGAAGGCAGGATCGGCGGCGAGCGTCATCACCTCGTGCGCGGCGGCGGTCATCGCGCGGTGGTGGCCGTGCTGGCCCGGCACATCGAGGAAGGTGGGACAGAGGATGTCGGGCCGTTCGGTGCGCACGACCTCGACAAAGCGGCGCATCGTCCGCTCTTCCCCCCACCGCGCCATGGTGTCGGTGCCGGACTTGGAGAAGCCGAAGTCGGTGATTGGGTCGTCAGGGTCTTCGCTCAGCCAGTAAAGCGCCATGTCGAGGACTTGCGCCGCCCGCTCCATCTCGGCGGTGCGCAACACGCCGAGTGCGGCACCGCTTTGCGTGCCGATGTCGTTCTGGCCGCCCTCGCCGCGGGTTGAGCAGACGTAGCTGAGGTCGATCCCGTCCCGCACGCCGAGGGCGGCGAGCATCGTCGAGTTTTCGTCGTCGGGATGCGCGCCGGAATTCATGAAGGACACAACCGTCTGCAGCTTGGAAAGCGCGCGGTGCAGCGCCACGATACGCGGGCGCAGACGGTGGTTAAGGATGCGGGATTGATCTGAGAGGGGCAAGGATCGGCCTGTGTTAGAGACTGTTTCTGTTAAAGGCGGTTTTGGGGTCAGAGCGGAGTAAAGGCGCGGTTGAGCACAAGCGCCGCCGCGCCAAAGGTCGCCGTCATGCGCCCGGACGTGCCGCATTGCAGGCGCGGGCGGGCATTGTCGGGGCGCTCGGAGACGGATTGCGCGGGCAGGGGGGTGTGCTGGGCGAGATGCGCGAGCACGCAGTCGGGCATGGCGCCGCCGAGGATCACCGTCTGTGGGTCAAAGAGGTTCTCGATCACGCCCATCGCCTGACCGAGGGCGCCGGTGGCGCGGTCGAGCCAGGCCATGAAGTCCGGGTCGCGGGCGGTGTAGAGCGCGGAGAGCGCGTCGATGTCGAGCGGAGCGTCGCGCCCGAGCGCGCGCTGTGCGGAGAGGCGACTGACTTCGCCCTCGAGCGGGCGGGGGCCGTCGGGGGTCATCACAGGCAGCGGGCCAATCTCGCCGGCGTTGCCGAAGGCGCCTTCGACCAATTGGCCGCGGCTGACGAGGCCGAGGCCGAGGCCGGTGCCGAAATAGAGGAAGGCAAAGTCTATCAGGCCCTGTGCTGCTGCAAAGCGTTCAGCCATGGCGGCGGCGTTGGCGTCGTTGGAGACGATGACCGGCCGGCCAAACCCTTCGCTGAAGAGCTGTGCGGCGTCGACGCTCTGCCAGCCCGGCAAGTCCGACGAATAGCCGGAGAGGCCGGTTGCGCCGAAGGGTCCCGGCATCACCAACCCGACGCCGAGCAAGCGCGCGGGATCGACGCCAGCGTCTTCGAGCATCCGGTCGCGCAGGCGAAGCACGCGGGCCTGGACCTGGCCCGGATCAAGGTCGGTCAGAACGCGGCGTTTGGTGGCGCGCGGTTTGCCGGTGAGGTCCACAAGCGCGGTCAAAAGGACGTCCGGGCGGACCTCGATCCCCATGGCAAAGCCGCCGCCCGGGTTTATGCCGTATTGCACCGCGGGCAGGCCGCGGCCGCCGCTTTGCGCGCCTTGCTGGATCAGGAGGCCCTCAGCCTCAAGCTCGGCGATGATGTTGCTGACGGCCTGGGTGGAGAGCCCCAGCTCGCGCGCGACGGCGGCGCGTCCCATCTGTCCTGCGGCTCTGATCAAGCCGAGGACCGCTTGCCGGTTGCGCAGTCGCGAACGGTCGGCATTGGTGCCGGGCCGCGTGTCGGACAGCAGATCGGCAGAGGTGAGGTCGGTCGGCGTCATGCCTCAGGCTTAGCTCAATCGGTTTGATAACTCAACTGACTTGAATATTCAAATCACTTGCCTTAACCCTGAAAGGAATCGGCGGCGGAGAACCGGCGCATTCCAACTGGAGAGGTTCCCTTGATGGCACTGACACGACATTTGAAAGCGCTCGCCTTGGCGGGCACCACCAGCACGATGGCGCTGATCGGCTCTGCCGCATCGGCGGTCGAGATCGAGTACTGGCAGTACTTTTTCGACGCGCGCGTGACCGCGATGGAGACGCTGATCGAGAATTTCGAGGCGGCCAACGACGGCATCACGGTCAAGATGACCCACTTCCCCTATGCCGATTACCGGACCAAGGTCGCGGCCTCGATCCCGGCGGGCGAGGGCCCGGACGTGGTGCAGCTGTTCTACGGCTGGCTCAATGACTATGTCGCCGCCGACCTGATCCAGCCGCTGCCGGCGGACACGTTCCCGGCCTCGATGATCGACGAAGAGTTCTTCCCCATGGTGCAGGCGATGAAGGAGGGCGACCAGTACTGGGCGCTGCCTACCGCCGTGCGCTCGCTGGCGCTCTTCTATAACGAGCGTCTGCTCGATGAGGCCGGTGTCGAGCCGCCCGAGACGATGGACGAGCTGATTGCCGCCGCACAGGCGATGACCAAACGTGACGGCGCGGGCAACCTCACCCAGGTCGGCATGACCGCTGGCATGACGGCGCAGGACCACCATTGGTGGCGCGAGGGCCTGATCCGCCAGTTCGGCGGGGAGCCTTATGTCGATGACTACCGCACGGTGAACTACAATTCCGAGGCCGGCCTCGAGGCGCTGAATTTCTACGCCAGCCTCTTTACCGGCGACGATGCCGTGACCGCGATCGGGTTCATGGACGAGCCGCAAGCTGCCTTTAAAGCCGGACGCGCGGGTTTCCACATCGACGGGTCCTTCCGCATCGGCTCGCTCAACAAGACGCGCGGCCTCAAGTGGGGTGTGACCGAACTGCCGGCGACAGCGGATGGCGAACGCTCGAACTACTCGTCGTACTGGGTGAACGCGATCACCACCAAGGCGGAGGGTGAAAAGTACGACGCCGCGGTCAAGTTCATGCAGTACATCACCTCGGACGAAGCCATGCAGATCTGGCTCGACACCGTGGGCGAGCTGCCGGCGAAACCGTCGGTGGGGATGACTGAAGAGAACGCCAATGATGATACCTTTGGTCCCTTCATCCGCGGACTCGAATACGCCAACACAACCAAGTTCGCCAACGAGTCCGGCCAGCGTCAGCTGATGGTGGAGATGGTCGAGCGCATGACCCTCGAAGGGATGAGCGCCGAAGAGAGCCTCGCCATCGCGGCAGAGGCCGAGCAAGCGATCCTCGACGGGTACTACAAGTAAGTCCCCGACGATCCCAAGTGCAGGCGGCGCGTTCTCCCCTTGGCGCTGCCTGCACGCCCTCCTTGCGAGAGACTTTCCTCCCGATGCAGCTCTACTCCCGCCTGTCCATCCGGCAGAAACAGATCGTCTGGGCCTGGGCCTTCCTCGCCATACCGGTGCTGTTCTATGTCGTGATCCGGTTCTACCCGACGGGCAACGCCTTTCTGATCTCGTTCCAGGAGTGGAACCTGCTCGGGGACCGCACCTGGATCGGGTGGGAGAACTACGTCACCCTCTGGAACGACCCGGTGTTCTGGAAGGTGTTTGTGAACACGTTCGAATACCTGCTGATCGGCACGCCGGTCTCGCTCGTGGTGTCGTTCGTGATCGCCTATCACCTCGACAAGCTGCGGTTCATGCACGGCTTTCTGCGGATGCTCTACTTCCTGCCGTTCATGACCAGCGCGGTGGCGATGGCCTGGGTCTGGCGGTGGTTCTACCAGCCCGTGCCGATTGGGCTATTTAACAACCTGCTCGCAAGTGTCGGCATTCCGCAGATCGAGTTTCTGAACTCTACCACCAACGCGCTGCCCTCGGTGCTGGCGCCCGCGATCTGGGCGGGCCTGGGCTTCCAGGTGATCATCTTTATGGCCGGCCTGCGCGCGATCCCGCAAAGCTATTACGAGGCGGCCAAGATCGACGGCGTCGGCTGGTGGACCGTGCTGACGCAGATCACAATCCCGCTCCTGCGCCCCACGATCATCTTTATCGTGGTGTTCTCGTCCATCGGGTTCCTGCGCATCTTTGACCACGTCTTTAACATGACGACGAACAACCCCGGCGGTCCGCTGAACACGACAAAGCCGCTGGTGCTGATGATCTATGACACGGCGTTCAACGGCTTCAACATGGGGTATTCAGCGGCGCAGACAGTGGTGCTCTTCCTAATCCTGCTGGTGGTCTCGCTGATGCAGCTCTGGCTTTTGAGGTCCGACCGATGACCGCGACCGACATCAAACCCACGGCTGCTGCGGCCCTCGACCGCTCGGCGGTGACGAAGCCCCGCAACATGGGTCAGATCCTCCGCTGGCTGCTGCTCTTTTTCGGCGGGATCCTGATGGTGATGCCCATCGCCTACATGATCTCGACATCGCTGAAGTGGCCGCACGAGGTCTACAACGTCAACCTCATCCCCGAAGAGCCGACGATCGAGAACTACACCTACGTGCTGGAGGATGGCCGGTTCTACCTGTGGTTCATCAACTCGATCATCATCGCGACGATCACCACGATCTCGAACCTCCTTTTTGACAGCCTCGTCGGATACACCCTGTGCAAGTTCCGCTTTCCCGGACGCCAGCTCGTCTTCATCGCGATCCTGTCGACCCTGATGATCCCGACCGAGATGCTGGTGATCCCGTGGTACCTGATGAGCCAGAGCTTCGGCTGGCTCGACAGCTACTGGGGGATCATGTTCCCCGGCCTGATGACCGCCTTCGGCACGTTCCTGATGAAGCAGTTCTTCGAAAGCGTCCCCGACGACTTCATCGAGGCCGCGCGCATCGACGGCCTGAACGAGCTGCAGATCTGGTGGACTGTGGCCATGCCGCTGGTGAAACCCGCGCTCGCCGCCCTCGCGATCTTTGTCTTCCTCGGTAATTGGACCGCCTTCCTCTGGCCGCTGATCGTCACCAACTCCGTCGAGATGTACACGATCCCCGTCGGCCTCTCCGGCTTTGGCGACGAGGCCGACGTCGCCTGGGAGCTCATCATGACCGGCGCCGCCATCTCCACGATCCCCACGCTGGTCGTCTTCCTCATCTTCCAACGCTTCATCATCCGCGGCGTTGTGATGGCGGGGCTAAAGGGGTGATCGGCTGTCCGGCAAAGCCGGCAAAAGGTCCAGTGGACCTTTTGTGCCGATCACGGGCGGAGCCCCGGCAAGGCGCCGGTTCGACACAGTCGGCAAACCGTCCGGCGTACGGTTTGAGGCGCGAACGGGCGGAGCCCCGGCTGTCTCCAGCTTCATCTTCCCAAATAAACTCCCCCCGGAGGGCCGACTTGCCCCAAGCAAGCGGCCAAAAGACATGACGAGCTACGACACCTTCCCCGACCCGACCTACCGCGACACCGTGCTCGCGCCGCTCTTCGACGGGGTCAAAGCGCACTACGCGGCCCACATGGCGGCGCTCAACCAGGCCCACCTGGTGATGCTCTCCGAAACCGATATCCTGACCCCAGACCAGACCCGTCCCCTCGCAAAAGCGCTCACTGAAATCGACGCCGAAGTCGACCTCGACCAGCTCACATATACTGGCGAGCACGAGGATTACTTCTTCCTCGTCGAACACCTCCTGCGCGAAAAACTGGGCGACCTCGGCGGCATGCTCCACACCGCGCGCTCGCGCAACGACATGGACCACACCCTCTTCAAGCTCGCCCTCCGCGCCCGCGCCGGCCAGCTACTCGAAGAAGGCGCCGCCCTCGCCGAGGCGATCGTCGCGAAAGCGAGCGACGAGGCGGACACCCTCATCGTCGCCTACACCCACGGCCAACCGGCCCAGCCCTCAACCTTCGGCCACTACCTCGCTGCAGTTCTCGAAATCCTGCTCAGCGACCTGGAGCGCCTCAGCCAGGCCATGGACAAGCTCGAGGACTGCCCGATGGGCGCGGCGGCCATCACCACCAGCGGCTTTCCCATCGACCGCGCCCGCGTCGCGGACCTGCTCGGCTTCGCCAAACCTCGCCTCAACAGCTACGGCTGCATCGCAGGCGTCGACTACGTCACCGGGCTCTATTCCGCGATCAAGCTCATCTTCCTCCACCTCGGACGCCTCGTGCAGGACTTCGGCCAATGGTCGTCGTTCGAGGTCGGCCAGCTCTACGTGCCCAACGCCTTCGTGCAGATCAGCTCGATCATGCCGCAAAAGCGCAACCCGGTCCCGATCGAGCACATGCGCCACCTCGCCTCCGTCACTGCCGGACGCTGCGACATGCTCGTGAACACGATGCACAACACGCCCTTCACCGACATGAACGACAGCGAGGGCGAAGTGCAGCAAGCCGGATACGCCACTTTCGAGAGCGGCGGACGCATGCTTCGCCTCCTTGCCGCCTTTGTGCCCGCCTGCCAGATCAACGCCAAACGCGTCGCCTCCAACGCCGATGCCGCTTGCGTCACGATCACCGAACTTGCGGACACGCTGGTCAGGGACGAGGGGCTCAGTTTCCGCGCCGCCCACGAAATCGCCGCCGCCACGGCCAAGGACGTCATCGCCCGCGAGGTCCCCCTCTCCGAAGGTTACGCCACCTGCGTCGCAACCTTCGAAGCACAGACTGGCAAAGCACCAACCCTCACGGAGGCAGGTTTTGCAGAGGCCGTCTCCATGCGCGCCTTCGTCACCCGCCGCAACCGCCCCGGCGGACCGGCTCCACAAGCGCTCGCAGACGCGCTCGACACCTACACGCAGGCGCTGGCGGACCTCCGCGCCGCCCACGCCGCGCGCACCACACGCCACGCCCAAGCCGAGACCGCCCGCGCCGCGGCCTTTGCCCGCCTGATGGAGGCTTAACCCATGGCCAACCTCTCCCTCACGAACCTGACCAAAGCCTACGGCCAGACCGAAGTGCTGCACGGTATCAACCTCGAAGTCGCAGACGGCGAGTTCGTCGTCTTTGTCGGCCCCTCGGGATGCGGCAAGTCCACGACCCTCCGCATGATCGCCGGCCTCGAGGAAGTCACCAGCGGCGAGGTCGTCATCGGCAGCCGCGTGGTCAACAACCTCGAGCCGAAAGAGCGGGACATCGCGATGGTGTTCCAGAACTACGCGATCTACCCGCACATGTCGGTCAAGAAAAACATCGCCTTCGGCCTGCGCTCCTCGAAACTGCCCAAGGCCCAGAAAGAGGCGCGCATCGCCGAGGTCGCCGGCATCCTCGACATGACGCACCTTCTCGACCGCAAACCGGCGCAGCTCTCGGGCGGTCAGCGCCAGCGTGTCGCCATCGGGCGGGCGATGGTGCGCGACCCGGCGGTCTTCCTCTTCGACGAGCCGCTCTCGAACCTCGACGCGCAGCTGCGCACCCAGATGCGGCTCGAGATCAAGAAACTGCACCAGCGCGTCGGCAATACGATCATCTTCGTGACTCACGACCAGGTCGAGGCCATGACCATGGCCGACCGCATCGTTATCATGAAAGACGGCCACATCCAGCAGGTCGGCACCCCGGCGGAGGTCTACCATTCCCCCGCCAACGCCTTCGTCGCGCAATTCATCGGCGCCCCGTCGATGAACATGCTCGCCGGCAAGCTGGGGGAGGGGGGCGTGACGCTCAGCTCCGGCGACGTCGTCAAAGCCCCGCAAAAGGCTGCCACTGCCCAGGAAGTCCTCCTTGGCATCCGCCCCGACGACCTGACCCTCGGCACGACTGGCGCCGCACAGATCAAAGGCACCGTGACCGTCCGCGAGCCCCTCGGCGCCGAGACCCTGATCTACGTCGACACGCCCGCGGGCGAAGTCATCGCCAAGGCCGACGGACGCACGCCGCCCGAGCTCGGCGCGCTGGTCACGCTCTCGGCGGACCCCGCGACCCTGCACGTCTTCGACGCACAAAGCGGCGCGGTCCTGTCGTGAGCTCCGGCCCGCACAGCTCGGGTCCCGCCGTCCTCTGCGCCGGGCGGCTCTACTGCGACCTGATCTTCACCGGCCTCGCGCATCTCGCCAAACCGGGGGAGGAGGTGTTTGCCGACGGCCTCGCCCTGCACGCAGGCGGCGGCGCCTTCATCACAGCCGCCACGATCAGCGCCATCGGCGGACGCGCGGCGCTCGTCGCAACAAGGCCGGGTGATCCGTTCGACCAGCTGGTGATGTCCGAAGTCGCCGCCGCCGGGGTCGAGACCGAGCTCTGCATGCCCGCGCCCGGACCCCACGCGCCCCAGATCACCGTCGCCTCCGTGCTGAACGAGGACCGTGCATTCCTCACCCACGCCTCCGGCCCCGCCGTGCCCGACGTCGGTTGGCCCGGGCCCTGGACGCATCTCCACATCGGCGAGCTGCGCACCGCGGTCGAGGCGCCATGGCTCATCGACCAGGCACGCAAGCAAGGCATGACGATCTCCCTCGATTGCGGCTGGGACGACGCGCTGATCCACCACGGCAGCACGCACGCGGCGCTGATCGGACGCGTGGACGTCTTCCTGCCCAACGCACGCGAATACGCCGCGCTGACGGCCTCCGGCCTGCCGGACACGGCTGCCGACGTGACCGTGGTCAAATCCGGCCCCGACGGCGCGCGCGCCTTTGCCCGGCAGGACGACGCAGGCTGGCGGACACATCCCGCACTGCCCACCGAAGTGGTTGACACGACCGGGGCAGGGGACGCCTTCAACGGCGGATTCCTCGTGCCTTGGCTGCAAGGCGCCACGATCGATGATTGCCTCGCCTCCGGCGTGCGCTGCGGCGCCGCGGCGGTGTCGCAAATCGGCGGCGCCGAAGGGCTCTCCGTCCTGCGGTCCACCCCCGCGCACGAGGCCGCCGAATGAGCCGGTCCGTCACCCACATGCGGCGCGAGATCGACGAGATCCCCGCCGCCGCCGCCCGCCTCGGCACGCCCGAGGCGCAAGACCGGATCAAGGAGGTCGCGGCCCGGCTCCGCGCCGAGGATCCCCGCGCCATCGTGACCATCGCCCGCGGCTCGTCCGACCACGCCGCCACCTGCCTCAAATACGCGTTCGAGCTGGTCGCCGGCGTGCCCGTCGCCTCCATGGGACCGGCCATCGCCTCGATCTACGCAGCCTCCATGCGCTTCGACCGGGTCGCCGCCCTCGGCCTCAGCCAGTCGGGACAGAGCGCGGACCTCGTGCACATGATGCAGACCGCCGCGGCAGGCGGTGCGCATTGCATCACGCTGACAAACCACCCCGCAAGCCCGCTCGCCGCGGCAGGGACCGACGTGCTCGACATTCTTGCGGGACCGGAGAACGCCGTCGCCGCCACCAAAAGCTACACCAACACCGCCCTCGCCGGGCTCTGGCTCGCCGCCCACTGGCGCGAAAACGCCGAGCTGATCGCGGCCCTCCACGCGCTCCCGGACCGCCTGCACGCCGCGCTCGACGCGCCCGTGCAGCGCCTCGCGGATGCGCTGGTGGGGATCGACCGGATGGTGGTGCTCGGCCGAGGCCCGACGCTCGGCATCGCAAACGAAGTCGCGCTCAAGGCGATGGAGGTCTGCACGATCCCCGCCATGGCCTATTCCAGCGCCGAAGTCCTGCACGGCCCCTCGGCGGTGCTCAAACACGGCTACCCGATCCTCGCCGTGCACGGCACCGCCGGCGCCGGCATGACCACGACACTCGACATCCTCAAAGGCCAGGGCGCCAACATCCTCCCCAACCCCCAAGGCCCCGCACCCGCGCACGCCGCGCTCCCCGCCCTCGAACGCCTGATCCCCCTCTACGGCGCCCTCGAAACCGTCTCCCGCCGCCGCGGCCTCAACCCCGACAAACCGCTCGGCTTGGCCAAGGAGACGAACACGGTTTGAGGTCCAGCGCCAGCGCTTGATCTGGCGATGCAAGCGAGACTGCTGGTCGCAGATCACTGGCTGCGGATTCCAGGGGGAAAAAGACAGTGTCGCCCTGTGTGACACGCCACATCCTCGCGCGCTGAGACCCGGTTGAGTCTCAGCGGTTCGTGCGGGACCGCCTCAAGAGCAAAACCGGTAAGACAGACCCCACTCTTCGAGCCGATCTCGCACTGCGTTTGCGAAACTTTTCCGGGCTGGGTTCCGTTGCTTTTGCAGGTGATCCGAGGAGGGCGATCGATGCGCATGTTTTCACTGACGGCAGCGCTGTGCGCGGCATGTCTGGCAACGCCCGCGCGGGCGCATGAGGTCTGGCTGGAGCTTTCCGGCTGGACACTGGCACCGCAGGAGAGCTTTTCCGCACGCCTCATCAACGGCCATGACTTCGAGGGCGTCGAGTTGCCGTGGAACCCACGGTCTGTGCGGCGCGCCGAGATGTGGCACGGGGCGGACGGGTTTCGACTGGTTGGCCGTCCCGGCGACCGCCCGGCGATCGAGACCAAGGCAGGCCCCGAGGGCCTTCTCACGCTGGTCTACGCGCCGACCTACAACACCATCGTCTATGACACGTTCGAAAAGTTCGCGGGTTTTGCCGAAAGCAAGGGCCAGCTGGACGCCGTCGCGGCGCACCGCAGTGAAGGACTGCCCGAGGAGAGAATCCGCGAGACCTACGCCCGGTTCGTCAAGGCGCTTGCGGCTGTCGGCGACGGTGCGGGCGCGGACCGCGCCTACGGGTTCGAGCTCGAAATCGTGGCGCTCGACAACCCCTACACGGCCGATCCCGGCGCGCCTTTGCGGTTCCAGCTGCTCTACCGCGAGGCGCCTCTGGCCGGCAATCAGGTGATGCTGCTCACCCGGGACGCGGAGGGGACCGTGCGCAAGACGTTGCAGCAGTCGGACGCAAACGGCACCGTGTCCTTCGCGCCCGAACGGGGCAGCGTGCACCTGGTCGACAGCGTCATCCTGCGCAAGCCCGCGCCGGAGCTGGCCGCGCGCGCGAGAGACGCGGTGTGGGAATCGCTCTGGGCGTCGCTGACATTCGGGGCGCCCGGGCAGGCTCAGTAGAGCCCGTTGATCTCGAGCGGCAGCCGGTTGACCTTGCGCTCCTTGAGCAGGCTGCGAGGCGGTTCGGCGGCGTCCGCCTTGCGCACCCGCTGAAACTGCCGCTCCGCCACCGCCTGCGCCTTGGCCGAGCTGTCGATCACGGTGGGGCGCAGGAACACAAAGAGCGTGCGGCGCGTGCGATCCTTGGAACGGGACCGGAAAAGCGATCCGATGAGGGGTGCATCGCCCAGGCCGGGGACCTTGCCCGAGACAGAGCGCGTGTCGTCGGTGATGAGCCCGCCCAACACCACAGTGCCACCGTCCTGCGCCTGCACGGTCGTTTCGATCACGCGGCGGTTGGTGATCAGGTCGGCGGCGCCATCGACATTGGCGTTCACGAGGCTCGACACTTCCTGCGCGATGTCGAGGCGCACCACGCCGTTGGCGGTGACGCGCGGCAGGACCTGCATGGTAATGCCCACGTCGCGCCGCTCGATCGTGGTAAAGGGTGTCGCGGTGTTGCCGTCCGTGGAGAACTCTCCGGTGCGGAATGGCACGTTCTGGCCCACGACGATGGTGGCCGCCTTGTTGTCGGTAGTCGTGATCGAGGGGGTCGACAGAAGGTTGGCCCGCGTCGACTGCGAGAGGGCCTGGACGAGGATGCCGAAATTGTCCGCGCCCGCGCCGATCGTCAGGCCGCTCGCCAGGCCCGAGGCTTGCGTGACGCCAAGCGCGCTCAGCACGTTGCCGAGCGAGGCGCCCCCGTTCGAGAAATTGGTGCCCGCAAACGCGCCTGACGGGATGTTGGCCCCGAGGCCAAGCTGGGTGCCGAGCCGTTCGGCTAGGTCCCCCGACACTTCGACGATGGCCGCCTCGATCATCACCTGGCGGGGCCGCCTGTCGAGCGCCGCGATCAGGCTGGAGGCTTCGTGGATCTGCTGCTCGGTGCCGCGGATGACGATGGCGTTGGTCTCGGTCGACGCCTGGACGGTCACCTCCGGGGCGGGGCCCGTCGGCTGCGGCGTCTCGCCGTCGACGTCCTGAGCCACCGGATTGACGATGTCCGCGCCGCCGAGCAGCGTGTTGGCCACGATCTCGGCCACGACTTCGGCGTCCGAGTACTTGAGCGCGTAGATATGCGTCCGCTTGCGCGCTTGCGGGTTGGTGCGCGGCGCAAAGTCGAGATCGCGCGCCAGTTGGCGGATCTGGCTGATGTCGCGCTCGGTGCCGCGCACCAGCAGCACGTTCGAGCCGGTGTCGACCGAGATGCGCGCGCCGGTACCGGAGGTGCCGAGCACTTCGTTCAGGGCAGTCAGGACGGTGGAGGCTTCGGCGAAGGTGAACCGGATGACCTCGGTGCGCTGGTTCTCGGGCGTGTCGAACGTGCGCGCGATGTTGACGATCCTGTCGACGTTGGCCTGAGTGTCGGTGATGATGATCGCGTTGGGATCGCTCACCGCCTCGATATAGCCGTTGCTCGCCACCAGCGGGCGCAGCACGCGCACGGCCTCTTCCGATGGCAGCCGGTCGAGCGGAACCAGCTTCGTGATCACGTCCTGGTCGCCCGCACGCCCGCCCGGCGGGATCGTGCCGCCCCGCGCGACCGACTGGTCTTCGGGCACGACTTCCCAGACGACGCCGCTTTCGACGGCGACGAAGCCCCGCACGCGCAGCATCGACTGGAAGAGCGACCAGACCCCGGCCTGCGTCAGCGGGTTGGACGAGATGACGGTGACCTCGCCCGAAAGCCCGGGGCTGATGATCAGCGTGCGCGACGTGATCTCCGAGACCTGCTCGGCCAGGATCGAGATGTCGGCGTTGCGCAGGTTCACGGTGAACTCGGCGTCGGTGTCGTCGAGCATCACGCCCTGCGCCAAGGCGGCAACCGCCGTGAGCCACGATACAAGCGCCGACGCGCAAATCAGTCTGAACATGGGCCTGCTCTCGCCTCTACCTCAGTGGGAAGGTCAGCAAGATGGCCTTACCGTCCCTGACAACTTCGAGCCGCGCAATGCCTGCCGCAGCAACCTCGTCGTATAGTTCGCGGTCGCGCGCCAAATCGCCCACGGCCTGCCCGTTGAGTGTTGTTATCACATCACCCGGCCGTAACCCAGCCAAAGTCACGCCGATGTTGGGGTCTTCTTTGACCCGGTAGCCGTTTTCGACCAATTCGACGCCAACGGTGTCCATCGCGGCTTGCGGGTTCTGCGCGATCCGGTCGCGCCAGAGGTCGATGTATTCTTCGGTTGTCTCGGGTGGGGGCACGTCGCGCAGGTCGATAGAGCCCTGGCCCGGCACGATGGCAGCGGCGAGCCGTGCAAAGGGATCGCTGGGTGCCTCCGGCGCGGCGTCCTCACTTGCACTCTCGCCCGCAGGCGCCTCGGTGCCGTCGATCAGGCCGTCGAAACCGACGATCCGCAGCCTGTCGTCGAGGCGCAGGGTGATCGTGTCGGCGTTGATCGCAACCAGCTCGGCCGGCCCGACGGTGTCGCCCACGCGGTAGGTCGCCGTCACGCCCTCCGCCGACACGAAGGCGCGCGACTGTGTCGGGTCTCCGTCGAGAAGAACGCCGCGCAACACCACGTTGAGCGTGGCGGAACCTGACGTGGTACGCTCCGGCGGCGCGCTCGGAGCCTCGCCGAAGGGCGCAAAGCGCGCGATGGCCGCAAGGTCCCACGGCTCGGGCGCGGCCGCTGCCTCGGACGGCGCAGGCACCGCGCGCGGCACAGCGGCTGTGTGACCTTGCAGGTGCCACCAGGCTTGCGCCCCGGCCAGGACAAGCGAGGCGATGGCGATCAGCGCCACGGCACAGGTCAGCGCCCAGAGGCGCCCGGCCGTCATTGCAACGCTCCGGCGCGGCCGGCGGGCATGTAGCCGGTCAGGCTGGCGATGCTGTCCGAGGCGTCCGTGCCGAAGGGCGCCACGTTGGCCGTGACCGCCTCGAGCCCCGTGCCTTCGAGCGCGCGCACGCGCATGTCGACGGACCAGTCGATGTCATAGGCCCGCGTCCAGTCAGGCTCGCGCGCGAGGCCCAGCCGCGCGGCGTCGAGCGCGTTTTCGGCAACCCAGCGCGCCACGATGCGATCCGACAGGCCGCCGACGCCCGCGGCGTGCCGCTCGACCCCGATCAGCAGCGTCACGGACCCGACCGCGAGGACGGTCAAGGCCACCAGCGTCTCGATCAGCGTGAAGCCGGCCTCGGAGGCGCGCACCGCGGTCATGTCACGCTCACGTTCCATCGCTGCCCGCGCGCGCCGTTGCGCCGTCAAAGCGGACCTCGCGCGCCAGGGCGCCGTCGCGCAGCGTCACCGCCTCGATGGCACCGCCCCGCGGGATCAGCGAGGGCAGGATGTGCATCTCCCCGTTGCGCGCGCTCTCCGCACCGGTCAGCTGCATCCCGGTTTCAAGCGCGTGCGGCGTGGATAGAGGCGGCTCGGGCGCGGCGCGCCAACCTTCGGGTCCCCAGACCTCGAACCGATACGCCTCGCGCGTCCAGGCAAGGCGGTGCGCGGCACCAGAAACAAGGCTCTTCTCGGCGGCGAGGTTGATCCGGGCGGCCAAGAGGTCGGCCTCCTGCTCGAGATCGCGTGTGCTGGGACCGCCCGGCAGAGCGTAGCCGACCACACCCGCCCCGACCGCGATCAGCGCCAGCACGACCAGCACTTCGATCAGGGTGACGCCTGCGTCCGCGCGGCGCTGCGAGAGCTGCGCGTCACCCACCGCTGGCGCGCGCCATGGCGAGCGAGATGTCGGCATTCACGCCGTCTCCGCCCGGCACGCCATCCGCGCCGAGGCTGACCAGGTCGAAATTACCGTCCTGCCCGGGAGAGCGGTAGACGTAGTCGCCGCCCCAGGGATCGCGCGGCATCGCCACAAGGTATCCGTCCGCCGGCCACGTGCGCGGCGCGGGCGGCACCGTGGGCCGTTCGACGAGCGCGCTCAATCCTTGAGCCGTCGTGGGATAGACGCGGTTGTCGAGCCGGTAGAGCTCGAGCGCGCCGGCGATCGACCGCAGGTCTGTCTTGGCGATGGTCACGCGCGCCTCGTCCGGGCGTCCGATCACGTTCGGCACGATCATCGCGGCCACGGCGGCGATGATCACCAACACCACCATCATCTCGATCAGCGTCACGCCGGCGTCGCGGCTCCTGCGGCCTCGACGGCGCCGGCGGATATGTCTGTTGGATTTGACCATGGTGAAACTATTCCCCACTCTGCGCGTGTGTCCAATGCAACCACAGCATCACGGCGGACAAAAGGCACCTCATGTTTAGCACGAAATGACCCGGTGAAAAGCGAAAAAACGGAAGAATTTCAAGGTTCTAACGCCGTTTCCGGCACCCGGGAAGCGGCGTGGATACCTGTGCTCTTCACCCATCTCGTGCCGCCCGGGTGGGCGCAGCAGATACACGTCGTGCCCGCCGAAAAAGTGCATCTGCATCTCGTCACCCTTCCGATCCGGTCGGCGCGGCAGCGTCTGGCTGCGCTCCCGTTTGCGCTCGAGGACCACGTGGCACAAAGCCTCGATGCGGTGCATTGCGCCGCGTGCGGTACAGGCGCCGCCGGGGAGGTGCTCGCCGCCACGGTAGAGCGCTCCGAAATCGAAGCGGCAGTGGCCGCACATCCCGGCAAGATGCTCGTGCCCGAGCAACTTCTGTTGCCGGCGCCCGCGTCGCAGGAAGATGGCGCGGTGACGTGGCACAGCTACAGGCAAGAGGATCGGGTCCTCGTGCGCAGCTCCGATCTGACGGGGTTTGCGTGTCATACCGAGATGTTCGAGGTGTTGTGGCGTCAGGCGGGACAGCCGCTCATCCTCAATGTGGGTGCGCCTCTGGACGGTGATCTTCCGGTCGCCGAACGGCGCGAGCTTGTGCTCGCCGACACCGCCGCGCTCGCCGCAGCCGATCTGCGTCAGGGTGCGTTTCAGCCGTCGCGGGGGCTGGCGCGCCCGCTCAAGTGGCTCGCGGCTTCGCTGGCGATGGCCGCGCTTGTGCATCTTGCACTGCTGGCCGTGGACACCTCGGCGCAGCGCGCGATTGCCGATGACCTGCGTGTCGAGGCAGACGCGGCACTGGCGGGCGTGCTGCCAGGAGCCTCTGCCGACGACGCGCCGGACCTGGTGTTGCGCCGTGTTGCCGCGCGCACCGTGCCGCAGACGGGCTCAGGCTTCCTGCCGGTGATGGAGCAAGTGTCTCGCGCGCTCGCCGACGGCGCGGCGCAGGTGTCGTTCCGCGACCTGGCCTGGACCGAGGACGCGCTCCGTCTGACGGTGGAGGCGCCGGGCCTCGAAGCGCTGCAGGCCGCGCAGGCCACGCTGGAATCGTCGGGACTCGCGGTGTCGTCCGGCTCTGCCACCGCAAGTGACGGATCGGCCCGGGCCGACCTGACGGTGCGGCCATGAGCGTACTGGCCCGCCTCAACCCGCGCGAGCGCCTGCTCGTCATCGGGGGCGGTGCCGCGCTGGCCGTCCTGGCGCTCTGGACCTACGCCTGGCAGCCGCTGATGGCCGAGCGCAGCGCGCAGGCGGACCGGATCGCGCGGTATCTTGCCATCGCCGACATCGCGCGGCAGGCCGAAACCGGCGCGCAGCCGCAGCCTGTGCGCCCGGCGGTGGCCTCCGAACCGCTCGCGCCGCGGGTGACGCAGAGTGCGCGCGAGGCCGGCATCGCGCTCGCCCGCCTCGACCCGGACGGCGCGCGCCTGCGGGTCACGGTAACACGCACGCCGTATATCGTCTTGATGGACTGGATCGGAACGCTCGAGACCGAGCGGAACCTGCGGCTCGTGATGGTCGAGATGGCCCGCGTGACAGAGCCGGGCGCGGTCTCGGCCCGGCTTGTTCTGGAGGATGCAGGATGAGCGGCGTTGCACGGCTCAGCTACGGGTTCGCCAAGGCGCATGGTGTCCTTCTGGCGCAGGACGAGGCGGATGCGGCAGCCGTGTGCCGGCACCTGCCGGACGCCCCGGTGGAGGCGATGATCGAGGCGCAGAGGATCGCCGGCGCCCTGATCGCCTTCGAACCCGTCGACGCCGCGACTTTTGACGCGGCGCTCTCGGCCGCCTACCGCGACAGCGCCACCGAAGCCGCGCAGATGGCGGACGAGGACGAGGGCGATCTGTCCGCGCTTGCCGAAACCGCGGCCTCGGTTGACGACCTGCTCGATCAAAAGAACGACGCGCCCGTCGTGCGGCTGATCAACGCGCTCCTCCTGGAGGCGATCAAGGACGGCGCGTCGGACATCCATATCGAGGTCGAGGAAAAGCGGCTCGTCGTGCGGTTCCGTGTCGATGGCGTGCTGCGGGACGTGCTCGAGCCGCGCCGGGCGCTGGCTGCGCAGCTGACCAGCAGGCTCAAGGTGATGGGCAAGCTCGACATCGCCGAAAAGCGTCTGCCGCAGGACGGGCGTGTCAGCCTGCGCGTCGGCAGCTACGACCTCGATGTGCGCATCTCCACGCTGCCCTCGCAATTTGGCGAGCGCGTGGTGCTGCGCCTTCTGGACCGGGGCCAGACCCAGCGCGGGATCGGCCATCTGGGGATGTCCGAACGTGATGCAGCCGCCTTCCAGGAGATCGTCACCGCGCCCGAGGGTCTGGTGCTGGTCACCGGACCGACCGGGTCGGGCAAGACGACGTCGCTCTACGCCGCGCTTGGCGCGCTCAACGACCGTCAGCGGAACATCCTGACCGTCGAGGACCCGATCGAGTATTCGATGGACGGCGTGGGCCAGATCCAGGTCAATGCGCGCACCGACATGACCTTTGCCCGCGGCCTGCGCGCGATACTGCGCCAAGACCCTGACGTCATCATGGTCGGTGAGATCCGCGACGGAGAGACGGCCAAGATCGCCGTGGAAAGCGCGATGACCGGGCACCTGGTGCTCTCGACGCTGCACACCAACACCGCCATCGGAGCGGTCTCGCGCCTGATCGACATGGGGGTCGAACGGTTCCTCTTGGCGCCCATGGTGCGCGGGCTGGTGGCGCAACGCCTCGTGCGGCAGCTCTGTCCGGAGTGCCGCGCGCCCCACGCCGTGACCGAGGCAGAGGCGGCGCTGCTCTCGGGCGCGCTTGCGCCGGGTGCGGAGGTTTTTGCGCCGGAAGGCTGCGAGGCGTGTGGCGGCACAGGCTATCGCGGACGCCTGCCGATCTACGAGATCGTCACGCCGACGTCGCGGCTCGAGACGATGATCCACGAAGGCGCCTCCGAGGCCGAGATGATTGCCGAGGCACGCAAGACGAGCCCCGGTATTGTGCAGGACGGCGCCGACAAGGTGCGCCGCGGCCTCACGTCGGTTGCCGAAGTCGCCCGCGCGGTGCGCGACGACGTCACCGCCGACGTGATCGCCGAGGCGCGCTGAGATGCCGGCCTTCTCCTACCGGGCCGTCGACGCGGCGGGCAAGCAGACCAAGGGCCTGATCGAGGCCGCCAGCAAGGCGGCAGCTCGCGCCGACCTGCGCAAGCGCAAGCTCCTGCCGCTGTCGGTGGACGCCACCTCGCAAAAGGGGACGGCGGCGCGGGGTGCGCGCGAGCACCGCCTCAGTCTCAAGCGGCAGGTGCTGGTGACGCGCCAGCTCTCGACGCTGATCGGCTCGGGCGTGCGGATCGAGGACGCGCTCAAGGTCGTGGCCGACCAGCTGACGTCCGCCCGCGACGCCTCGCTCCTGCTCAACCTGCGGGCTGCGATCACCGAGGGGCGCAGCTTTGCCGAGGCGCTCGAGGATGCGCCGCGCAGCTTTGACGAGAGCTATCGCGCCTCGGTGCGGGCCGGCGAAAGCTCGGACCGGCTGGCCGAGGTCATGGAACACCTCGCCCTCGCGCTCGAGGAGCGCGGCCGCAACCGGCAGAGCCTCGTGCTTGCGCTCATCTATCCCGCGCTCCTGGCGCTGGTGTCGATCGGCGTGATCGTGGCGCTGCTCGTCTTCGTGGTGCCCGACATCGTGCGCGTCTTTACCGCGCGCGGGGCGGATTTGCCGGGGCTGACCAAGGGGCTGATCGCCGTGTCGGGCTGGATGCAGGTCTGGGGCGTGCGCCTCGGCGCGGGTCTGGGTCTCGCGGTGTTGGCCGGCCTGGCGCTGCTGCGCCGTCCGCAGGCGCGGATGGCCTGGGACCGGATGCTGGCGCGCGCGCCGGGGATCAGCCCGATGGTGCTGCGGCTTAACTCGGCGCAATTTTCCGGCACTCTGGCCACGCTGGTGCAATCCGGGGTGCCGCTCGCGGACGCGCTCGGCGCGGCATCGGGGACGGTGCCCAACCGCTTTGTCCGCAGCCGCGTGGCGCAGATCACGCAAGAAGTGAATGACGGCGCGTCCCTGTCCAAGGCGGTCGAGGCGGCGGGCGTCTTTCCCGCGATGCTGGTCGCGATGATCGCCAGCGGCGAGGCGAGCGGCAGGCTTGGCGACAGCCTTGCCCGCGCCGCCGCCGATCAGTCTGCCTCGCTCCGCGCCACGGTCAGCACCATCGTCGCGCTCGTCGAACCCGCCGTCCTGCTGGTGATGGGCGGGATCGTGATGCTCCTCGTCATGGCGATCCTGATGCCGATTGTGGGGCTCAATGCGCTGGCGGGGTGAGCGCAGGCCCGCGCGGTCAGAACGGCAGCTGGAGCGCGATGGGTCCCGACCTTGGCAATACTGGAAAGACGTCCGCGGCGCGCGGCTCGATGGTGATGTCGAGCTCCCGCGCGCGCCGGATCACCACCTGCGCCATGGGCGGATCGCCTGGTTCCGCGAGTGTCATCCGGGCGTCGCGGCCCGCCTCGCCCAGCGTCAGCACAAGCGGCGGGATGGCCTGCGTGCGTCCATCTTTGGTGCATTGCCCGGCGGGCGTGGTGATCTCTCCCCCCGCCGAGGCGCTGCGCCAGCGCCAGGCCAGCCGCACATCCGAAACGCGGGCCGTCATGTCGCACAGCCACGCGCCCTCGACCAGCCCTGCGAGCCCCGGTCCCGCACGCCCCGCCGCCTGTGTCAGGATAGCGCCGCGCGGCCCTGCACGCAGGACGCCCGTGACACGCGTGTCCGAGCCCTCGAGCACGATGTCCGACGCAAGGTGCGGCAGTCCCGCAAAGGACACGGCGCTGTCCCATCGCACCCGGTAGCCCCCTGCGAGTGTGGCGCGTCCCCGCCAAAGCGATCCGTGCAGGGCTTCGACGCTTGGCGGCAGGCGCAGGGAGTGTGTAAGCAGGCTCAAGGGCGCATTAAGCGCAAGCGCCACCAGCATCGCACCGAGGAGGCACAATGTCAGAACAGACAGACCGAGGCCGAATAACACGCCGCCGCGCCGTGTCGTGCTTGTCCCTGGCATCCGTTGGCTCCTTGCTGGCCGGCTGCGGCGACGTGGCGCCCCTCTCGGGCGGGGGCCTGTCCCGGAACCGGAACGCGGGCCCGGGCAAGTCCGCGCTGCTGCTGCCGCTGTCTGGCACGTCGTCCGAGTTAGGTCAGACATTGCGCACCGCCGCAACCCTCGGGGGTGGCCCCGGGATCGGCATCGAGATCCTCGACAGTGGATCGACGCCCGAGACCGCGGTGGCCGCCGCGCGCCGCGCCGTCGAGGCGGGCGCCGAGGTGATCGCGGGACCTGTCTTCAGCGGGCAGGCCGAAGCGGTCGGCAACGCCGTGCGCGTGCCCGTTGTGACCCTTTCGAACAATGCAAGCCTGGCGGGCGGAGGCACCTACGTCTTTGGCGTCACACCCACGCAATCGGCGCGCGCGATCCTGTCGATGGCCGCGCAGCGCAACCTGCGGGACATCGCCGTCGCCGTGCCGCCCGGCACCTTCGGCGCCCAGTCGGCTGCGGCGGCGCGTCAGGTCGGCGCGGCGCTTGGCCTCGGCGTACGCCCCGACGTGGTGCAGGCCGGCAGCGGCGACCTGCTGGCGGCGCTGCAGGCGGGCGGCGGGATGCCGGATGCGGTCTACCTGCCTGTCGTGGACGCCAGCCTCGCCCCCACCGCCGAAGCTCTGCGCGGACAGGGTGTGCAGCTTTTGGGGTCGACGCAATGGTCCGCGCTCGACCTGTCGGGCCGGCCCGCGTTCCGCGATGCCTGGTTTGCGGCGCCCGACCCGCTTCGCTTTGCCGCCTTTGACGATGCGTTTGCGGATGCCAGCGGGCAACAGGCGGGCATCATCGCGGGACTTGCGTTTGACGCGGTGGACCTTTTGCGCGTGCTCGGCCAGCTTGGTCAATTGTCGGCGCGGGGCCTCACGCGGAGCGAGGGCTTCACCGGCGTCGTCGGTCCCTACCGGTTTGCCCGGTCAGGACTTTGCGAGCGGGGGCTTGCCGTGCTCAAGGTCGGCGCCGCCGATTTCAGCCTGATCGGCAGCACCTCCGTATGACCACACGCCGCGGCGAGGCGGGCCTCACCTTGATCGAGGTGGTCGTCTCGCTCGCGATTTTTGCCATTATTGGGCTGGCCGGGCTGGCGCTGCTGAACACCGTGGCGCGCACGGGGGACCGCACCGAAGGCCGGCTGGACCGGCTGTCCGAGATCGACCGCACCTTTCTGGTGATCCGCCGTGATCTTGCGCAGATCGCGCCGCAGCCGGTGACGCTCGAGGGCGGCGCGCTGACCTTTGCCCGCGCGGACGGAGACGGGACTGCCACGCTCACCTACCTGTTGGACGATGGCGCTTTGATCCGGCAGATCGAGGCCGCGCCGGTTTTGTCGCAACAGCTGCTCTCGGACATCACGGACATGCGCTGGCGTTTGATGGATCGGGCACGGACCTGGCACGACAGCTGGCCGCCGCAGGGTATTGGACCGGAGGCACGGCCCGCAGCGGCTGAGCTTTACCTAGAGGCTGTCAGGGTCGACCAGCCGGGCCTGCCGCCCGCGGGCGTGACGCGCCTGATCGCGCTGCCGGCAGGGCAGGGTCTGTGACCGCCGGGGACCCGCGGCGCGCCGAGGAGGGCGTCGTCCTCGTCAATGTGCTCGTGGTGCTGGCGATCGCTGGCGGGCTCGTGTTCCTGCTGATCGGCGCGCAGGAGGCGGCTCTGGACCGCGTGTCGCGCGCCGCCGATGCGGCCATAGCCGAGCAGATTGCGATTGGCGCGGAGGCATCCGTGGTCGACGCGCTGCGCCGCGATCTCGACACCGCGCCGGACACCGACCACCTTGCCGAGCCCTGGGCACGCGCGGTCGTGCAGGAGGAGGTGGCCCTCGCGACGGGCCGGTTTTCGGTCGCGGTGACGGACCTTCAGGCCAAGTTCGACATCAACCGCCTCGCGGCGCCATCGCTTGGCACGCAGGAATTTGCCAAGCGTCTTTTTCGCGCGCTCGACCTGCCGGAGGAGCGTGTGGGCGACGTCATCCGTCTGCTGCGCGCCGTGGGCCGGGTGGACGCGCTCGACGATCTGGCAGCCTTTGGCGTGCCGCAGGAGACGCTGGACACGTTGCGTCCCCATGTGACGGCCCTGCCTGTGGAGGGCACGATCAATCTAAACTCTGTCGACCCTTTCCTGCTGGGCGTCATGCTGCAAAACGACAGCCACGCGCTGCAACTGGTCAGCCGTCGCAGCCGGCAAGGGTTTCTGACGCGGGGCGATCTGGCCGCGATCGGGGCGCTGCGCCCGGAAAACAGCGGCTTTCAGTCGAACGTGTGGCTGGTGGATGTGACGGCCGAGGCCGGCAGCGCCGCCACCCGGCTGCAGACGGTGCTGGTGCGCCGCAACAGGCTGGGAGTGAAGGGGGTGGACATCCTCAGCCGCCGGTTTGTCTATGACGTGCCTGCGCCGGACACAGAGTAGGGCCTGCCGGGGAGGAACGATCAAATGTCGGTGGTGATGACTGGCACACAAAAACGGCCCCACGCGAGTGCGCAGGGCCGATTGTCTTCTTTCAGGTCTCCCGATCAGGGGTTGAACGGGTCCGCGGTAAAGCTGATCGACGCGATGTCGACCTCTTGTGCATCGACGGGTTCAGCCGTCTCTTCGGCACTCAGGACCGCGACGAAGTCGGCTCCGAGGGTCCCGATGCCAGAGGTGCTGCTGGAGCCGCCGGCACAGGCAGCCAGGACAAAGGCGCCAACGGAAAGCAGTGCTTTGGTTCTAAGCGTCATCTGTTGGTCTCCTCTGATGGCTTCAGTTCACGGCGCCGGGCAGGGGCGTGTTCAGGTAGGGGAACACAGCCTGCATGTCGCTTGCCGAGATCGGTGCGCCGTCGATGAACGGCTGATCGCCAACCGGTGCATCTTCGGGTGCGCAGAGACCGAGGTTCACGAGGTCGCTGTCGGTGTCCTCCACCGCGCCTTCGACGCCAAGCTCGGCACCGAGCGGGACGGGGTGGCAGAGGGCGCCCATCACGACGCGCAGCGCGATGTCGACGGTGTCGTCACCCGGGCGGCGTCCGTTCGGGAAACCGGCGAGGTCTTCACCCACGACGCCAAAGTTGCTCTGGCTCGCTTGCGGGGTCGGCGGGATGGCCGTGTTAAGGCGCATCATCTCGGACGCGGTTACCGTTGCCTGCTGGTTGAGGCCCGGAAAGCCCGTCAGGAAGGCTGTGACAAGGTCGTTGCGCGGGAAGTTCGACGGCGCGATGTTGTCGCTCGCACCGAGCGCATCGCGGAAGAGGATGTCGATGAGCGCCGGCAGCGTCGGGTTGGTCACGTAGGTGGCCAGGGCGCTGTCCTGCGTCGGCTGAGCCGCGTTGAACAGATCCTTGTCCGGCAGACCGATCACCACTTCGTTCACCAGAGGCGCAGAGAGGCGCGACTGCTGCACGAAGGCACCGCCGTAGACCGAGGTTGCGGCGTAAGTGGGCGAGGGATCCTCGACCTCACCTTGCGGCAGGCTCGACGTGGTCCAGGCGCCGATCACGCCGTTGCCATCCCCGACGACGCAGGCGATCGGCACTTCGATGGCCAGCGAGGTCACGTTGAACCGCCCGACGAGGTCATCGTTCGAACGGTCGTTCGAGATCGACCCTTCGAGCGGCACGAGGTTCACGAGGTCGAACACCTCGCCGAGGTTGACCGCAAAGGCCTCCTCGCGCTGGCCGACGAACACCTTGCCCGGAATATCGCAGCCCGGAATGTTCATCGTGTGGATGAAGTCGTTCGCGTAGCTCTCGTAGTCCGGCAGCGTCTTTTCACCGATGTAGTCCAGCGGCTTGGCAAAGACTTCGCCGTTCGAGCCTGTCACGTGGTTGCGGTCGCCCGAGCGGCGGTCGCCTGCGATGTGCATCAGCGTGTAGGTCTCGATCTCGTTGAGCGGATCGCCGTCCGCGCCCGTGATCTGGCCCGCGGTGCGCAGCGGGATCGCGACGGTTGCGTCGCCGACTTCAAGCGCGATGCCGGCGCCGTCGTTGGCCAGCTCGTTGTTGAAATCGAATTGGAAGGTGATGTCTTCGACCGCGTCGCCGTCGTTGTCGATGTGGATCTCGTAGATCGCATCGGGATCCATCGTGAAATAGTTGGGGCCACCATACGGCGCCTGCAGAGGCTGGTAGTTGGCGATGAACGTGACATAGCCCGCGCGACCCGGCTCGTAGCTGCGGAACATGTAAAAGTCCGACGCGTCGACCTTGGGTTGCTCGGTGATGCCGGGCGCCTCGCGGTGCGATGAGCCCGAGGCGGACGTCGCGACAAGCGCGGCAACGCCGGCTGTCACGGCAAGCCTCGAAACGGTTCTTTGGAAATTCATGCGTAACTCCCTTCGGACGGCGCCATGCGTTGCCACCGCCAACGTGTGAAAAGGTGCCTACTTTCCAGGCACATACTCGACTCACGTTTGGATGAAGGAATAGTTTCAGTGCCCGGGACTTTTTTTCGTAATTTCGCGCAATTCGTGTCAGCGTGCCGGGCATGTTGCTCGTTGTCACGCTGGGGCTTGCCCTCGTCCTTGTCAGGCTTTCGCTGATCGATCTGCGCGAATTCCGCTTGCCTGACGTCTACACGCTTGGCCTCCTGGCCACCGGGTTCGCCGTCACCGTGCTCTTCCGGCAGGTGTCGCTTGTCGAGGCGCTCATTGGCGCCATCGCGGGGTACGGTCTGTTCTGGGCGCTTGGCGCGTGGCATTTCCGCCGCCACGGGCGAGAGGGCCTGGGTCTTGGCGACGCCAAGCTCTTTGCCGCGTGCGGCAGTTGGCTCGGTTACGCGATGCTGCCGTTTGTCCTGCTCGTCGCAAGCCTCGGCGCCCTGATCTTTGTTCTGCTGATAAGGGGCGATCAGAGGGCGCGCATCGCGTTTGGACCCTGGCTCGCCCTCGGCTTCTGGGTAGGCTGGTGTCTGCTCGTCTGGCGCGGCGGGCTGGCGGGGCTGGTGTAGACGCGCGGATCACAGCAATCCTCGCATCTCGCGTTGGATGCCGAGGGATTTCAGTCTGTCCGCGTCATCGCAACTCTAGGCAAACTGGAGGGCGACAGCCCCGACGTAGAGCAAGAGGATCAGCGCACTCTCGAAGCCGATTCCCGCAGGGCCCTGCCGCTGGCGGATGATGAGCCCGAGGAGGAGGACGCTCGTCATGGCGAGGCCGACGCCGACCCAGAGCAGATCGGCATTCCCGACCGCATGATAAAGCGATCCCTGCCGGTAGGCCATGTCCCCGGCGGAGAGGAAGAGCACATCGAACGCGTTGCCGCCGATGATGCCACCCACGGCCAGCTGCAACGCGCCCCGGCGTACCGCCGCGAGCGTCGTGACAAGTTCGGGCAGGGAGGTCGCGACGGCTGTCATCAATGTTCCGACGAGGGTCTCGCTGAGACCGCTGCGGTCCGCGATGATGCCCGCGGACTTTGCGATGACCCATCCGGCGCCGGCGAGGATCAGGGCGAGGGCTGCGAAACGGGTGAACAGGGTCCGGGCAGGCACATCGTCGGCGGGATCGTCCGAGGGCGCGTCCTCGCGTGTGTCGTCTGTCCTGACCGGGCGCCACATCGGCTCCTTGCGGAGCTGCGCGCCCGCGCGAAGTCCAAGCACATAAAAGACCGGCAGCAGGAACGAGACGGGATGCACGCCGATGATCGTGATGTCAGGTCCCGTCGCGGCCACCACCGTCAGGCTTAACAGCAGCGTCAGCATCGCCGCCTGAAGCACGTTGGAAAGCTCCGCGGAGGCGTGTTCGAGGTTGGCCCGGCGAAACATGATATCCGCAAGCGACAAAAACGCCGTCTGCGCCGCGATGCCGCCCACGCCGTTGGCGAAGGCAAGGGACGCGCGCCCGTCGAGGGCTGCCGTAACGGAGACGACCGAGCCCGACAGCGAGGTTGCCATGCCGAGGAAAATGGCGCCGACCATGGCCTCGCCGAGGCGCGTCTTGTCGGCCAGGCGGTCCGCATCCTTTGTGATGACGATACCCGCGGCTCCGATGACGAGAGCGGCCGCCGCAAAAATCATCAGGATGTAGGGCGTTGCCAGACTGGTCATGCGAAATGCGCTCTCAGTCGCGCGGCCTCTAGCGAGGTGTGCGCTCCGGCGCGCGCCATGTCTTCACCATGCCTCTGTTCCATTACCAGAAGGCGACCGCGATGAGGACGATTGCCGCCAACAGCACCGCCGCATGGAGGCGCACGTCGCTCAACAGGCCGCCCTGGAAGCCGCCTTCGTGATCGAGGGCCTTTTTTGGTGACCAGATGACGTCATCACTGACCTCCTGGCGGTCGTCGAGAAGGCTGAAGACGACGAAGATGACCGCGCTGACCACCGTCATGATGACGACGTTGATCGTGTAATGCAGCGGCCAGACCTCGAGCATGCGCAACACGAACAGCACCGCGCCGAGGCCGTGACCGATAATCAGTGTGTAAAAAGCCGCTGGCCCCGTCCCGCGGCGCCAGAGGGCACCGCCAAGGAACAGCACCACGAGCGGCGGCACGAGGACCGAGAACATCTGCTGCAGGTAATCCCAAAGCCCGCCCGCGTACTGGATGAGCGGAGCCCAGGCGATGGCGATGATCATAAAGGTGATCGTCGCCATCTGTCCGTAGCGCTTGGATTTCTCGGGCGCGAGCTTTTCATCGGGATCGCTGATGAAGTCATGCACAACGAGGGTGGAAGACGAATTGAGGGTCGAATCCACGCTCGACATGATGGCCGCGATCAGCCCGGCCAGCACGAGCCCCGTGAGGCCGGCCGGCAGGATCTCCGTGATCATCATGGGAAAGACCTGATCGTTTTCGGGAATGTCGGGCAGGAGCGACACCGCCATCGCGCCGGGCAGAACCATGATAAAGAGCGGCGTCAGCTTGAGCATACCGCCCAGGATGGCGCCCCATTGCGCGTTCTTGAGGTCCTTCGCACCCAGCACCCGCTGAACGATGTACTGGTTGGTGACCCAGTACCAGAACCCCAGCAGCCAGACCCCGAAGAACAATCCGAACCACGGCAGTTGCGGATCGTCGATGGGTTTGACGACGCTGAGATGACCCTCGGGCAGCTGCGACCGCAAGTCCTCCCACGAAAAGCCCAGGTCGCGGAACATCATGAAGGCGAGGATCGCACAGCCCGCCAGAAGCACGACCGACTGCAGCACATCCGTAAACACAACGGCCTTGAGCCCGCCAAAAGCCGTGTAGATCCCGGCAAAGAGTCCGATGGCGAGACAGGTCATCCAGATGTCGACGTCGGGGAAGAAAACCTGCATCACGACCGCCCCGGCGTAAAGGCCACCCGCCGTGTCGACGATGACGGTAAAGATGATCGTCAGACCCGAGAAATAGAGCCGGACCCGGCGCGAGTACCGCAGGTCGAGATATTCCGGCGTCGTCGTGATCCGCGACTTCAAAAAGAGCGGCGCAAAGACAAACGCCAGTATCAAAAGCGGAATGCCCGACATCCATTCATAGGCGGAGACGGCGATCCCGTCGCCATAGGCAGACCCCGTGAGGCCGATGAGGGTGGAGGTGGAGATGTTCGACGCAAAGAGCGAGAAACCGATGGTTCCCCAGGCCAGCGAACGACCTGCGAGGAAGAGATCCTCGCCGCTTTTCGTGGACCGGCTGACCCAGATGCCGATGCCGATGATCAGGGCGAGATAGGCTCCGATCACGATCAAATCGAGTGTGGCGATTTGATTGGAAACGCTCTCCATCGCGGTCCGTCCTCGCTTGTGTCGATATGACACATCAAGCGACAGCCGCGCCCAAAGTTCCCGGTTATTCGGGCTCCCTTCCTCCGGCCTCTCGCGTGCAGGCCGTTGGAACTTTGCCGTTTCGCGCCCTGTTACTCCAAAGAGGTGAACGCGCAAAAAACTGGAGCTTGCGATTGTCACGCGATGGTTGAGGCAACGGCACATAGCGTCAGACCGCGGGAGTTGGGTCTTGCCGTGGTGCAACAGGCTCCTGTCCTCATGGCGCTTTTCCTGCCCCCCGCGCTTGTGTTCACGGCCTATGGGGAGCTCGCGTTGGCGGCATCGCTCCTCCCGCAAATCGCTCTGCTCGCCGCCCCTATTGTCTGGATGCGCGCGCCGGTCTTTCGCGACGGCCTCCGGCAGATCGAAGCGCTCACGGCATTCGCGCTGCTCTTCGTGATCGCGGGTTTTGGCGTTGTGCCGCCTTTTCTGGTCTTGGGATTTTCGCCGCTGGATGCCGTGTTCGAGGCAGCCTCGGGCATCACATCGACTGGTCTGACCGTGGCGCGTGATGCGGAGAGTTGGTCCCCGTCAGCGCATCTGTTCCGCGGTTGGGTGCAATGGTGCGGCGGGTTCGCCATCGCCTTTGCCGGCATCGCCATCTTCAGCGGGTCGCGCGGCGCATCTCTGGCCATGGCCGGATCGAATTTTACCGAGCGCGACCGGCTGAGCTCCGTTCGGGCGCAGGCGCGGCACATGCTGGTGATCTACGCGCTGTTGTCGCTTCTGGCCGTTGGCCTCTGCCTCGTGCTCATTCCGGGACCGGCAGAAGCCATCAGTGTTGCGCTTGCAGCGGTGTCGACGGGCGGCTTCGCGCCGCGCAGCGAGTCTCTGGCCTCTTACACGCCCCTGGCGCAGGGCGTGGTCATCTCGATCTGCGTCCTCGCGGCCGTGTCGTTCCTGTTCTACGTGCTGGCCTGGCGCGACGGTGTCCGAACGGCGCTGTCACGGTCACATGTCGTGGCGACTTGTGTGCTGATGATAGGAGGCGCCGCCGTCTATACGGCCGTCGCGGCGCTCACGGTGACCAGGGATCCCGCCGAGCTATTCCGCCACGCGCTCAACTTTCTGAGCGGCATCACCACCGCAGGCTTTTCAACCGGCGACCTCGCTGCCGCGCCGCTCCTGTTGTTGATCCTGGTGGCAGGCATGATCGTCGGCGCCGATCAGGGCTCCACGGGCGGCGGGATCAAGATCAGCCGCGTGGTGCTTGCCCTCTCCATGGTGCGCCTGTCGTTCCTGCGGGCGCGCGTGCCTGCCAGCGCGCGCACGCATCTCAAGGATACCGATGGTCTGGTCGTGACGGACAGGGTGATCGCGGTGGCCACGATCTTTGGCCTCTACGTCGTGTCGCTGCTGGCGGGTTGGGCCGTCTTCCTAGCGTCGGGCGCGGATCCGCTCGGCTCCCTCTTCGATGTCGCCTCCGCCCTGTCCACAGTCGGGCTGAGCAGCGGTGTCACATCGCCTGACCTCGCGCCGCATCTCAAGGCGACGCTGATCGCGGCGATGTATCTGGGGCGGCTGGAGTTCATCGCCCTCCTCGTCGTGCTGTTGCCGGGCACATGGAACACTCGGAAAGGATAAGCCATGCGAATTGTCGTCGTGGGTGCATCGCGGCTTGGCCGCGCAACGATCAAGGCGCTGCTCGAGAAAGGGCACGATGCCGTTCTGGTGGACAAGTCCGCCGAGCGTCTCGACGCGATGGCTGACGAGCTCGACTGCGGCATGATCGAAGGGGATGGCACCTTCCCACAAATCCTGACCGATGCCTTCGGCGACGGGGCCGATGGCTTGCTGCTGATGACGAACCACGACGACGTCAACATCCTGGCCGCCGTGGTGGGACGGTCCATCGGGTACGAGCGTGTGACGTTGCAGATCGTCAGGCCGGAACTCCTCAGTATCTGCGAAGAGCTGGGCCTCGAGGATATCGTCACGCCGCATGTGACGGTGTCCCAGTCCATCATCAGATCGCTCGAGGACGATGCCGATGTCTGGACGCAGCTCGATGCGACGGATGACCTTCATTTTGGCCGTTACGACGTGCCCGCCGATCTCGACGGGCAGACGCTGGGCGCGCTGGACCTGCCGGGAAATGCGCGCGCCGTGGCCGTGCTCGAGGATGGCAAGCAGGCATCGACCGACCCCGACACCTCGCTGGCGGAAGGCCAGACCATCGTGATCGCGACGAGCCAGGATCATCGCGGCGCGCTGGACGAGGTGTTCAGCGGCACTCGAAAAAATTCGTGAAAATTTCGGAACGACGCCGTGCGCGCGCCGTTAAAGAATCAGGCAATCAGCGTGGTACACACCATGACGACAGCGCGATTTTCCAGACGACAGGTCCTCAGCGGAGCGCTCGCTTCGTCCGTCGTGGCCTCCATGCCGATCAAGCACGCATTTGCGCAGATCGACGACCAGCCGTTCTTCTTTTTATCCAACAACGAGGCGCGGTATCTGGCCAGCCTGTGCGATACGCTGATCCCGCGCGACGATTATCCGAGCGCCAGCGAGGCCGGCGTGGTCGACTTCATCGACCTGCAGATGAGCAGCGGTTACGGCAAGGGTGAGGGCCTGTTCCTCGAGGGTCCGTTCGACGAGGGCACGCCCGAGCAAGGATACCAGCTGCCGCTGACCCCCGCGGAGTTCCTGCGGCAGGGCCTCGAACAGGCGATGCAGGGCGCCCCTGCAGACGCCGAGGGGTTTGAGGCGCATGCGACCGCATTGTCCAAGGACGAAGTGCCGTTTGGCGATCTGTCCTCCAAGCAGTTCTTCGACGAGGTCTGGAAGCTCACCAATCAAGGGTATTTCGCGGACCCGATCTATGGCGGCAACACCGACTATGCCGGGTGGAAGATGGTCGGGTTCCCCGGCGCGCACGCCTACTACCTGAGCTTCGTGGACAAGCACAACCGGCCCTACCGCCAGCCGCCGATGGGCGTGAACCACCAACCCGGCGGCAATGGCGCCATGCCGCGCCCCCACCCAGCAAACACAGGTGGAACAGATGACCGATAGGACGCTCCCGAAAACCGACGTCGTCATCATCGGCGGCGGTTGGACAGGACTGACGGCCGCCTACGAGCTCGCCAATGCGGGCCAGCGATGCGTGATCATCGAGCGCGGAAAGACCCGCCATGACGCGACCAGCTTTGCCGGACCCGAAGAGCACGATGAGCTGAAGTACGCCCTGCACTACGGGCACATGATGGACGTGAAGCAGAACACGCTCACGTTCCGCAACAACCGAGGTCAGCGCGCTTTGCCGATGCGCCGCCTCGGATCGTTCCTGCCCGGTGAGGGGCTGGGCGGGGCAGGGATCCACTGGAACGGACAGATCTGGCGCCCGCTCCCGTCGGACCTCACCATGCGCTCCCATTATGAAGATCGGTACGGTGCAGGCTTCATTCCCGAGGACCTTACCATTCAGGATTGGGGCGTCACCTACGACGAGCTCGAGCCGCACCTCGATTTCTTTGAAAAGGTCTGCGGCGCTGCGGGTTATGCCGGCAATCTGAACGGGGAGACGCGCAAGGGCGGCAACCCGTTCGAGGGGCCGCGCAGTTCCGAATACCCGACACCCGCCATGAAGCAGCCGATTTCATCGACGCTCTTCAAGGAAGCGGCGGAGCGTGCCGGGCTCAATCCCTTTCCCATGCCCTCCGCCAACGTGACAGAGCAGTACGAGAACCCTTATGGTGCCACGCTCCATGCCTGCCCCTATTGCGGGTTTTGCGAGCGTTTCGGGTGCGGGTACTTCGCCAAGGCCGATCCCATCATCTGCGTCTACGACCGCATCAAGGATCACGAGAATTTCGAGATCCGGTTCGAAAGCACCGTTTTGCGCGTCGAGAAATCGGAGGACGGGAAGACCGCAACCGGCGTGACCTATGTGGATGCCGACGGGCAGGAGGTGTTCCAGCCTGCCGATATCGTCTGCATGGGCGCCTATTCGCTGTGGAACGTGCACCTCATGCTCGTGTCCGGTCTCGGCACGCCCTACGACCCGGAGACCCGGACCGGGACGGTCGGGAGGAACTATTCCTACCAGACCATCGCGGCGGTCGACGCGTTCTTCGACGACAGCGTCACGACAAATCCCTTTATGGGAGCGGGCGCCCTCGGCGTGATCGTGGACGACTACAACGGCGACAACTTCGACCATTCCGGCCTCGATTTCGTGGGCGGCGGTTACATCGCCTGCAAACAATACAATGGCCGCCCCATCAGCTATCAGCCCACGCCGGAAGGCACCCCGGCCTGGGGCGCCGAGTGGAAGCGTGCGGTGCGCGAGAATTACCTGCGCCACGCAGACTTTGTGATCCACGGCTCGTCGATGTCGACGGCGGAAAATTACCTCGATCTGGACCCCACCTGGACCGACAAGTTCGGACGCCCGCTGATGCGGATGACGTTCGATTTCCCGGACAACGACCGCCGCATGATCAAGTACGTCCTGGATAAGACGGTCGAGCTGGCCGAGAGCATGGACCACGTCACGTCGGTGTCGTCCGCCAATCTCGCCGCGGAGGGCAGCAGCTACTCGATCGTGCCCTACCAGACGACGCACAATGTCGGTGGCGCGGTGATGGGCACCGACCCGACGACCAGCGTGGTCAACCGCTTCGGGCAGATGTGGGACCACCACAACGTCTTCGTGTTCGGCGCGTGCCTCTTTCCGCAAAACCTGGGCTACAACCCCACGGGGCCGCTCATGGGGCTGGCCTACTGGACGCTCGATCACATGAAAAACGACTACCTTGGCAATCCGCGTCCGCTCATGGACGCGTGAAGGAGGCTGCATGTCCCTGTCCAAAAAACTCTCTCTCGTACTGGCGGGGCTGTCGATCGTCCCGTTCATTGCCGTGGCCCAGATGAGTTCGGGTATTGAGGACAACAGCCTCGCGGACCTCGAGGCGCGGCTCTCGGACGAACGGACGCTCTTCAACGTTACAGTGGACGAGGCCCCGGACGATGACCTCCTCGAGCTTGGTCGCCTCGTGGCGATGGGTGGCGCAGAGAACGGCGGCTCGGGCATGGCCTGCATCACGTGTCACGGCGCGGCAGGCGCAGGGGAGGGGTCCGGCGCGTTTCCGCGGCTGACGGGGCTTCCCGGGTGGTACAGCTACAAGCAGCTCAACGACTACGCCTCCGGCGCGCGCCCCAATGAGATCATGAGCGGCGTGGCCCAGCGGTTGACCGATCGCGAGCGGGAGGCCGTCTCTGCCTACTACGCGGCCATGCGTGCGCCCCACATCCCGTCCATCGGAGAAGTGGATCAGGCGCTGCTCCAGTGGGGCGGACAGCTCGCGGCCGTTGGGTCGGCAGAGAGGGGCATCCCGGCCTGCGTGAATTGCCATGGCGCGCAAGGCACCGGCAATCCGCCCTCTGTCCCCTATCTGGCGGGTCAATACGCCGACTACATGGTCTACCAGCTTGAGCTTTGGAAGGATGGCGTGCGCGACAACGACGCGATGAATGTCATGTCCGCCATCGCCGAGAAGATGTCGAGCGAGGACATGCGCGCGGTCAGCGAATACTACGCGCGCGTCGCCAATCCCCTAACCGAGCCGGAGTAACGCGCGTGGGCGGAGCGTCGGGACCTCGATTTGTCCGCACCGCGCTCATGGCGTCGATGGTTCTGGTCGCCGGGGCCGTGGTGACACTTTGGGCATTGGCCTCGCCGAGCCGTGATGTCGTGGGCCAGCTTGTGTCCTGGAGCGAGGCCCGTTGGACCGAGCTGCGCGCATGGTACATTTCCCAACCGCTCGATGGGGAGCTGGAGTGGGACACGGCGCAGCTTCAGGTGCGCGGCGCGGACGCGGCGCAGGGGCCGGCGCTTATGGTCGCGTACGGGTGCGGCTCGTGCCACGTCATTCCGGGCGTCAGCGGCGCGCGGGGGACGGTGGGGCCATCGCTGACCCGCTTTGGAGAGCGGGCCTATATCGCGGGCATCCTCCCGAACGGGCCAGGCACGCTGACGAACTGGCTCATCAACCCGCCGCTCTACGCGCCACAGACCGCCATGCCGGACATGGGCATCACGCAGGAGGATGCGGAGGATATGGCCGCCTACCTTTTGGCACTCGGGCATGACCGATGAACGGTGACGAGAGCACGCTCGGACAATTCGCCAGCCAGTCCGCTCTGAACCCAGCCGGGCTGGGGGCGGACCTGACGCTGACATTGACGACGGCGCTGCACATCGCCGGGGCGCTGATCTTTGTTGCGGTGATGGGCGCGCTTGCATGGGCGTGGTTTCGCACGACCGGTGCGCGAACCTGGTGGCTCTGGGCGGGCGGCGTCGCGGCACCCGCGGTTGCGCTCGTCGTGCTCGTGGTAGGCTCCACGCTTACATTGGCCGCCATCCGCGCGGGCGGTGAGAACGCCACGATCATAGACGTGCGCGGCTACCAGTTCTGGTGGGATGTGACCTATGACCCGACGGGCGATCCGGTACGCGACGGCAACGAGGTCTTCCTGCCGCTGGGTGAACCCGTCACCTTTCGCCTGACATCGGAAGACGTCATCCACTCCTTCTGGATCCCTTCAATCAGCGGCAAGATGGACATGATCCCGGGCCGCGTGAACGAGCTGACGGTCACGGCGCACGAGCTGGGGCGGTTTCGCGGGCAATGCGCCGAATTCTGCGGCCTTTCGCATCCGCTGATGGCCTTCGAGGTCGTGGTCGTCCCGCCGGACGACTTTCGCGCCTTTGTGGCGGACCTGCGCGAGGAGGCGCGCGATCCCGATACGATCGCGCTGCGCGAGGGGCGCGATGTGTTCATGAATGCCGGCTGTGCCGCCTGTCATGCCATCCGGGGGGAGGCCGAGGGCGGCGTCCTCGGTCCCGATCTGAGCCGCGTCGGCGCGCGCGCCTCGCTGGGTGCGGGCATGTGGCCGATGAATGTCGGCAATCTCGCCGGATGGATCGCGGACGTACAGGATATGAAGCCGGGTGCGAACATGCCCTCCTACAATCACCTGACGGGGCCGGAGCTTCGCGCGGTCGCGCATTACCTGGACAGCCTCGAATGACGGACAGGGTGGCAACCGAACCGCACGAGCAGGGTCCGATCCTCAAAGGATCGCTGCCGACCTACGAAGAGGTCTGGGCGACGCCGAAGGGGTGGCGCGCACTCTCCTCCGTTTCCCACCGGGTGGTCGGCAAGCGCTTTATCGTGACCGGGCTGATCTTCTTTCTCATCGCGGGATTTCTGGCGCTTTTGGTGCGCACGCAGCTCATCGTCCCCAACAACACGTTCCTCGATGCGGAGACCTATAACCAGGTCTTCACGATGCACGGGACGCTCATGATGTTCCTATTCGCGATCCCGATCCTCGAGGGGTTTGCGATCTACCTGCTTCCGCTGATGCTCGGGGCGCGGGACATGGTGTTTCCCCGGCTCGGCGCGTTCGGATACTGGTGTTACCTGTTCGGCGGGATCATCGTGCTGTCCTCGTTCCTCTTCGATGCCGCGCCCGATGGTGGGTGGTTCATGTACACCCCGCTCTCGACCCGGGAATACACCGAAGGTTTGTCCGCCGATTTCTGGCTGATCGGGGTCACCTTTGCCGAGATCGCCAGCGTCACGGCGGCAGTAGAGATCATCGCCACGATCCTGTGCACGCGCGCGCCAGGCATGTCGCTGACGAAGATGCCGATCTTTGGCTGGTACATGCTCGTCACGGCCTTCATGATCGCGATCGGCTTTCCCCCCTTGATCATCGGCTCGCTGCTGCTGGAAGCGGAGCGGGTCATGGGCCTGCCCTTCTTTGACCCGGCCATGGGGGGCGATCCGCTGCTGTGGCAGCACCTTTTCTGGCTGTTCGGCCACCCGGAGGTCTACATCATCTTCCTGCCCGCCGCGGGCATGGTGGCGACGATGCTGCCGACCTTCGTGCGTCAGCCGCTCTTTTCCTACGGCTTCGTGGTGGCGGCCGTTGTGACGATGGGCTTCATCAGCTTCGGCCTCTGGGCGCATCACATGTTCACCACGGGGCTGCCGACGATTTCGCTGTCGCTGTTTTCGGCGGCGTCGACGGTCGTCACGATCCCGACGGGGGTTCAGATCTTTGCCCTGATCGGCACCCTCGCGCTGGGGCGTCCGCAGTTGAAGGTGCCGATGCTGTTCATCCTCGGGTTCCTGTTCATCTTCGTGATGGGCGGGCTGACGGGCGTCATGCTGGCGGCGGTGCCCTTCAACTGGCAGGCCCATGACAGCTACTTCGTGGTGGCGCACCTGCACTACGTGCTGATCGGTGGCATGGTCTTCCCGCTGATCGGGGCGTTCTACTACTGGACGCCGCATTTCACCGGGCGGATGATGTCCGAGCGGCTCGGGAAGTGGGCGTTTTGGCTGATGTTCTCGGGCTTTCACATCACCTTTTTCCTGATGCACATCACCGGGCTTCGCGGGATGCCGCGCCGGATCGCGACCTATCCCGAGGGGCTGGGCTGGGATCGGCTCAACATGCTCTCCACAATCGGGTCCTACATCTTTGCCGCGGGGGTGCTGGTGTTCGTCCTCGATTTCATCCGACACCGCTGGAGCGGGAGAGCCGCCGGACGCGACCCCTGGGGGGCAGGCACGCTGGAATGGCTCTATCCCGCTGTGGCGCCGGGCCACAACTTCCATGCGATCCCGCGCGTGACCTCGCGGGAGCCGCTCTGGGACGATCCGCACCTGATGGAGCGTGCCGCCCACGAGATTGACGGCAGCCTGCGCGGCGCACCGCATGGTCGGCGCGAGACGATCGGGTGTCATCCGATCACCGGGGAGCCGCACCAGATCGTGCGCCTTCCGCATCCCACCTTCATTCCGCTGTGGGCGGGGCTGAGTGTCGCGGTGGCCGCCGTCGCGCTTTTGGCAGGGGCGTATCTGGTTGCGGCTGCCGCCACGCTCGCGACGCTGGTGATATTCTGCATCTGGTCCTGGGAGCCGTCCTTTACCGGCGAGACCCACGACAGCGGTCCCGATGGCGTGCTGCCGGTGAACGCCGTTTCACGCCTCGGCCACACCCACGTGGCGATCGTCGGCACGCTCCTCATCGTTGGCTCGCTCTTTGCTTCGCTGTGCTTTGCGGTGCTCTACCTGTGGAACGTGTGGCCTGATTTTACGACGACGGCCGGTCTGGCGGATCCGGTCTATGCGACTGGCGCGGCGGTGCTGGGCGTCGGCCTCGCCGTGATCTGCGAGCTCGGCAAGAGGCGCACGCATGTGCTGGCCGACACGTTGTGCGGTCTCGTCTCGCTCGGGGCAGGGGCCGCGCTGCTCGCGTCGATGCGGGTCACCGATCCTCTCGCCTCGGCCCTCGGTGCGACACTCATGGTGATGGCGGTCTTCGTGGCGATCCATTGCGGCGTCCTTGCCCTCTGGAGCGCGATCATGGCCGCGCGCAAGCTTGCCGGTCAGGTGCGTGCAGAGCAGACCCTGCCGGAGCTGAACCGTGCGACCTATGCCAAGGTCACGGGGGCGATGCTGGTCATCACGGCGCTCTTGCTCTGCGCGCCGCAACTGGGGGGTCTGTCATGACCGAAGGCGACGCCGCACCCGACATCCCGAAGCTGTTGCGCGGCATCGCGCGCCCTGCGCTGATCTGGACGGCGCATTTCATCTTTGTCTATGCCGCGCTCTCGGCGGCCTGCGCGGACCGCGGTGTCGTGTCTTACGGCATCGTCGATCTTACCATCGTCATCATCACGATCCCCGCAGTGGTCGCTGCGGGATGGAGCATTTTCCGGTCCGGCAAGGCCGAACTCGCCGTGGCGGCGCGCTGGACGGGCATCATCTCGGTCGTGGCCATCCTCTTTACCGCCGCTCCGGCGCTTTTGATGAACAGCTGCGGCTAGCAAAAGGAGGCACTATGGACCCCTACATCCCCTTTTGCGGGACCCCCCCGACACCCCAGGAGCTGATGTCTCGGTGGCTTTTCGATCCGGCGCTGCTGACCGGTCTCGCGCTCTTCGGGGCGGTGCTGGCGTGGCGTGCGCCGAACCGTTTGTCCGCCGTGGGGTGGTCGCTTGTGGCGCTTCTCTTCATCTCGCCGCTCTGCGCGCTGTCGATGTCGCTCTTTGCGGCGCGCGTCGCGCAGCACGTCTTGCTGACGTTGGTGGCGGCGCCGGTACTTGCGCTGGCCTGGCCGCTGGTGAGCCGTCGCATCCCGGGCCAGGTCTGGATGGCCGCCTTCTTGTTCGCGGCGCTCTTTTGGCTCTGGCACAGCCCCGTGCCGTACGCCGCGACGCTGCAATCGGACCTGATCTACTGGCTGATGCACCTGTCGCTTGCCGGCGCGGCATGGTGGCTGGCCTCCAGCCTGATCGCGGGGCTCGCCGCGCAACCCGGGCAGGGGGTGCTCGCACTGGCCTTTACGGCGGGCCAGATGACGCTCCTGTCCGCCGTGCTGCTGTTCTCCACGACCGCCTGGCACCCGTGGCACGACCTCACCGCTGCGCCTTATGGGTTCACGGCTTTGGCGGATCAGCAACTGGCTGCGGCGATGATGTGGACCGGGGGCGGCGCGCTAATCCTTCTGTCCGTCGCGATGCTGGCATATCGCTTCGTCGTGCCGATCGCGCTTCGCGAACCGCAGGGCCGCGCGATCAACAAGATGGAACTGCCGCTTTAGCCAAACGTTGGCGGGGCGAACCCCCGTAAAGGATTTTGACGATGACCAGGCAGATCACGACCATCAACCCGGCGACCGGCGCGAAGATCGCGGACCATGACCTCATGACCGATGCCGAGCGGGATGCCGCCATCGATGCGTGCGACGCGGCTTTCCAGACGTGGCGCCACCGGTCTCTTGAGGACCGGGCGAAAGTCATCAAGGCGATTGGCAAGGGATTGCGCGACAATTCGGACGTTCTCGCCAAGCTGATGACCGACGAGATGGGCAAGCTCATCAGCCACAGCCAGCAGGAAGTGGAGCTGTGTGCCGCCATCTGCGATTGGACGGCCGGGCAGGGGATCGATGAGCTCCGTGGTGAAGACCGGGACCTGCAGGGGGGCGGACAGGGTCACGTCGCCTACGCCCCCATCGGCGTGATCTACGGGATCCAGCCGTGGAATTTCCCCGCCTATCAGGTGGTGCGCTACTCGATCGCGAACCTGATGGCCGGCAATGGCGTTCTGCTCAAACATGCCAGCAGCGTCACCGGAAGTGGCAAGATGCTCGAGCGCATCTACCGCGAAGCCGGGCTGCCGGAGGGCCTCTTCACCGTACTGACAATCAGCCATGACCAGTCGGACGCCGTGATCGAGAACGATGTCGTGCGCGGTGTCACGCTCACCGGCAGTTCCGCGGCCGGTCAGATCATCGCCGAAAAAGCCGGGCGCGCGCTCAAGAAGACAGTGCTCGAGCTCGGGTCCAACGATGCCTACATCGTGCTCGAAGATGCCGACATCAAGCTCGCTGTCGAGACCTGCGTGCAGGGGCGGATCTACAACAACGGCGAGACCTGCATCGCGGCTAAACGCTTTATCGTCGTGGAGGAGGCGTATGACGCGTTTGTCACCGCGTTCGTCGACGCCATGCAGAACATCGAACACGGCGATCCCTATCAGAACAACGTCGATCTCGGGCCAATGGCGCGCAAGGACCTGCGCGACGACTTGCACAAGCAGGTCGAAGAAAGCATCGAGAAAGGCGCGCGTTGCCTCTGCGGCGGTGCCATCCCGGAAGACGCCGATGGGTTCTTTTACCCCGCGACGGTACTCGACAACGTCGCGCCAGGGCAGCCCGCCTATGACGACGAGCTTTTTGGCCCGGTCGCCGCGGTGATCCGTGCGACAGACGCCGAGGATGCCATGCGCATCGCCAATGACAGCCGCTTCGGCCTTGGCGGCGGTATCATCACGAAGGATGTTGAACGCGCCCGCGACCTTGCGGTGAACCACTTCGATACCGGCATGGTCTTTATCAACGGCTTTGGCCTCGCGACGCCGAACATGCCGTTTGGCGGGGTCAAGAACTCCGGCTACGGGCGTGAACACGGCGGTTTCGGCATCAAGGAATTCGTCAACGTCAAGGCGGTCCACGTCGCGGCATGACGGAGCGCCGGGATCACATGGCAGCCGCCGCATGAAGGTCGGATCGATCTTGCTGACCGGGCTGGGCGCCGCGGCACTTGCGGGTGGCGTGGCGTTCGCGTTGCTCCAGGGTGACGATGAGCAAGCGGAGGCCGCAGAGCCGGAAGCGCCGGTCGTGGAGGTTGTCCGCCCCGAGCCGCTGGACGCGGCACCGGCCATCGTCACGACAGGTTTCGTGCGCGCCGCCGATGCGCTGGATGTCACTGCGCAGGTCGCGGGGGAGGTGAGCGAGGTATCGCCGGATTTCGAGATCGGGCGCATCGTGCCCGCGGAGACCCCGCTCGTGCGGCTCGCCTCCACGACGTTCGAAGCCGAGCTCGCGCAGGCCGAGAGTGCGCTGGCAGGAGCAGAAGCCGCGCAACGCGACGCCCGGAACTCGCTCGACCGTCAGGAGGAACTCGCCCGTGAGGACTTTGCCTCCGAGGCCACGATCGAGCAGCTTTCAGCCGCCGTCGCCGGAGCCGAGGCCGATGTCGCCTCCGCCCGCGCGGCCATCGTTCTTGCCGAAGAACGGCTCAGCGACACGCAAATTTCGGTGCCCTTCGATGCGATCGTCCTCGGCGCCGATGCGCCGCCGGGATCGGTTGTGCAGCCCGGTCGGATCCTGGGACGTGTGGCGCGCGCAGATCACGCAGAGCTGAGGACGGCGCTGACGGAGGCGGAGTTCACGCAATTCACCAATGCCGGCGTGCTCCAGGACACCGATATCACCTTTTCCGTGCAGGGCGGCGAGACAGCGCGGACCGCTCGCATCTTTTCCGTGTCGCCGCAACTGGAAGCTCAAACCCGCCTCATCGAAGTGCTCGCGCGCATTGAGCAGCCCTTCGCCGGAGACGCGCCGCTTGTGCTCAATCAACTGGTCGACGTGGAAGTGCCGCTGCCTGGCCCGCGCGAGCAGCTCTACGCGCTTCCGGCGCGGGCGCTCCTGCCGGGTCAGGAGCTGTGGCGCATCGGTGACGAGGACACGCTGGTGCCCGTCGCCTACACACTGCAGCGGCGCGTGGGCGGCCGTGTCATCGTGCAAGCCGAAGACCTGACGCCGGATACGCCGATCCTCGTAACGCCGCTGCAAACCCTCGCCGAAGGCATCGCAGTGCGGGTAGAGGACGCGCAAGAGGCCGGCCAAGGGGCCGGGGGCTGAACCGGTGTCCCGCCTGATCCGCACCGCTATCGACAACCGGGTGTTTCCGAACCTTTTGATGCTGGCCCTGCTGGCCATCGGCCTCTTTGGGCTATCAAACCTGACAGTGAAGAACTTTCCCGAGATCTCGACCGGCGCCGTGTCCGTCACGGTGCCTTTTCCGGGCGCCTCGCCGCAGGATGTCGCGGACGGGATTTTGAAGCCCATCGAGAACGAGGTTCGCGCCCTGGAGGGCGTGCGCAAGATCACCGGATCGGCGCAGCAAAGCCTGGCCACCGTGACCGTCGATCTGCAGCGCGGCGCGGATGTCGCCACCGTGCGCGACGATATCGAAACCGCCGTCGCCGGGATAACCACCTTCCCCGGCGGTGCTGAGGACCCGGTCATCGTCGAGGTCGACCCGCAGGAACTTGCCATCCAGTATATCCTGTCCGGCGATATCGCCTTGCCGCAGCTGCGCGACATCGCGCGCGCGGCGCAGGACGGGCTGCAATCGCTCGACGGGATCAGCTCGGTCGAAGTGACGGGCGCTCCCGGCGATGAGATCAGCGTGGAGATCGACCGCCGCGCCTTGCGGGCCTACGGGCTGAGCCTGAACGGCGTCGCGGATATTATCGCCGCGGAGAACCTCGATCTGTCCGGCGGCATTCTGCGGTCCGGGGAGACGCGCCTGCAGGTCCGTGCGCTCGGTGAGGAAGTCACCGGCGCCGATCTGACGGACATCGTGATCGTATCTGACGGGGAAGGGCCAACCGTGACGCTGGGCGACATCGCCACGATCCGTGACGGGCTGGCCGAGGACGCGACGCTGGCGACGCTGGACGGAGCGCCCGCAATCTACCTGACTGTCTATCGCTCCGGCAACGAGCAGGTCCTCGACATCGTGGAGACGTCGCGGGCCTTTCTCGAAAACGACTTCGCCGCCTATCTGCCAGAAACCGTGACGCTCACCGAATGGCGCAACGAAGCCGACAGCCTGCGGGGCCGCATCGACCTCCTGGTCAAGAATGCAGCCATCGGCGCCGCGTTGATCCTGCTGCTGCTGACGCTGTTCCTCGATCTGCGGATTGCGTTCTGGGTCTCCGCGGGGATCGCCGTGAGCTTTTTCGCGACGTTCGGGCTGATGTTGGTGTTCGGCGTGAGCATCAACCAGTTGTCGCTTTTCGGATTCATTCTCGCGCTCGGCATCGTCGTGGATGACGCCATCGTCGTGGGCGAATCCGTCTACGAGGAGCGACAGCAGGACGCCGAAGGCATAGAGGCCGCGAAAACCGGCGCCTCGCGCATGGCACGCCCGGTCGTCTATGCGGTTCTCACCACCATCGCCGCCTTCGTGCCGCTGCTGTTTCTGCCGGGCACGTCGGGGTCCTTTATCGGGCCGGTGGCGGCGGTGGTCATCATGGTGCTGGCGCTGTCACTGGTGGAGAGCTTCCTGATCCTGCCGCAGCACCTCGCGCATCTGTCGACAGACCCGCCCCGCCGCTGGTCGCCCCGCCGCGCCACGGACTGGGCCCGCGACCGGGTGGGCCGCGGGTTCGACCGGTTGCGCGACGGACCCGTCCACGGAGCCGCCCGCTTTGCGGCACGGCAGCCTCTCTTTGTCATCCTTGCCTTGTGCGGCGTGCTCGCCGCATCGACGGCCTTGTTGACCAGCGGCAAGATCCGCTTTGTCTTCTTTCCCGAGATCGAAGGCAATTTCATCGCATCCACCGTCGAGCTGCCCGCGGGAACGAGCGAAACGCGCACCTTGGAGGTGGCGCAGGATATCGCGGAGGCCGCCGGGCGGGCCGTTGAGCGGCTTGCCGACGCGCAAAGCCTCGACGCGGAGCGCGTCTTGCAGGCCACCGCCATCGCCGTCGGTTTCAATTCCGGGTCGGGTGGACCGGAAGGCTCGGGCGGCGGAGGTTTCCCGAACCGGGCGACGATCGATCTCAAGATCGAAGACTCGGAGACACGCGACTTTCCTGCCGCCGACCTCGAACGCCTCTGGCGCGAGGAGGTGGGCGCGATCCCCGGCGCACGGGAATTGACATTTTCTGCCAGCCTGGTGGGTGTGGGTGCTCCGATCTCGCTCCAGGTCTCCGCAGCGACCGAAGACGCCCGGGAGGGCGCCGTTGCAGAGCTGCGCGCTGCCTTGGGCGAACGTGACGGCGTCTTCGCCATCCGCTCGAGCGATGCGACGGCCGCCGAGGAGGTGCGCATCCGTCTGTCACCGGAGGCCGAAGCCCTCGGGGTCCGCCTGGCCACCGTCGCCTCCGAAGTCCGTGCCGCCGTCTTCGGCGCCCTTGCCGCCGACTTCGTGCGGGACC
The DNA here is from genome assembly GCF_052825805.1 of Pseudaestuariivita sp. NCBI lineage: Bacteria > Pseudomonadati > Pseudomonadota > Alphaproteobacteria > Rhodobacterales > Paracoccaceae > Pseudaestuariivita > Pseudaestuariivita sp. Next base: position 31,791 of record NZ_JBRBVB010000006.1, on the reverse strand, counting down.
GTGAGGAGGTGGAGGTTCGCGTCCGCCTGCCCGAAGACCAGCGCATGACGCTTGCCGACATCGCCGAATTGCGGATCCCGGTGGGCGAGGCGCGCGTGCCCCTGTCCAGCCTCGCCAGCCTGACGCTGGCGCCAGCGCCCACAAGCCTGACGCGGCTCGATGGGCGCGAGATCACCGCCGTCGAGGCGGATGTGGATATCGCCGTGACCTCCGGGAGCGTGGAGACGTCACACGTGCTCGAAACCGTCCTTCCCGAGCTGCAGGACAGCTATCAGGGTGTCGAGATCTCGCTCGGCGGCGAGCAGGAGGAGCAGGGGCGTTTCGGCGCGGCGATCACGCAGAACTTCACGCTGGCGCTCTTTGCGATGTTCGCGATCCTGGCGCTCGCGTTCCAGTCGTTCACCAAGCCGATCCTGATGCTGGCCACGGTGCCTTTCGGGCTTTTTGGCGCGCTGGTCGGCCATGCGCTTGTCGGCATCAACCTCACGCTGCTGTCCATCTTCGGCATCATCGGTCTGTCGGGCATCCTCATCAACGCATCGCTTCTGATCCTGAACGCCTACGAGACCCGGATCGCCGGCGACACTGCGCCCGACGACACGACCGAAGCGATTGCCGATGCCGTGGCAAGCCGGACCCGGCCCATCGTCCTGACCACACTCACCACAGCCCTCGGCATCACGCCGCTCATCCTGGAGCAGAGCCTGCAGGCTCAGTTCCTGATCCCGACGGCGGTCTCGCTTGGGTTCGGCATCTTTTTCGGCGCGATCTTCGTGCTGTTGCTCATGCCAGCCCTGATCGGACTTCATGTGCGCGTTGCCGACATTCTCTCCCGCGACGTTGCGCTGCCGTTTGGGAAGTACCGGTCCGACGAGGGCTAGGGTCGGGACTTTGGCAACACCCCGTTCGGGGTTCTCGAACCACGCGACCCAACAGCGCGCACGGGCGCCGCAGACACGCGCGACGACCTGGTGGGCGGACTAAGGGCTTTCGACTTGCTCGGAGCCGGTGATGGCGGTGCAGAGGATGCAGGGTTTGCTCATGTGGCGGGGGCCAGGACGAAGTCGTGGATGACCTCATAGAAGGGCCCTTCGGCCCGTTCCGCCGCGATGCGCGCGGGGTCGTCGATGAGGTCGAACTTGGCCAACAGGCTCTCCTTGACGCCGAACACCGCATCCGAGCGGATGTACTCGTCATCGGGGTCAAAGATGTGCGTGACAAGCGTTTCGTAGCCCTCGGCCTCGAGGATGTAGTGCAGATGCGCCGGGCGGTAGGGATGGCGGCCGAGGCTGCCCAGCAGCTTGCCCACCGGACCGTCGTCCGGGATCGGGTAAAAGCGCGGTTTGGCCCCCCAGAAGGTGTAGCTCCCATCCGCCCCGGTGCGAAACACGCCCCGCAGGTTGAAGTCGGGCTGGATGCCCTTTTGCTGCACGTCGTAAAAGCCGTCGTCGTTGGTCTGCCAGACGTCGATCTTGGCGCCGTCGATGGGCTGGCCTTCGGTGTTGAGGATGCGCCCCTTGATCAGCATCGGGTGCCCCTTGCCGTCGAGGCAGATGTTGGCGCCCATCGGCAGTTCGGGCGCGTCTGGGACGTGAAACGGTCCGAGCACGGTGGATTCCGAGGCGCCCGAGGGTTTGCGGTTGTTGATCGCGTCGACCAGCATCGACACGCCGAAGATGTCGCTGAGCAGGATGAACTCCTGCCGCCAGTCGTCTGACATCTGACCCGTCCGGGTCAGGAACATGATCGCTGCCAGCCATTCCTCCTGGGTCGGCTCGATCTCCTTGACCGCGGCGTGGAGGTGCCGCGTGATGGCCTCGATGACCTGCGCGAGCCGCGGCTCGGTGGTCGCGGCGATCTGGCTGACGACGACGTCCGCCGAGTTCTCTTCGGTGAAATAGCCTTGTTCCTGAATGGACATGGTCGCCTCCTATCGCGCCAGAATCTGCGTCATCACGCGGGTCAGCTCAGCGACGGGATCGTCCGCCGCCCCGTCGTGCCGCCAGCACACGTGCTGGTCCGGGCGGGTCACGATGCACCCGGCATCGCCGATCTCGCGTGCGCGCGCCCAGTCGCCGGTGTGGTCGATGAACTCCTGACGCGGTCCGATCACGTGTGCGTCGAGCGTGATGCCGAGCGCGCTCGCAACCTCGGCTGCAGCCTCCGCCCACGCCTTGCCCCCCAGCCCGGTAAAGAGCGTGAACGCCCCGCCGCCCGCGAGATCGAGCGTCGAGTGCTGCCCGCCTTCCTGGTCGAAGAGCCACGCATGGGGAATGCGCGCCCCGGGCCAGGTGGTCGGCTGGTAGTGCAGGTCCGCGTCGAGCGCGAAGTCCGGCTCGATCTGGCCGTCGGTGACCGTCGCGTCCGAGCTGTAGCGCTGGTTCATCTCGACCCCGTGCGCGTCGAACTCGTACTTCTTGAAGGCAATCGCGGCATTGAGCGCATCCCGCTGCGCTTCCGCCTCGGGCGTGGCGTCGCAGCGCGCGTCCATGTTCGCCTTGATCCTCTCGACATCGTCGCCGCCGGTCATGCCGAGCGCTTCGAAGATCGGGCCGAACTCGCCGATGGACTGGTTGGCGCGGGTCACGATCTGCTTGGCCACCGGCGCGCGCTCTTGGGAGTAGCTGTCGAGCAGGCGCTCGCCTGCCTGCCCCTTGACCACGGCCGCCAGCTTCCACGCGAGGTTGAACGCATCCTGGATCGACGTGTTCGACCCCAGCCCGTTCGAGGGCGGGTGCCGGTGCGCCGCATCCCCCATGATGAAGACGCGCCCCTTGGACATCTGCGTGGCATAGGCGTCATTCACCGTCCAGGTGTTGGCGCTGATCAGGTCGATCTCGAGCTCCGGGTCACCCACTAGCTGGCGCGCCACTTCGGTCGCCATCGCCTCATCCACCACAGGTGCAGGCTCGTTGATGTCGTACCCCCAGACGATCAGCCACTCGTTCCACGGGCGGATGCAGCGCACCAGCCCCATGCCGATCCCGCCCACGTCCGCGCCCGGCTGCATCACCCAGTAAAGGACCGACGGCCGGTGCGCGACGTACTTCGACAGGTCCGCGCGGAAGTAGATGTTCATCGACCCGCCGACGCCCATCTTGCCCTCCATCGGCAGGTCCTCGTGCTGCGCGACCAGAGAATTGCCACCGTCGGCGCCGATCAGGTACCTGGACCGGATGGTGAACTCCTGCCCCGTCAGGCGGTCGAGACAGGTTGTCGTCACCCCTTCGGCGTCCTGCACGTGGCTCTTGTATTCCGTGCTCATCCGCGCCCGCGTGCCGCGCTTGCAGGCGGTCTTGAACAGGATCGGCTCCATGAAGGTCTGCGGCAGATCGTTCATGAACGAGGGCGAGGACAGCAGGTGCTCGGCCTTTGACAGCGGGTGCGTCCCCCAGGACTTCATCCGCCCGATCTCCTCGCCCGCGAGGCTTTCGCAAAAGACGTTCTCGCCCATCAGGCTTTGGTCCATTGCGTTGAGGTAGACCTCGTCCTCCACCTCGCGCCCCAGATCGCGCAACACCTCCATCGTGCGCTGGTTGGTGATATGCGCACGCGGTGTGTTGGCCAGCCAGTGGTAGCGGTTGATGACGATGTTCTCGACGCCGTATGTCGACAGGAGCGCCGCGCTCGTCGAGCCCGCCGGGCCGGTGCCGATGATCAGGACTTCGGTGGTGATGTCAGCCATGGTCTTACTCCTCAGAGGGCTTGAGCGCGCCACCCGTCAGGCGGCGGCGAATGGGAAAGAAATGCAGGCCCGTGCGCTCCGACAAAAGGCCCCAGAGGCCACGGGGCGCCACGAGCATGATCGCAATGGCGAGCACCCCGAGCGTCAGCAAGTACCAGCTGCCAAAGTCCGCAAGCAGCGATTGCAGCGCAAAGAAGACGAGGACCCCGATGATCGGACCCTCGATGGTGCCGATCCCGCCGATCACGACGATAAAGATCACATAGGCCGTCCAGTCGGTCACGCTGAAGGCCGCATCGGGGGAGATGCGCGCCTTTTGCATGTAGATCAGCCCCCCGGCGAGACCGGTGCCAAAGGCGGAGGACAGGAACACGACCCACTTCATCCGGCCGGCATCGACGCCGACGGACCTGGCGGCTTCGGTGTTGTCACGTACCGCCGCCAGCGCCAGCCCGCGCCGCGTGCGCAAGAGCCAGTAGATGCCGCCGATGGTGGCAAGCGCCAGCACGAGCGCCAGCCAGTAGGCCAGGATGTCCCGCGCCGCCGCCGAGCGCACGCCAAGCGTCTCCTCGATCAGTTCGACGAACCACATGTCGCGCGTCGCATCGCGGGGCAGGGAGGTCCCGGTGCCGCCGCCCAGCGTCTTCCACTGCGCCACCATCAGGCGCACCACCTCGGCAATTACCCAGGTCCCGATCGCGAAATAGGCGCCGTTGAGCCGAAAGGCGAAGAACGCCGTCGGCACGGCAATGACCAGCGCGGCCACGCCCCCAAGCAGGATCGCAGGCACCGGATCCATCCCCCAAAGGATCACCGCCCCGAACAGCGCATAAGCCCCCATCCCGACAAATGCCTGCTGCCCGATGCTCACAAGGCCCCCATACCCCGCCAGCAGGTTCCAGAACTGCGCCAGCACCAGCATCGTGAGGATAAAGAACATGTCCTGGATCGTGCCCCGCCCGGCGAAGACCGGCAGCGCGATCAGGGCGAAGATCGCCACGGCCGCCGTGATGGCGAACAGGCGGGAAGCCGGGGTCTGGGTCGTAACGGAATAGGCCATCAGTCGTTCGCTCTCGGAAAAAGGCCGCGCGGGCGGACCAGAAGGACCAGAAGAAAGGCGAGATGCCCGGCAAGGATCTGCCACTCGGGATTGATCGCCGCGCCCACGGTCTGCGCGACGCCGATGATGATCCCGCCGATGAGCGTGCCCCAAAGCGAGCCCAGCCCGCCGATGATCACCGCCTCGAAGGCGTAGATCAGCCGCGCCGGCCCGATGTTGGGATCGAAATTTGCGCGCAGCCCCAGGTACAGCGCCGCAATCGTCACGATCACCAGCGCAATGCCGGTGGCCGTCGCAAAGATGTTGGCCGGCTTGATCCCCATCAGGCTTGCCGTGGTCGCGTCATCCGAGGTCGCCCGAAACGCCCGCCCCAGCTCGGTGCGATAAAACAGCTGATTGAGCCCCACGATCACCAGCACTGCCGAGGCAAACGTCAACAGCGGCATCACCCCCAACGTCACCGGCCCCACATCGACCGAGGCCACCGTCAGCGCATTGGTCGGCAGGCGCTGGCTGTCGGCGGAAAACCCCTCGAGCAGCGCGTTCTGGAGCGCAATCGACAAACCAAAGGTCACCAGCAGCGGCGGCAGGATGTCATCCCCCAGCGTCCGGTTCAGCAGAAACTTCTGCAACACCCACCCCAGCGCAAACATCAGCGGCATCGCCAGGAACACCGCCACAAACGGCGAAAGCCCCAGGAGCGTGACAAGCACCAGGATCAGATAGGCCCCCATCACGATCAGGTCCCCATGCGCCAGGTTCACCAGCCGCATGATCCCGAACACGAGGCTCAGCCCGGCGGCAAAAAGCGCATAAAGCCCGCCCAGCAGAACGCCCTGCAACACCGTATCAACCCAGATCATAACAGACCCCTCCCACCGCAAGCAGCGCGCACCGCCCCCAGCTTCTTCTGGCGAAAAATATCCCGGGGGTGTGGGGGCAGAGCCCCCATGCAAAAGCCACATGCGCAGCTGGCAGAGCCCCCAAACCTTTTGCCATGCATGCGGGGCGCGCAGCGCCCCGCCCGCCGCGACGCCGAAGGCGGCGCAAAACCTCGCCCGCCGCTCAATGCCCCGCTCCGAAATAGGCGTTGTGGATGTCGTCGCGTGACAGGCTGTCCGGTGTCCCCGACAGCGTGATGCGCCCCTCCATCATGCAATAGACCCGGTCCGCGACGGCCATGGCCTGCGCGATGTCCTGCTCGACCACGATCATCGAGGCGCCCGCCGCCTTGATCTGCGGGATCGCCTTGTAGATGTCCTTGATCACCACCGGCGCGAGCCCGAGGCTGATCTCGTCGCACAAAAGCACGCGCGGGTTACTCATCAGCGCGCGCCCGATGGCGACCATCTGCTGCTGCCCGCCCGACAGCGCCGTGCCCGGATTGTGCCGCCGCTCGCGCAGGATCGGAAACAGGTCATAGACCGTCTCGAGGCGCCAGTGCCCGTGGGCTTTGCGCCCATAGGTGCCGATCAGGAGGTTCTCCTCGACCGAAAGCGAGGGGAAGAGCTTGCGCCCCTCCGGCACCATCGCCACGCCGCCCGCCATGATCTCGTCCGCCGAGGCAGCCCCGATCGGGGTGCCGTCATAGGTCACCGCCGCCGCCGCGTTGCGCAGGACACCGGCGATGGAGCGCATCAGCGTCGTCTTGCCCGCGCCATTCGCGCCGATGATCGCCACCGTCTCGGCCTCGCCAAGCTCGATGTCGACCCCGAAGAGCGCCTGAAAGTCGCCGTAGTGGGCCACCAAACCTTGTGTCTGCAAAAGCGCCATCAGACTTCGATCCCCAGATAAATCTCCTGCACCTCGCGGCTGGCCATGATCTCCTCGGGATCGCCGATCCCGATCACCTTCCCGAAGTCGAGCACCAGAAGACGTTCCACCACCGACGTCAGCGCGTGCAACACGTGCTCGATCCAGATGATCGTGACCCCCTGCGCATGAATGTCCTTGATCGTGCCGATCAACGCCTGGCACTCGCCTTGCGTGAGCCCGCCCGCGATCTCGTCGAGCAGCAAGAGCTTCGGCTGCGTCGCCATCGCCCGCGACAGCTCGAGCCGTTTGCGCTCCAGGAGTGACAGCTGCCCCGCCGGTACGTTGGCGCGGTGGATCAGCTCGGTGCGCTCCAGCACATCGGCGCAATCGTCCCGCACCTCGCGCTCCGAAAGGTTCCGCCCGTGCGTCGCCGCGACCAACAAGTTCTCGTAGACCGTCAGCTTCTCGAACGGCTGCGGGATCTGGAACGAGCGGCCGATCCCGGTCAGGCACCGCTCCATCGCCGAGACCTTGGTGACATCGCGTCCGTCGAAGTGGATGCTGCCCGCGTCCGCCCGGATGTTGCCGGTGATCAGGTTAAAGAGCGTCGACTTGCCCGCCCCGTTCGGCCCGATGATGCCGAGCGCCTGACCCTCCGGGACCTCAAAGCTGGCATCGTCCGTCACCTTCAAGGCGCCAAAGCTCCTGGACACGTTCCTGAGCGCAAGCATGGTCATAAGGGCTCACCCGTCCCGGACCTGATCCGGGACCTCTTAGATGACAAGGAGAGGCCCCGGGGCTTGCCCAGAGCACGTCGGCATGGGTCAGGACATGGCTTCCATCGTCCCACCCGTCGGGATGTTCGGATGGTCGGAATTGTCGACGATCACCAGATCGTAGCCGCCCCCGTCCTTCAGCCGCCACTGACCGCCCACCAGCGGGGTCTTGGCCACGTTCTGCACCGCAAAGGGCGGCAGGCCGGCGCCGTCGAAGGCGATCCGCCCGACCATCGAGGCCAGCTCGGTGGCGGCGATGGCGGAGGTGACCTCGTCCGGGTCGCGGCTGTCCTCGACACGCGCCATCACGTCGGCGGCCATCTCGAAGAGCGCATGCACGAACCCGATCGGCTGCGTCCACTGACGCCCCGTGGCCGACGTGTAGCCCGCCGCCAGGTCACCCGCCGACTGCCCCGTCAGCGAGGACGAGAACGGATGCGACGGCGACCACCAGACCTCCGAGCTGAGGTTGTGACCCTGATCGCCCAGGGCCTCGACCGCCTGCGGGAAGAGGATCGCCTTGCCGATGCTCGCCGCCTTGGGATTGAACCCCTGCTGCTTCGCCTGCGTCCAGAAGGTGGTGAAGTCCGGCGGGATCGGCACACCGGTCACAATCTCGCAATTGGCCGCCTTGAAGGCATTGATCTGCGCGCTGAAATCGTCCGTCAGGTTTTGGTAGCGCCCGGTGTCGGTGAGCGTGAAGCCCTGCGCGTCCAGCACCGGCGGGAAGCCGACGTTCGGGTCACCCCAGGCGTTGCCGTCCCCGTCGTTGGGGAAGATCGCGCCGACGGACTTGTTGGTGTCGAGCTGGTTCCACATCGCCGTAAAGACCGAGATCACGTCCTCGAGCCCCCAAAAGAAGTGGAAGCTGAAATCGAACGGCCGCCAGCTGCCCGGATCGCCCGGGTTGCCCTGCTGGCCGATGAAATAGGGCTGCCAGGGCGCCACGGTCGAGATCACCGGGATCTCCTCCGCCTCGCAGGTCGTGGCGACCGGGTTGGTGGTCTCAGGCGTGGAGGCGACCAGCATCATGTCGATCTCGTCGTCGATGATCAGCTCCTTCGCGACCTCGGCGGCGCGGTTCGGGTTCGACTGGCTGTCCTTGACGATCACCTCGAAATTGGCCCCCGCCTCCGAGCCCAGAAAGCCGTCGATGATGAACTGGTCCGCCTCCGAGAACGCCGCCAGCGGCCCCGATTGCGGGCTGACATAGCCCAGGCGGATCTTGGCGCCCTGTGCGAGGGCCGGCGCCGCGAGGCCGCCCGCGGCCAGCGTCAGCCCGCTCGCGGCAGAGGTTTTGAGAAGGGTACGGCGTGTGATCATGGTGTCCTCCCAGACGTCGTGGTCTTGATCGTTATGTGTTCGGCGGGTCCCCGGCCCAGGCGGCCTGCAAAAGCGTGCGGATGTCGGCGCGCGTGACGGCACTGGGGTTGGGATAGGGTTTGCTCACCGCCAAGTCGGCGGCGCGGTCGAGATCGGCCTCGGCCAGGCCGAGGCCCTCGAGCGTTAAGGGCGCATTCATCTTCTTGGCAAAGTCGTAAAGCGCAGCGCCGGGCTCAGCGCCGCCAAGAAGATCGCAGATCGGCTGCAGCTCGGTCCGCGCGGCGCGGGCGTTATAGGCGATGGCGTGCGGCAGCACGATAGCGTGGGTCTCGGCATGCGGCAGGTCGAACGTGCCGCCGAGCGTGTGGCAGAGCTTGTGGTGCAGTGCCATGCCCACTTGTCCCAGCACCGTCCCACAGGCCCAGGCGCCGCGCTGCGTGGCCTCGCGCGCGGCCAGATCGGCGGGATCGTTCAACACCTGCGGCAGGCCGGTCACGAACGCCTCGAGCCCCTCGACCGCCAGCGCGTCGCTCGCCCGGGTGCGGTCGGGCGCATAAAGCGCCTCTGCCGCGTGCGCCATCGCATTCAGGGCCGACGTCACAGTCATCACAATCGGCAGGGTCTGCACAAGCTCCGCATCATAGAGGATGACCTCCGGCAAGACGCGCGGATCGCTCAGCGTCGTCTTCACGCCGTCCTCGGTCTGGCCCAGGATCGGCGTGCATTCGCTGCCTGCATAGGTCGTGGGGATCACGATCTGCGGCAGGTCGGTGCGGTAGGCGATGGCCTTCCCGAGCCCCGTCGTCGAGCCTCCGCCAATCGAGACCACGCAATCCGCGCCCGTCTCGGCCACATGGGCCATTGCCGCATCGGTCACACCGACCGGCGTGTGCATCTCGGCCTTGCAAAAGACCCCGGCGGCCAGATCGCCAAGCGCCTCCGCAATCTCGAGCGCACTGGCGCGTTGGTTGGGCGTGGAGAGGACCAGCGCCTTGCGCAGACCCATCCGCCGCGCCTCGGTCGCGACGTCCAGCCGCGTGCCCGCGCCAAAGACGACACGGACGTCCGGGGCTGTGATCTGGGCTGGCTGCGCCACGCTGCGCTCCTTTTGCATCGAGATGCCCGAAGCGTAGCAGCGAAAAATGCGGTGTTGATCGAATCTGAGCGCTGCAACATACCATAAAGGTATGAAGATCGATCCAAACCACCTGCAGATGCTTGCCGCGATCATCGACGCCGGCGGCCTGACCGAGGGCGCGGCACTGCTCAACAAGTCGCAGCCCAGCGTCTCGCGCTCGGTGTCGATGCTGGAGCAACGCCTCGGCTCACGCCTGTTCGAAAAGGGCAAACGCCCCCTGCGCCCGACGGAGCTTTGCCGCATTCTGGCGGCGCAGGGCCGTGTGATCACCGACGCAGGGCAGGCGGCAGAGGCCGCCGTCACGCTCTATTCCCGGGGCAAGGCGGGCACCGCACGGATCGCCGGCACGCCGATCTTCATGGACGGCGTCGTCTCGACCATGATGGCCTCTTTCCAGACGGCATTCCCCGAGGTCACGATCCAGCAGACCTACGGCTACTTCCCGGAGCTGTCCGAGCAGCTGAACGTCGGGACCATCGACCTCGCAATCTGCCCCGCGCGGCCCGACGATATCCCGCCCCACCTGACGTTCAAACCGATCCTGCGCGGCCGCAATGTCATCGCCTGCGCACCGACCCACCCGCTGGCGCGCAAACCAGCGGTCAAGCTCGAAGATATCGCAGCATTCCCGTGGATCGCACCCCCCGCAGGCAGCCCGCTCTATACCGACCTGAAACGCGCACTCGAAGATATCGGGATCACCGACTTCCGCGTCAGCTTCACCGGCGGCTCACTCGCCTCGATCCTGAGCGTCCTGGCAGGCTCGAACTCCCTGACGGTGCTGCCGTATTCCGTGGTCTTCACCCAACGCCGGGCAAACACGGTCACCGCCTTGCCGGTCCGGCTCGAGCATCCCAACCGCGAACTCGGCTTCCTGCGCCGCGCCAAGCGCCCTAAACGCCCGGTCGTCGCCCGATTCCAAAGCTACCTGGAAACCGAATTCAAAGTCCTGGCCCGCCGCATAAACGACCACGGCCGCGCCGACACCTGGCGCAGATAATGGCTTAACGCTGCTGTATTACCATAATTAACCTTATAGGCACCTTGCACTTTCACCGGAGCGCGTCACGCAACCGCTCACCCTGCCGTCGCCTTGCAACGGACATGACGCGTCCCAAGCGTCCATGGGCGGCGCTGCCGACGTGCGACGACATTCAGTAGTCCTTCTCGAAGAACACTCCGAGGCTCGTGTTGCCGTCGCTGCCGGTCGAGCCGCGGACGGTGACGTTTGGGGTGACGTCAATGTTGAGGTTGATCTTGGTCCGGCCCGAGCTCGTCGTGGTAAAGTCCGAATAGATGTTTTCCGACAAATACGCGCCTGCGCGCACGCCAATGCTGCCGTCGTCCTCGGTCACCACATCCAGATCGTCGAGGCGGAAGGTCTGACGCAGCCGGCCGACCACGTCGTTCCCGTCGCGCCCCAAGAGCGTACCGACCGCCGCCGCCAGACGTACCGCCTGCAGCGGGCTGATCTTATCGAGACCCCGGCCAAAGAGCAGCCGCGCCAGCACTTCGTCCTGCGGCAGATCGGGGATCGACGTCACGCTCACCTGCGGCGACGAGGCGAACCCTTCCACCAGGATGCGCACCAGCACGTCGCCAGCCTGCGTCTCCGCGATCAGCCGGATGAAGGGATCGAGCGCGCCGCGCAGCTGCGCCGTCCCCTCGGTCAGCTGCAGACGCTTGCCAAGCAGGTCGAACCGGCCCCGGATCAGGCTGAACTCGCCCGAGGGCACCACGTTGGCCGTCGTGCCCTGCACGCGGACCGCGCCGCCGAGCTCGGCATCGAGCCCACGCCCGCGCGCAAAGATGCGGTTAGGCGCGGAGATCCGCACGTCGAGGGGGAAGACGACCCGCGGCGCACGCCGCTCGGCCGCCGGATCGACGACGAGACCGGCACGCTCTCGTGTTTCGCGCACGTCGCGCGGCTCGTTGATATGCTCGAGACCGGGCAGCCCGGCAGCCACGCTCCCCGTCGCATCGGCGACACGGATTTCGGCCTGCTGCACGGACAGGTCGCCGCCAATGCGCGCACCACCCGTCAGCGGTCCCGAGATGGTCAACTGACCATCGATTTCCGTCTCGAACACACCCGGTTGCCGGATTTCCACATTGCGCAGGTCCGCGCGCAGATCGGCGCGGAACGGCGGCTCGAGAAAGATCGGACCCTGCACGCGCAGCCCTCCCGCGGGACGCAGGTCCGCGGTGGCGTTCACGTCGGCGCGCCCGCCGCCAAGGGAGACCTCCGCGGCCACGTTCTCCAACCCGATCGGCTGCCCCGGCAGCGCGATCTGCGCATTCTCCGTCCGCACGCGCCCCGACAGCGCGTCAAGCCCCGGCGCCCCGTCGATCCTGAGCGCAAAGACCGCATCCCCGGCCAGCCGGTTGGCGCCCGTGAACTGATTGACCAGCGTCAAAGGCGCCCGCCCCGAGGCGGCCAGGTTCACCCGATCAAAGCTTTGCGCCGCCGTGCCGTTCACGTTGGCATTGATCCCCGCCGGCCCGGTCACGCTTGTCTCGATCCGCCAGGGTCCCGACCCGCGCGACAGCTCGCCCATCGCAGTTGCGCGCCCGGCCAGCTCCGGCACAAGCACGCCGAGGTTCGCGAGCGCCAGATCATACCGCAGCGCAGCCTGCGCCGGAGAGACCTGGCCCGACGCCGTCCCCGACAGCTGCGGTCCTGAGATCCGCGCCTCATCGATCACGGCGGTCTGCGGCCCGGTGGCGCGCACGCGCAGGTCCACGGACGTCGTGCCTGCTAGCAGGGCATCCGCCTGCGACTGGTTGAGCCGCACATCGCGCGTCACCACCCGCCCGGCAAAGACACCCGTCTGCGCCGCGAGGTCACCGTCCACATCCGCGTCCACCTCCAGCGCGCCCCGCAGGGGTTGGCCCAGCAGCCGCGCATAGGCGGCGAGCGCCGGGATCTGGACGTCGAGGCTTGCACGCACCGGCCCCGGCGCGCCGTCCACCAGCGTAAGCGTGCCATTCACCGCACCGTCGAGCCCGCCCGGCCCGGTCACATCCGTGCCGAGCGTCAGGCGATCTCCGTCCTGGCTCAACTGCCCGACCGCCGTGGCCGTCCCCTGCAATGCGGGTGCCAGCACACCCATGTCCTCGAGCACCAGATTATAGCGCAAGCGGCTCTGATCCTGCCCAACTTGCCCCGAGGCGGAGCCCTCCGCCCGCGGCGTGTCAAAGGCAAAGACCTCGATGTCGACCGTCGGAAGGCCCGCACTCGAGAGCTTGGCAACCAGCGTGCTTTGCCCCTCCAGCAGGCGATCGGCAATCTCGATCCCTGTCGTCAGATCCCGCCCCGCCACATCCAGCGTTCCGGCAAAGCTCTGCGCCGGCACCACGCCCTCACCGCTCAGCGTCAGCTGCGCCGACCCGCTCAAGGGGCGACCCGCGACCGCCGCATAGGGCGACAGATCCGCCACGCGCGCGGCGATTTCCGCGGAAACAGTCTCTAAACCGGCCTCCGTGACCGTCAGCGTGCTGTCCACATCCGCCACGACACCGCCCGGCGCCGTCAGGTCGCCCGCCACGTCCCAGAGCTCCCCCGACTGCGCGGCAGAGCCGACGAACCGCACGGGTCCCGTGACCCCGTCGAGCGCCCGGCCAATGTCGCTCACGGTGACATCCGCGTCGAGCGCGGTGCCTTCCGTCTGCAGCCGGCCACTGGCGCGGATCGAAGCATGCGGCGTCGCCACCGAGGCTGCGTCGATAAACGTCCCGTTCAGATCCCGCCGCGCTTCGACGCGCAAGGTGCCCGCCCCTTCCAGCAGCGGATCAAGCTGCGCGATGTCCGCAGAGAGGTTCTGCGTCGTCCCGTTTGCCTTGAGATTGAACGTGCCCGCCAGTGGTGCAAGCCGCCCATCGACGCGCAGCGTCGCAGCGCCCGCCAGATCGCGCCCGGCAAGGCCAGAGAACCGCGCCAGCTCCGGCGCCACAACCGTCACGCCCGGCGCAATCTGCAGATCGAGGCCGTCCTGCAGCCCCGTCAGCTGCACCTGCCCCGTGAGCTGCAACCCGTCACTGACCAGTTCCAGCTCGTTCAGCTCGAGCGGCGCGCCCGACGTGTAGGCAAAGCGCAGCGCGCCCGAGGGAGCCTGTCCCACCGCCTCCGTCAGCGCCGGATCGTCCAGCGTCAGCGTCGTCGCGGCGACGTTCAGCTGGCCGGCCACCGACCGCAGCGGCGCCGAGCCGTCCCCGTCGATCGTGCCCGTCCCCGCAAGCGTCGCCGTGTCGAGCGCAAAGCCCGGACCTTCGACGTCCACGACGCGCAAAGTCCCCTGCCACTCGTTGCCCTCTGCCGCGTCAAACGTCAGCTCCAGCTCGGCATCCGCCAGCGCAATGTCGCTGCCCGGCAACGCCACGCGCGGCCCCTCGGGCGGGGCGATCTCGGCGGTGACGTCAAACGCCTCCGGCCAGAACTCCGGCGACAGCGCCGCCGTCCCACTCAGGTCAAGCGCATCGGTGCGCAGCACCAGCTGATCAAGGTCGAGGCCCCCATCGGCCCGGAACCCCACGTTTGAGGCAAACTCGCTCGACGGACCAAAGAACCCGCGCCGCTCCGGCGGCAGCAGCGGCGACAGATCGCCCACCAGCTGCGCCGAAAGGCGCCGCGTGACCGACGGATCCGAGCTCTCCTGCACCGCGACCCGGCCCGTCACACGCTGCTGGCCATCCGTGCTCAGCGCGATGTCCGCGGCAAAGGCGTCGAGAGGACCCGCGCCTTGCACCGACAGCGCCACCGGCGGCAGCCCCGGAAGGTTGAGCAGCCGTGCCGCGATACCCTCAGCGGCCTCGTCCAGCGTGATGTTGAGCAAGAGCTCACCGTCGGCGTTGTCGTACCCGCCCTCGATCTCGAACCGGCCCGCTGGCCCATCGACGCGCGTCAGTGCCAGATCGGCCTGCCCTGCCCCGCCCGCCAGCTCCGCCGACCCGGCAAAGGACAGCGACACCGCCTCCCCCAAAATCGGCGCACCGAGGTCCGCGCGTTCGATGGCAAGGCGGGCGATGTCGATCTCCACCGGCAGATCCGGCAGGCTGAACCCCTGCGCCTCCGGCGACGGCAGCTCTTCGCTCTCCCCGGTCTGCGGCAGACGCGGAACGATCAGCTCCGCCGCGCTCAGCTCTTCGACCTCGAGACTGCCCCGGAACAGCGCCGACCGGTTCCAGTTCAGCGTCACGTCATTCAGCGTCAGCCAGATGCCGGCGTCGTCGGCAATCGTCAGCTGCTCAAGCGACGCTTCCGAACTCAGCAGGCCACGAAACCCGACGATCCGCACATCGCGCCCCGCCTCCGACAGCGTGTCCTCGAGAAACGCCTGGATGCGCCCGCGGTCCTGATCTTCGGTCTGGGCGAGAGCCAGCGACGGCCACAGCAGGATAAGGAATAGAGCAAACCAGCGCATCAGAACGCCTGCCCGATGCCGAGGTAGACCTGGATGCCGTCCCCGGTCGACCCACCCGTCGGCCCGGCCACGTCGAGCCGGATCGGCCCGATGCCCGTCTGGTAGCGCACGCCAAGGCCCGCGCCACTGTGCCATTCCCCGTTGCCGGCGGACCCCTCGCCGATGAACCCGGCATCGGCAAAGGCCACGAGCCCGAAGCGATCGGTGATCCCCGCGCGGAACTCCGCCGTCAGCCCGGCGAAGCTGCGCCCGCCAAACGTGCCGTCATCCGTCTCGACGTTGAGCGACTTGTACGGCTGGCCGCGCACGGTGCCCCCGCCCCCCGAGAAAAAGAGGAAGTCCGGCGGCGTGTCCTCCACCTCCGGCCCGACGATGGAGCCGAGCTGCAACCGCCCCGCCAGCGTGAACCGACCCTCGTCCGACAGGCTGTAGTAGGCGCGCGCATCTGCAGTGAACCGCGCCCCGCTCTGCGTGTCGCCAAGGCCAAGGAACGGCGTCGTGCCAAGCTGCACGTAGACACCTTCCGTCGGGTTCAGGGTGTCATCCCTGCGGTCCAGCGTCACCTTCGTCGGCAACGAGACATACTGGAACTCCCTCTCCCCCAGATCGTCGCGCGTCCGCAGAAAGGTGTAGTTCACGCCCAGCTCGCCGCTCACCGTATCCGAGAACCGCCGGCTCACCCCGATGCCGAACGTCAGACGATCGCTCAGCAGGTCCGGCTCGTCCTCGCGCGCCGCCTGCGCGGTGATGAACCCGGTCGTGTCGGGACCCAGCGCGGCCGGCCGTTCGAGGCGCACGCCGATGGAATAGTCGATGCCGCCCTCGTAACCGCCCGCCTGCCCGCCGATCTGCGCAACGCGTGCATCGAACCGCAAGCGCTCGGCACCGTCAAAGATGTTGCGGTGCAGCCAGAACGTCGACAGCGTCAGCCCCTCGAGCGTCGACAGCTCCGCGCCAAAGCCAAAGCGGCGCGGCTTGGCGTCGACCACCTCCAGCGCCACATCAAGCGTGCCGTCCGGGTTGACCGTCTCCGCCTCGGTCAGCGTGACCGACGAAAAGGCGCCCGTGCGGCGCAGACGGTTGGCGGCAAGGTCCAGCTCGTCCGGGTTGAACACCTCGCCCGTCGGCAGGCCCGCAATCATGCGCAGGCGCACGTCCTTGACCGCACTGTCGCGCACGATGTCGAGGTCCCCGAACCGCAGCCGCGGCCCCGGCGCCAGCTGCACCGACGCATCGAGCGTCTGGCGCGCGTGATCGGCGACAAGGTCCTGCCCGGCGACAGCCGCCTTGGCGTGTCCCACGGAGCGCCAGCCCGACACGCCGGCATCGACTGCGCCGCGAATGGCGCTCGCCTCCGCCCGCTCGCCCGGCGCAAATTGCTCCGGCACCTCGGTGCCGTCCGCCAGCGGCGCGATCTCCGCCCGGCCAAACACGAACTTGGGACCGGCATCGACCGTGACCAGCACCCGCGACACCCGCGCCGGCGTCTGGAGGAGCGGGATCTCCGCCGCCTCTCTTCCGTCGAGCCGGATGCTCACCGTCGCACTGTAGTGGCCCGCCTCGTAGAGCGTCACCAAAAGACGCCGGTAATCGCTCAAAGCGGCGCCGATCACGTCGTTCGGATCGCGCCGGCCCTCGGATTCAAGCTGCGACAACAAAGCGGCGTTTTCCAGAGAGGTCTCCACCTCCTCCGACACGCCGGAGATGTTGAAATCCAGCTCGTCCAGCGCCGCAGCCGCCCCTGCAGAGAGGCAGAGCGCGCCCGCGCACGCCATGCGCACGGCCTTGAGCCGAAAGAGAGTTGGACGTCCCACGGTGCCTGCTCCAATCGCCGCGCCTGCGCGCGTACTTCTTTTGAGCAACCTTACGATTCGAGAACGGTTCCCGCAATCAGGTCAATCCATCACAATTCCGCCATATTGTTGCCGCAATGCAACGCGGCTCTCAGGCGTGCGCGGTTTCCGGCGCAGGCGCGGACCGCGAGCGCATGAAGAACACGTAATAGAACACCGGCGCCGCGATCAGCGTCAGGATCGAGGCAAACGCCAGACCGCCCATGATCGTCGCCGCCATCGACTGAAAGAACGCGTCTCCGAGCAGCGGGATCATCCCAAGGATCGTCGTCGCCGCCGCCAGGATTACCGGCCTCAGGCGCGAGGTGCATGCCTCGACGATCGACGCCTTGAGCGGCTGCGCGGGGCTTTCTTCCCGCACGATATCGATCTCCTCGACCAGCACGATCCCGTTCTTGATCAGCATCCCCGAGAGGCTGAGCAGCCCCAGCAAAGCGGTGAACGAAAACGGCAGACCCGATGCCAGCAGCGCGATGCTCACCCCGCAGATCGACATCGGGACCAAGAGCCAGATGATCAGCGGCTGGCGCAGCGCGTTAAAAAGCAGCACCGAAATCAGCACCATGATCAGCCCGCTCAGCGGCAGCTGCTTGGCCAGGTTCGCCTGCGAGTTGCGGGAGTTCTCGTACTCCCCACCCCACTCCATCCGGTAGCCCGGCGGCACCGGCATCGTATCGATCGTCTCCTGCACTTGCGCCTGCACCGTCGCCGCGTTCATGCCCTTGGTCACATCCGCGCCCACCGTGATCGTCGGCACCCGGTCACGGCGCATGATCAGCGTGTTCTGCCCCTCGAACCGCATCCCGTCGGTCACCTGATCAAACGGCACGAATGTCTGCGCCGCGTCCGAGTAGATCACCTGATCGGTCAGGCTCAGCCCCGCATCCGGCGGCGAGCGCAGGATGATCGGGATTTGCCGCTCCCCCTCGCGCAGCACGCCAGTCGTGAGACCTGTCGTGGCAAAGTGCAGCGTCTCGGTGATGTCGCTCCGCGAAATGCCCGCCTCCTGCGCGCGGTCGGTGGCGTAGATCGGGCGCAGCACCTGCTCCATCTCGCGCCAGTCGGTGCGGGGCGCGACGATGTTGTCCGAGGCCGCCTCCAGCCGCGCAATCGCCTCGTTTGCCAGCTCCCGCAGCACCTGCGCATCCGGCCCGGAAAACCGCACCTGGATCGGATCACCGCCGCCGGGACCAAACGCGAGCCGCTTGGCCCGCAGCTCCCCCTGCGGCAGGTTTTCGTCCGCGTATGCGCCCAGCTCGTCGATGAGCGGCGCGATCTTGTCCAGCGTCTCCGTCCGCACGATGATATGCCCGTAGGATGGGTTCGGATCCTCGGCTTGATAGGTCAGCTGAAACCGGCTCGCCCCCTGCCCGACAAAGGCCGTGGCGGCCACCACGTCCGGCTGCTCCGTCAGCCAGTCCTCAAGCATAAAAAGATCGCGCGAGGTTTCGTGGATCGACGCCCCCTGCGCCAGCTTGTAGTGCACAAAAAAGAGCGGCGTGTTGCTGTCGGGAAAGAACTGCTGCTTCACTTGGCCAAAGGCCATCAGACACACGATGGTGACCCCCACCAGCGCCGGAATGACCGCCCACCAGAGCTTGAGACACGCACGCAAAAGGCCGGCATAGAGCCGAAAGAACGGCCCGCCATAGGCGTCCTCCGCATCACCCCCCTGCCCTACTTTGAAAAAGTAATGCCCGAGCATCGGTGTGACCGTCAGCGCCAGCACCCAGCTCAGGACCAGCGAAATCCCGATCACCGCAAAGAGGGAGAACATGAACTCTCCCGTGCTGTCCGGGCTGAGGCCAATCCCGGCAAAGGCCATGATCGCAATCACCGTCGCCCCGAGCAGCGGGATTTGCGTCTTGGCGGCCGCCTCGTCCGCGGCCTCGCGCGACTTCTTCCCCCTCTGCATCGCGACCTGCATGCCCTCAGCCACGACAATGGCATTGTCGACCAGCATCCCCATCGCAATGATGAGCGCGCCGAGCGAAATCCGCTCCATCTCGATCGAGAAAATCCACATGAAAAGGAGCGTGCCAACCACGGTCAAAAGCAGCGTCGAGCCCACGACCACCGCCGCGCGCCACCCCATCGCCACCGCAAGCACCGCGACCACGATGGCAACCGACATGGCAAGGTTCACGATGAAATCGTTCGACGCCTCCTCCACCACGAGGTGCTGCTGGTAGATCGGGTGGATCTGCACACCCAGCGGGATCTGATCGGCAATCCCGGCAAGCTTGGCGTCCACGCGGTACCCCACATCCACGATGTTTTCGCTGCCGACACCCGCCACGCCCAGCGTAAAGGCGTCCCGCCCATTGTGCCGGATGATCAGCGTCGGGTTCGCCTCACGCGCGCGCCGCACCTCCGCCACATCCCGCACGTTGAGCAGGTTCCCCCGCACCGAAAACGCCAGCCCCGCGATCTCTTCAACCGAGTCGCTCCCCTCCGGCCTCTGGATCAACGTCCGCCCGCGCTCGTCCTGCAAAACACCCGCATCGACCACCTCGTTGGCCGTCGCGATGGCTTGCTGCAGGACCCCCATCGACACGCCAAGGTTGGTGCTCAGCACCGGGTCCGGCTCGACGTAGATCGTCTCGTTCGGCACCCCCGCCAGCGCCACGTCCGCAACCCCCGGCACCGCCAACAGCTCACGCCGTAGGAACGTCGCCAGCTGGTAAATCTCACTGTCCGTGTAACCCGGCGCAGTGATCGCATAATAAATGCCGTACACGTCACCAAAGCTGTCATTTACAAACGGCTCGGAGGTCCCCTGCGGCAGGCGCGCCTCCCCCACCCGGTTGCGCAGCTTCGACCAGATGCGGGGAAGCTCATCACCGCCATAGGTGTCCTTCATATCGACCGAAATGCGCGAGAGGCCCGGCTGGTTGACCGACCGGATTTGGTCGACTTCCGCCATCTTCTGGATCTCGGATTCGAGCGGCTCGGTCACTTCGCGCGCCACCTCCTGCGCCGAGGCGCCGGGATACTGCGTGATCACCACGGCGGTCTTGATCGTAAAGGCCGGGTCCTCGAGCCGCCCAAGCGACATGAACCCCCAGAGCCCGCCCAGAAGGCAAGTCAGGATCACGATCCAGGTGTAAAGCGGGCGTTCAATCGAAAGGCGCGCGATGGTCATGGCGGCGCTCAGCTATCAAAGCCAGTGAAGCGGCGCACCGCGTCGCCGTCACTCAGCAAAGCGGCACCGCTGGCAATGATCTGGTCGCCCGGACTCAGCCCTTCGGTCACCAGCACGTCGCCGTTGGCCGAAGGTGTGATCGAGACCTCGGTGACTTGCACCGTGCCGATGTCGGGGTCGGTCCCAGACGGGGTGAACAGCATCACCCGCGGCGCGCCACTTGTGTCTGCGATCAAGGCTGATTGCGGGATGACAATCTGAGGCGCGTTCCCAAGAAGCGACGCGGTCACGTTGACCGACGAGCCTGGCAGCACGACCAAGTCGCCCGGATCGGTGAGCGCGAGCGTGATGCGGTAGGTCTGGCCTTTGTCCGACGTCTCCGCATTGAACTCGCGGGGTTCAAGGTCATAGCTCCCCGGAAGGCGGGGAAAGGTCGCGGTCAGCTCAAGGTCAGGATCCCGCCCGGCGCGCTGAAACAGCACCTCCGGCACTTCGATATCCACCCGCAGCTCGGACATGTCATGCATCCGCACAATCGGCATGCCCGCCTGCACGGTGGTAAAGTTCGCCACGTTCCGTGAGGCGATGATCCCGTCAAAGGGCGCATTGAGCGTCGCCAGCTCCAAATTCCGCGCCGCGTTGCGCGTGGCAATCGCAGTAAGATCGGCCTGGGTCGTGGCATCGTCCACGGTCACCTGACTGACAGTATTGCCCTCCAGCTTTTCCATGCGCTCGAGGGTGCGGTCGGCCTGGTCCTGCTGCGCTTGCGCTTGATCGAGCGCCAGTTGGAAAGGCTCGGTATCGAGCCGTGCCACAAGACTTCCCTTGGTCACGGGCGTGCCTTCAAGAACCGGAAGCTCGACAATCTGCCCGCCCACCTGGAAAGCCAGATCAACCGTCTGCTTGGCCACCACGTGGCCAAAGAACTGCCGCGTGATTGCGCCGTCCCCTTCGGCGACCGTGAGGATCTTGGCCAGCGGCGGCGCGTCTTGCGCCATGGCCACATGCGGCAAAGACAGCAGTCCAGCGGCAATCCATCTGAGCATCTGCATGGCTCCCTTCATCGTCCCTGAAGGAGGTATAAAGACAGCCCCTCACCCTGTCACGTTCTTTGGCATTACGTGACAGCGCGCCAAACAGAGCCTAATCTGGCGCAAGCGCTGCATCCGGGGCTTGGCCTCAACTTTGCAGCCTGTGGAAAAATCCCTTGCCCGAATCCCCGGCGCCTGCCTAATACTTACGGTTAAAGGCGAACAATACGCCACATTCCGTAACAAACGGAGGCAGCGGTGGACCAGATCACAGGTGATCCAAGGATTGGGCAGCAAGAGCTCAGCCAAGAGCGGCGCGAGCGCATCGACCTTGTCGTGGGCGATCACGCCCTGCGTTTGTCGGAGCGGCTGCAGGCACACCGCGCGCAGCTCTTCCCCCCCGATGCAAAGAGGATGCTGCGGAAGTTCACCAGCGGCGAGGTTGCAGACCTTCTTGGCGTGAAAGACGCCTATTTGCGCAAGCTTAGTCTCGATGGGAAGGGTCCGCAGCCCGAAACCCGCGCCGGCGGGCGGCGCTATTACTCGCCCGAAGACATCCAGGCGTTGCGCGAGTATCTCGAGGCGGGCGCCAAGGTTCCAGGCACATATCTGCCCGGCCGCCGCGAGGGTGATCACCTGCAAGTCATCGCGGTCGTCAACTTCAAAGGCGGCTCGGGCAAGACCACCACCTCTGCGCATCTGGCACAAAAGATGGCGCTCGACGGGTACCGGGTGCTCGCCATCGATCTCGACCCTCAGGCCTCGCTCTCGGCGCTGCACGGGTTCCAGCCCGAGTTCGACCTCCTCGACGGCGGCACGCTCTACGATGCGATCGCCTACGAGGACCCGGTGCCGCTGAGCCAGATCATCCAGCAGACCTATTTCAAAAACCTTGATCTGGTGCCCGGCAACCTCGACCTGATGGAGTTCGAACACGAAACGCCTCGCGCGCTTGTTGCGCAGGATTCGTCTCTGTTCTTCACGAAGGTCGGGCTGGCCCTCGCCGAGGTCGAGGACCGCTACGACGTGGTTGTCATCGACTGCCCGCCCCAGCTCGGATACCTCACCATGTCCGCCCTCTCGGCAGCGACGGCGGTGCTGGTGACCGTGCATCCGCAGATGCTCGACGTTATGTCCATGTGCCAGTTCTTGCTCATGACCTCTAACCTGCTTGGCGTGGTGAGCGAGGCGGGCGGGGACATGTCCTATGACTGGCTGCGCTACCTCATCACTCGTTACGAGCCCGGCGACGGTCCGCAAAACCAGATGGTCAGTTTCATGCGTTCGATGTTCGGCGATCACGTGCTGAACCACACCGCGCTCAAATCCACCGCCATCTCGGACGCGGGGATCACCAAGCAGACGCTCTACGAGGTCGAGAAATCCGCCTTCACCCGCGCCACATACGAGCGCGCAATCGAGAGCCTGAACGCCGTAAACGGCGAGATCGAGGCGCTTGTCCAACAGGCTTGGGGGCGCGGTCATGGAGGCTGAGCATGGCGCGTAAGGACCTGATGAAGGGGCTGATGGACGCCCCCTCCCCGACGCCGCCCGCCGAGGCCGAGACGGCGCGCGTGGACGCCGCTAAGCCGCGCTACCAGAAAGGCGCCATCGGCGCGGTCAGCCAACAGATCGCCGATCTCAAGGCGCGCTCGGTGCAGGAGCTCGACCCGCGTTTGATCGACGATGCCGGGATGCGAGACCGGCTCGGCGCGGACGAGGATCATGCTGCGCTGACAGCCTCGATTCAGGAATACGGCCAGCAAGTGCCCGTTCTGGTCCGCCCGAACCCCAACGATCCCGAGCGGTATCAGGTGGTTTATGGACGGCGGCGCGTGGCAGCGCTCAAGGCGCTTGGCCTGCCGGTCAAGGCGATGGTGCGCATCCTCGACGACCGCGACCTGATCCTCGCGCAGGGCCAAGAGAACGCCGCCCGCAAGGACCTGTCGTTTATCGAAAAGGCGAACTTTGCCCGCCAGATGCGCGACGCCGGATATGACCGGAAGGTGATCTGCGACGCACTGCACATGGATAAGACGCTGATTTCGCGCCTGCTCTCCGTGGCCGACCGCGTCCCCCTCGACTTAATCGAAGCGATCGGTGCTGCGCCCAACGTCGGACGCGAACGATGGCTGGCGCTGGCGGACGCCTTGAATGGGCGGGACATGGTGGAAGCGGCGCGAGGCGAGAGCTCGGACACACGGTTCGACGCCGTTGCCAAAGCGCTGACCCCAGACAAGCCCGCACCCCCTGCCCCGCACGCAGTCATGACCGCCGAGGGCAAGGCATTAGCGCAAGCCAAACGCGCGGGCGGGAAGACGGTGCTGACCCTCGACAAGACACAAGATGACGGGTTCCACGATTGGCTCATCGCCAATCTGGCCCGCCTGCACGGCGAGTGGAAAACCACGCGCTGACACCCTGAGGACGAGCAACCAAGGAGGCACAACAGGCAAAAGAAAAGACCCCCCGAGACGGATCCCGAGAGGCCAATTCGTGTTCTAGCACCTCCGAATCTGCCCCTCTTGTTGACAGCTGTCAACGCATCCCTGCCCTGGGCGGACAAAAAAGTTTTGCCTTGTGAAATTTCATGCGACGGATCACCACCACGTCTTTCGGGGCGCGGCCCATTTCGGCTGCGCTCAAAGCACATATCACCCGGGCCGAGGCACCCGCCCCCTGCACCAGCGTCGACAAATGGGCGCTTTTCCAGCAGCTCTGCGCCGCGCGCGAGGCGTTCAGCGTTAGCCACCGGAGCCTCGCCGTGCTGAACGCGCTCCTGACGTTCCACCCTCGCAGCGACCTGCGCGACGGGGACAGGCTAATCGTCTTCCCCTCCAACCAGACGCTCTCGACGCGGTTGCAAGGCATGCCCGCCAGCACACTCCGCCGCCACATCGCGGCCCTCGTCGCGGTTGGTCTCATCTGCCGGCACGATTCGCCCAATGGCAAACGGTACGCCTGCCGCGGCGGCGGGCCAGTGTTCGGCTTTGACCTCCGCCCTCTTTTGGTGCGTGCCGATGAGATCGCCAAAGCTGCCGACGCCGCCGAACAGGTGGCATCCCGCATCCACGCCTTGCGAGTCACGTTCCTCTCCCTCCGCCGCGACCTCATCGTCGCCGGACACGAGACGCACGCTTGCCTTGTCGCGCTCTCTCGCATCCTTCGCCGCAAGGTCACTGTGAACGCGTGGGAAGACGCGCTCGATGCGCTTGCCCAGCTAAGGACAACCCTGCTCGGAGGTCCCCTCAAAACATCACAACTAAGCGCCACCGACACCCAAAATGAGCGCCATCAATCTAATTCAAAGAAAGAAAAAGAAGATACCACACGATCTGTGGACATCGTCACCCACTGCCCCAACGCTCTGCAGTTCGCAGAAGCCCCGCCAAGGCAGTGGTCAGACCTTCACGCCCTGTCTCAACGGCTCCTTCCCATGATCGGGGTCGCGTTTTCTGCTTGGGAAAGGGCGCGCCGTGTCATGGGAGACCAAGCGACCACAGTGACGATTCTGGCCATCACCGAGCGTATCGCGCAGATCGCCAATCCGCCTGCCTACCTCAACCGTTTGATCGCGCAAGCAGAACGCGGACAATACGATCCGAACCGATTGTTGCGGCTTGCGGGGCAAGGCAGTTGACAGCTGTCAACCGGTGGACGGGATGGCCCTCAGTCAAGAACTTGGCCGAGAACCCAAGGGCAACTTGTCCCCCGGTCGCTTCCCCTCTCGACGCCGCCGCAGGCATGGGTTTTGATGGAGGCGGAACCGAATTGGAATACTTCGCATGAGCGACCTTTGGGGCGGACTCACTCAGGCCTTTTGGCTAGTGATCCAGGGCGACCCCGACCTCATCGACATCACTCTACGCTCGCTTCAGGTCACCCTGACAGCGCTTGTGATTGCGTCGCTGATCGCGCTCCCCCTCGCCGCCGTGCTCGCCGTGCGCCGCTTTCGCTACCGCCGTCTGACCATTGCCCTGCTCAACGCGCTTATGGGACTGCCGCCCGTCGTCGTCGGCCTGATCGTCTACATCCTGCTCAGTCGCTCGGGCCCCTTTGGCGTGCTCGGCCTTCTCTTTACCCCGACCGCTATGGTCATCGCGCAGGTCATCATCATCGTGCCGCTCATAGCCTCCATCGCGCACCAATCCCTCCGCGATCTGTGGAGCGAGTATCACGACCTCCTCATCTCGATGAACGTCACGCCTTGGCAAAAGATGCGCACGCTCCTCTGGGATGCGCGCCGCGCCTTGCTCACCGCGTCGCTGGCTGGCTTTGGCCGCGCAATCGGAGAGGTCGGCGCGATCATGATCGTCGGCGGCAACATCGACAACGCGACGCGCGTGCTCACCACCGCCATCGCCCTCGAAACTGGCAAGGGGGACTTTGCCCTCGCCCTCGCGCTCGGCTTTGTCCTCATCTTTCTCGCCATCGCGGTCAACCTCGCCATTCACGCGCTCGGCCGCACGGAAAGGGAGGGCAGATGGTAGACCTCTTCCCCCTGACCGTGACCGGCGCGCAGACGTCCCGGCGGGGCAGGGTTCTTGTCGGACCAATTGATCTGACGCTGGAAGGGCAGGGGCTGACCGCCCTCATCGGTCCCAACGGCTCGGGCAAGACGACGCTGCTGCGTCTGCTGCATGGCACGGCGCGGTTGACAGCTGGCAACATCACATGGGCGTGTCCGACCGAAGCGGCGCGCGCGCGGCAGGCATTTGTGTTCCAGCGGCCCGTGATGCTGCGCCGCTCGGTTGTCCAGAACATCGCCTATCCCTTGCGTCTGCGCGGCGTTCGACGCGCCGACGCCACAGGGCGGGCAGAGGCATGGGCGGACCGCATCGGCCTCTCCCAGATGCTCGCGCGCCCGGCCACCGTGCTTTCGGGCGGGGAGATGCAGAAACTTGCCCTTGCCCGGGCTTTCATCTCCGGGGCAGACTGCATCTTTCTGGACGAGCCCTGCGCCTCCCTCGACGGGCGCGCCACGCGCGAGATCGAGGCTCTCCTGACCGAGGCCAAGGACCGCGGCACGCGGCTGATCCTTGCCACCCACGACATGGGACAGGCCCGGCGTCTGGCGGACGATGTCATCTTCATGCAGGCTGGCCAAGTGGCCGAGCACGCACCCGCCTCGCAGTTTTTCGAGGCGCCGCGGACCGCGGCCGCCCGCGCCTTTCTCAAAGGAGATATCGTCGAATGAAACGTCTCTACGCCGCCCTTTTGTCTCTGTGCATCGCCGCTCCCGCCACCGCGGAAACCCTGCGCATGGCCGTCACGACGTCTTTCCACAACTCTGGCCTCGCGGACGTTCTGTTGCCCCGGATCCAAGAGGACACCGGCCTCGAAGTACAGCTCCTGATCGTCGGCACCGGACAGGCGTTGCGGCTCGGGCGGGCAGGGGACGTGGATGCCATTCTCGTGCACTCCCGCGCAGCCGAGGAAGCCTTTGTCGCGGACGGGTCAGGCATCCACCGGCGCGAGATCATGTACAACGACTTCGTCATCGTCGGACCCAGCGCTGACCCCGCAGGCACCCAAAGCGCCGACGACGCGAAATCGGCTCTAAACCGCATCGCAGAGACGCAAAGCACCTTCGTCAGCCGTGGCGATGACAGCGGGACGCACAAGAAGGAGATCGCGCTTTGGCAGGACGCCGGGTACGATCCAGAAGGGTTTGACAGCTGGTACAATGCCGTCGGCGCCGGCATGGGCGCGGCGCTCAACACCGCCTCCGGCCTCAATGCCTACATCCTCTCCGACCGGGCGTCCTGGCTCAACTTTGGCAACAAGGGCGATCTGGCGCTTCTTTTCTCCGGCGACCCGGTGCTCTTCAACCAGTACGCCTTCCTGCCGGTGAACCCCGAAAAGCATCCCCATGTGAAAAACGCAGAGGCTTTGCAGCTCGAAGCATGGCTCGTCTCGCCCACCGCGCAAGGGTTGATCGATGCCTATACGATCAACGGGGAGACGCTCTTTACCTTCAATGCGGAGTAAGGTGGGCTAGTCGTCCAGCGAGCCGTGGATCGCGAATTGGTCGAGGCCGGCATCCTGCGCCTCGATCGTGCGGTACGCCTCGCGAACGCCCGCATCCGACAGCTCGCGCGCCACGGTCAAAAGCGTGTTTGGGCTGTGTTCGTCACACAAATCCGCCATTTGGGCGATCTCTTCGGCCGCCACGGGGCGGGCCGCCTCGACCGAAGGCGCGCCGTAGTAGGTGACGAAGTGCTGGGCGAGGGTGTCGGTCAGAGCGGCTTGTTCGGCTTCCTGGATCTGGGTGACCGCGACGAATGTCACGCGGCCCCCGGTCTCGATCCCGAACCAGCCGTTGGCAAAGGCCTGACGG
Source organism: Pseudaestuariivita sp. (assembly GCF_052825805.1). Classification (NCBI taxonomy): domain Bacteria; kingdom Pseudomonadati; phylum Pseudomonadota; class Alphaproteobacteria; order Rhodobacterales; family Paracoccaceae; genus Pseudaestuariivita; species Pseudaestuariivita sp. The sequence continues at coordinate 4,265 of NZ_JBRBVB010000006.1, read as the reverse complement.
GCTTTGCCAGTGAGGTCGCCTTCGGTCCAGTCGGAGAACTCGAACCCACCGGAAATGCACCACTCGCCGGTCCGCGCAGGGCTGGCAAAAACGCGTTGGTCGCTTTCGTCAAAGTGGATGGCGCGGGCAAGTTTCATGGGCTGGTCTCCACCAAGGTCGTGAGCGGCACGAGATGCGTTGTGGTCTCGTCACGGATGAGCATCCCGAAGCGTTCGTCGACACCCAGAAACGTCCCTGCATGGCCGTTTAGAGCCACATCCTCGCCCATACCATGCGCGAGGCCGCGCCATTCGGCGTGCAGGGGTTTGGTGCCGTCGCTCTCCCAACGGCCGAGCCAGTTGAGCGTGTGGCGCGCCCAAGCCTCCACCAGGGTCGGGGCCTGCACATCGGCGCAGCCTTCGGCATAGAGCGCGGTCTCGTCCGGTGTATCGCCGGGCCTGTCGGAGACGGGCCAGAGGGGCAGGGTGAAGCCGACTATGAGCCAGTCGGGTACCTCGTCCGGGTCAGCGGTCGAGGCCAGCAAACGGAAGCCGCCACACGCCGCGCCGTTGATCCGCAAGCCGCCGGTCCAGTCGAGGTGCACGGCTACCTCGGGCGGGGCGAGAGCGCCGAGCGCGTTTTGGAAGCCGACCATGCAAAGGGGCAGCATTGCTGACGCATCTGCCAGCGGGACCTCGGGCGCAAAGATCAGCGCGGCGCTGACCTCGTTGGCGCCCAGGTCGTGCAGGATCAGACCCGCATCCACCCCTTGCACGGCGCGCAGGACGGCGTGTTCGAACACGTCGCCCGCGACCTCTTCGCCGGACATGAGGGGAGGGAGGGTCAGCTCGCTCATGCGGCGCCTTTTTCGATCAAACTGTCTGCCAAATCGAGGAAGGCCGCCGCCTGCGGGCTGTCCGGTGCGGAGGCCACGATGGGGGCACCGCCGTCTGCGGCAAGGCGGATGTCGAGGTGCAGGGGCAACTCGGCGAGGAGCGGGACGCCCATCTTTTCGGCCTCGGCTTTGACGCCGCCGTGGCCGAAGATGTGCTCCTCATGGCCGCAGTTCGAGCAGATGTGCATCGACATGTTCTCGACCATGCCGACGATCGGGACCTTGAGCTGGTTGAACATGTCCACGCCCTTGCGCGCGTCGATCAGGGCGACGTCCTGCGGGGTGGAGACGATCACGGCGCCGGTCACGGGCGCCTTTTGCGCGAGGGTCATCTGCACGTCGCCGGTGCCGGGCGGCAGGTCCACGATCAGCACGTCGAGCGCGCCCCATTGCACCTGGCGCATCATCTGTTGCAGCGCGCCCATGAGCATCGGGCCACGCCAGACAACGGCTTGATCCGGGTTCACCATCAGGCCGATCGACATCATCGTGACGCCATGGTTGCGCAGCGGCATGATGATCTTGCCATCCGGGGACGACGGCCGTCCTGAGACACCCAGCATGCGCGGCTGAGAGGGGCCGTAGACGTCCGCGTCGAGCAGGCCGACACGGCGTCCTTTGGCGGCCAGTGCGCAGGCAATGTTGGCAGACACCGTGGACTTGCCGACGCCGCCTTTGCCGGAGGCGATGGCGAGGATGCGATCGACGCCGGGGATGGGCTCGGGGCCGGAGGGTTCGGCCCGGCGGGAGGGTTTGAGGTCGGGCGGGGGCGTCTTGGTCTCGTGCGCGGTCATCACGATGGAGATGCTCGAGACGCCGTCCATGGCCGCCAATTCAGTCTCTAACGCTGCCTTGATCGGCTCGTATGCCTTGGCCAGCGACGGCGCGATTTCCATGACGAAGCGGACGCTGCCGCCATCGACATTGAGCGCGCGCACGACGCCTGCCGCGACGATGTCGCCGTTGCCAGCGGGGTCGGCGTGCTGTTTGAGCCGCTCGAGGATCGCTTCACGCGTTGCCATACTCAGCCGCCTTTGATCTCACCGGTGACCTCGTGGGTCAGGTCCAGCTCTTCGATGGTGATGGTGGCGCGCACGGCGTAGGTCTTGCCCGCCTCGCCCTTTTCGCGGATAGCGCCTTCGATGGCCTGCTGCGAGGTCACGCCGACCTGTTTGAGGAACTTGCGCATCGACATGTTGAAATCGTCGCTCATGGCGGGGGTCCTTTCGAAAGTCTTGTCAGATCGCGCCTGCCGGCCTTAGGCTGGCCGCATGCGCTGGATTTTGGGATGTGTGATGCTGGTCTGGGCTGCCGTGGCGGTGGCCGAGGAGCGGGTGGTCACGCTGCATGCGCCGGACGCGCTGGTGGAAACGGGTCTGCTCAAGCACATCCTTCCGCGGTTCTCCCTCAAGACGCAGGTGCGTGTTCTTGCCGTGCCGGAAGGGGAGGCGCAAGTGGTGCTGGGCTCGCAAGGCAGGGCGCTCTTCGAGGGGGCGGGGCAGGTCTGGCATCTGGACGTGCGCGAGGAGACGGCCTTTACCGAGCGGTTCGTGGGCTGGCTGACGGGGGACGTCGGCATGCGCACGGTCATGGGGTTTGCGCCTGGGGGCGAGACGCTTTTCGGAGCGCCTGCCGCGCCGAAGGTCGAGGTGGTCCGGGTCGAGATTTCGGACGATGCCGAGACCGGCCACAAGGTGAGCGTCGTCAAATGCGCGCGCTGTCATGCGGTGGACAAGGCGACAGCCTGGAACTCGATCGGGTCGACGCCGAGCTTTATGGTGCTGCGCGCGATGCGCGATTGGGAGGAGCGGTTTACGGCGTTCTACGTTCTCAATCCGCACCCGGCCTTTACCCAGATCGAGGATGTGACGGAGCCATTTCCCATCGACCGGCCGTCGCCCATCGTTCCCATCGAGCTGACGCTGGACGAGATGGAGGCGGTGCTCGCCTATGTCGCCGTACTGGCGCCGGCGGACCTGGGCGCGCCGCTCGATCATCAGTGATCGCGCCGCTTGCTGAGGTAGTCGTCGGTGGTCCGCACCTTGGGGCGGGCGGCACCGGCAAAGGGTGAACCGTCGGCGTGGAACTGCGCGTTCACGCGGCAATCGTCACACATCTGGATCATCTTGAGCGCGTCTGGATTGCTGAACATCGCGTGGCTGGTCAGCTTTTCGGTGATCTTGTCGATGGTCGATTTCACGCCAAAGAGCGCGCCGCAATCGATGCAGGCAAAGGGTTCCTCGGCGTTGAGGATCGTCTGGTCAAGTGCGGCGTCGGTGAGGTTGAGGCGCGGCTCGAGCGCGATGGCGTCCTCGGGGCAGAGCGCCCTGCAAATGCCGCATTGCAGGCAGGCGTCCTCCTGAAAGCGCAGCTCGGGGGCGTCGGGGTTGTCCCCCAAAGCGCCGGAGGGGCAGAGCGAGACGCATGACAGGCAGAGCGTGCAGGCGCTCTTATTGACGAGCACCGCGCCGTAGGGCGCGCCGGCGGGCAGGGGCAGGCTCTCTGCCTCGGGGTGCAGTGCCTTGACGGCTTGGCGGGTGATCTGGCGGCGGGTGCCCATGGGGCGGACCGGCGTATGGGTGATTTCGGCAAAGTTAGAGCCGAAAAGCGCGGCGCTCATGGCGTCCGGGTCGGGTGTGTCGATGACGTGCACGGCGTCTGCGCCGGAGAGCGCGCGGGTCAGGGCGACCTGAGCCTCGAGCGCGTCGCGGTCGGTCTTGGGGCTGGCGAGCCAGATGACCTCCGCAAAGCCCGCGGCACGGGCGGCGAGCGCCTCAGCGTGGCCGAAAGCGTTTAGGGCGTCTAGTTGCAGGGGGATCACATTGGCGGGCAGGCCGTCGCCGTGGCGGGCGGAGAGGGCGATCATCTCACCCCCGTGTGCGTCGTGGACGAGCAAGCGCGCGGTTTTGCCACCGGCGTCGCGGTAGGCTTTGGCGAGGGTCTGCACCCGGCGCATGGTCAGGTCCACGGGCGGCGCATCGTAGCTGATGGCGCCCGAGGGGCAAACCGCCGAGCACGCGCCGCAGCCGGCGCAGATCATCGGATCTACGGTGACGTGATCGCCGTTCGGGGTGATCGCGCCGGTCGGGCAGAGGTCGAGGCAGCGGGTGCAGCCGGTCTGCTCGGCGCGGGAATGGGCGCAGAGGATCGCCTCGGTCTTGACGTAGAGCGGTTGTTCGAACGTGCCGGTAAGGTGGCTGGCAGCGAGGATGGCGGCGGCGACCGCAGGTGGGTGTGCCGGGTCGGCGCGCAGGTAGCCCTCGCGTTTCTCGTGCGCGGGAAAGAGAGGCTGTCCCCCGGTGAGGTCGATCAGGATGTCGCAGCCGGAGGCGGCGCCATCCTGCGGGGCGGTGAGCGTAAAGCCTCCACGCCCGCCCGGCACGATCTGCTG